>JANXZN010000052.1 GCA_025355545.1 Rhizobacter sp.
CCGCCATTGATGCGTACGTCGCCCATCACAACACCAAGCCCAAACCGTTCATCTGGACCAAGAGCGCTGCCGACATCCTGCAGAAGGTCATCCGAGCGAATAGCCGCTTAAGTTCTAAACAGAATGCAACACTACACTAGCTTGCGATGGACGAACGATAGCAGTGCGAAGACGTCGATTGCACCTTGCTCCGGCATTGCCCAGACAATCTTTGGCGCGTGTGCAGTTGGATTTCGAATGGGCGCCAAACACACCAATCAATAGATTCGCAATACCTTTCTGCTCGCTTACCTCCGTTTCCGTTTGGAGAGAGTTGATCGCAATCATCGGTGACTTGTTTGACAACGCCTCGACACAGTCCGCTACGCAACCCTCGCTTCCGCTTGTGCCTGACGTTTGACGACGTCCACCGTCAGCCGCACATGCGACTCCAGCGCAAGCGCCGCGCGCGCCTCCTGGCGGTTGATCGCGGCGCGGAAGATCTCCTCGTGCTCGCGGTGCACATCGCGCTGCGCGGCATGGACGGCGGTCAGGCGCAGGTTGATGTTGCGATAGCGCTCGGCGTGGCGGTAGAGGATGCCGATCAAGTACTTGCTCCATGGTGACGGGTGGCCGGCGATCAGCGCCTCGTGGAAGGCCTTGTTGCATTGCTCGAACGCATCAGGGTCGATGCCGTCGGGCCGGGTCTCGGCCTGCGTCATCAGGTGGAAGGCACCCACCAGGTCGGCTTCCCAGCGAGCGTCGCCGTGGCGGATCGACTGGCGCAGCGCCTCGGTCTCGATCAGCACCCGGCTGTTGGTGACATCCTCCAGGTCGGCCAGCGATATCGGCGCGACGCGAAAGCCGCGCTGTCCTTCCGCGGTAACCAGCGCGTCCGACAGCAGCAGCGACAGCGCCTCGCGAAGCGTACCGGCGCCGACCTGGTACTGGTCCTTCAGGTGCTCCACCCGCAACCGCTCGCCCGGCACGAGCTTGCCGCTGACGATGTCGTGTCGCAGTCCGAGGTAGGCGCGCTCGGCCAGTGTGCGTGGCGCATCGGCCTGCGGCGCTTGGTAGGCGGCGCTGAACTTACTGGAGGGCAGCATCAGCGGTCCCCTTCTTCGGTTGGGTCATCGGCCAGCCGGCGCTTCAGGCGATAGGCCAACTGCGGCCGCGTCATACCCACCAGCCGCGCCGCGCCCGACAGGTTGCCGAGGCTGCGCTCCACCGCAAGCGCCAGCACCTGCGCCTCCAGCGCGTCGAGCGGAATGCCGCTGTCGACGATGCGTGCGCACAGCTCCTGGTGCTGCTGCGGCGTCACCTCCACGAGCTGGCCCCGGTGGTCTAGGCCGGCCTGGGCCACTTCGGGCTGGTTGGGGAACAGGTGCTCGAGCTCCACGGTGTCGCCCTGGCTCGCAAGGATCACGCCACGCTCGACCAGGTTCTCCAGCTCGCGCACGTTGCCTGGCCAGTCGTATCGGTGCAGCGCCTGCATCGCGCGGTCGCCGAAACCGGCCAGCCGCTTGTGGTGCAGCGCCGAGAAGCGCGCCAGCATGTTCTGGGCCAGAGGCTCGATGTCGGTCTGGCGCTCGCGCAGCGGCGGAATGCGGATCGGGTAGATGTTGAGCCGGTACAGCAGGTCGCGCCGGAAGCGCCCGCTCTTCACCGCGTCGTCGAGATCGACATTGGTGGCCGCCACGAGCCGCACATTGACCTTGCGTGTTGTCTCGCCGCCCAGGCGTTCGATCTCGCTTTCCTGCAGCACGCGCAGCAGCTTGGCCTGCGCCGGCAGCGGCAGCTCGCCCACCTCGTCGAGGAACAGCGTGCCACCGTCGGCGCGCTCGAAGCGGCCGGCGCGCGTGGCATGGGCGCCGGTGTAAGCCCCCTTCTCGACGCCGAACAACTCGGCCTCGATTAGCTCGGCCGGGAGCGCGGCGCAGTTCACCGCGACGAATGGCGCGTGCGCGCGGTCGGACATCTCGTGCAGCGCACGCGCGAAGCGCTCCTTGCCGACGCCGGTCTCGCCCGTCAGCAGCACGGTGACATGCGTCTTGGCCGCGCGCTGCATCAGCTCGTGCGCACGGCGGAAGACCTTGGACGCGCCGACCAGCATGCCGCCCTGCGCCGGCTCGAGCGTGGACGTCAGCGCCTCGACCTGCAGGCTTAGCGCCTCGATCTTCTGCAGCAGCGAATCGTCCGCGAAGTACTGACGGTGCGCCTCGCCGTCGGGCCAGTTCTCGATCGGCCGGCCGACGATGTGACAGTGATCGGCGCCGCAGGCGGCGCAAGCCACCTCCTTAAACAGAATCAGCCGGCCCATGAAGGCGGTGGTGTAACCGCTGGCGTAGCCCAGCAGCGTCCAGCAGACCGGCTCGTCGACCACACCGTACTTCTGCCGGTGGGCGTATGCCTCCCAGGAGTCGTCCCAGCGGAACTCGCCCTCGAAACTCCCGGCCGCCACGTCGAACACCATCTTCAACGGCGTGACGCGGGCCGCGCCTTCCAGCATGTGCAGTTGCGGTCCGACCAGGAACATCTCGTTCAGCGAGCGGTCGCTGCGGGTCTTCTTGGCGAATTCGGCGTCGCGCAGGCCCGCCGAAGAACCCATGCGCGTCAGCAGGCGTCGCGCGTGCTCTGGGCCGACCGAGTTGATCAGGTCCTGCCGCAGCGCCGTCAGGGCCGCCGTGTGCAGCAGCAACATGCGGTACTCGCCGAGCCATATCTCGCCCTTGTCTGGCGCAAAGCGCAGCAGGCGGCGTAGATCGGCATCCGCGGGGTACTTCAGCTCGGGATCCACGCCGCCTCCAGAACGGGGGCTCGGCCCGTTGAATCTCGACATTATTGGTTCCAACCGATATGTGCTGCAGGGCCACCGCCGGCCGGGAGTCTTTCAATCATTTGATCAATCGACAGTCAGAGACTTGCTTTAAATGGTGAAATCCTTCGTATTTCTGTTGGGAGCATCAGCCCTGATTTGAGACTTGGCGCAGCGCGCAGGCCATCTGAATCGATTTTAGACACTCTTCCATTTGGGGTTTACCCTGCAAATATCGAGATTGAAGTCAATTCGCGAGATTTTGGCAAGCTCCTTGCGTTAACAGCTAACATGACCGATCTTGCCGCTTTCGACCCCGCTGCCAAGTCGGGGCAACGCCGATCGACTCTGGTGGTCTCGGGCCGTCAATCGCTTGGCCGACGACCACCGACGTCATCACGAACAGCCGACAGCAGGAGGCACAGTCAGGTGAATCACCGTTACCAGCCTCGTTCGGCAAAGCCGGCGTTCGATCCGAGCGTGCGATTCGTCCGCCTGCGCCAGGTCAGGGCCGACGGTTTCGTCGAATTCGATTTCGCGATCGGCGAGCCCGACTTGTTGGTCGAACTCATCCTGCCGGTCGCCGCGTTCCATGAGTTTTGCCGCGCCAACCAGGTCATTCGCATCACGCCGGTCGAAGGCGCCACCATCCCCGGCGAATCGCTGCCCGATACGAACTCGGGCGTCTGAGCCCGAACCAGCGCGACGACCCCGCCATCCCCGTCACAACCAGGAGACATTCATGTCGGTGGAAATCAAGACCACGGCGATCGAGCCGGTGCGTCAGACCTTCAGTAACGTGGCGCGCCGCCTGGGCGCGGACAAACCCGCTTCGCGATACCAGGAGGCGACGTTCGACATGCAGTCGGACTGCAACTTCCACTATCGTCCGCTGTGGGAGCCTGAGTACGAACTCTACGACACGCGCCGCACGGCAATCCAGATGAAGGACTGGTATAGCTTCAAGGATCCGCGCCAGTTCTACTACGGCGCCTATGTCATGAACCGATCGAAGCTGCAGGACACGGCGGAGAAGAACTTCGACTTTGTTGAAAAGCGCGGAGTCCTGGCCGGCCTTCCGAAGGGGCTGCTGCGCCGCATCAAGGCCATCATTCTGCCGCTGCGCCATCTCGAGTGGGCGGCGAACACGAACAACTGCTACATGACGGCGTACGGCTACGGCACGGCCATCACGCAGGGCACCATGTACAACACCATGGATAGGCTTGGCATCGCACAGTATTTGTCGCGCATCGGCCTGTTGATCGACGGCAATACCGGCGAGTCGCTGACGCTGGCCAAGGAAAGCTGGCTCAACGAACCCGTGTGGCAGCCGCTGCGCAAGCTGGCCGAAGACACCTTCGTGGTCAAGGACTGGTTCGAGCTCTTCGTGGCGCAGAACCTGGTACTCGACGGCTTGATCTACCCGCTGGTGTACGGCCGCTTCGGCGGCGAACTTTCGCAGCAGGGCGGCGTGGTCGTGTCCATGCTGACCGAGTTCATGGACGCCTGGTTCGCCGAAAACGTCAAGTGGGTCGACGCGACGATCAAGACTGCCGTCGCCGAGTCACTCGAGAACAAGCGCGTGCTCTCCGCGTGGGCCCGAGACTGGACGGTTCGAGCCACCGATGCCCTGGCCCCGTTGGCCAAACTGATTTATTTCGAGGATGCGCAAGCCGCCATGGACGAGATCCAGACCGGCCTGAAAGCACGGCTATCGAAACTGGGTCTGGAAGCCTGAAGGGGCCCCTCATGAGCAATGTACAGAGTACCGTATTCCTGGCCCTGCAGACCAATGAAGAGACTCGGCCCATCATCGAGGCGATCGAGCGTGACAACCCTCATGCCATCGTCAATCGATATCCGGCCATGGTCAAGATCGACGCGCCCGGGCGCTTGGTTCTGCGCCGCTCGACGGTCGAGGAGATCATCGGTGTGGACTTTGATCTGCAGTCGTTTCACGTCAACCTGATCTCGCTGTCGGGAAACATCGACGAGACCGAGGACGAACTCGTTCTCGAATGGAAGAAGTAACCGGAGACCAGAATGGAAAAGACCGCCGCCACCGCCACCGCCAAGAAGCTGAACATGAAGGAGAAGTACGCACAGATGACCCGCGGGCTGGGCTGGACGACCACCTACCAGCCGATGGACAAGGTCTTCGACCAGATCAAGTTTGAAGGCATCAAGATCCATGACTGGGACAAATGGGAAGACCCGTTTCGCCTGACCATGGACGCGTACTGGAAGTACCAGACCGAGAAGGAACGCAAGCTGTACGCGATCATCGACGCGTTCCAGCAGAACAACGGCCACCTGAACGTCTCCGATGGCCGCTACGTCAACACGCTCAAGCTGTTCCTGACCGGCATTTCGCCCGAGGAGTATTCGGCGCACCGACTGTTCGCGATGCTTGGCCGCCAGTTTCCCGGCGTCGGCGCGCGCGTGGCCTGTCAGATGCAGTCGATCGACGAGTTGCGCCATGCGCAGACCCAGGTGCACACGATCAGCCAGTACAACAAGTACTTCAACGGCATGCACGACTTCCGCCACATGCACGACCGCGTGTGGTACCTGTCGGTGCCGAAGTCCTACTTCGAGGACGCGATGACCGCCGGCCCGTTCGAGGCCATCACCGCGATCTCGTTCGGCTTCGAGTACGTGTTGACCAACCTGATCTTCATGCCCTTCATGTCGGCCGCGGCCTACAACGGCGACATGGCGACGGTGACCTTCGGCTTTTCGGCGCAGAGTGACGAGGCGCGCCACATGACGCTGGGCATCGAGTGCATCAAGTTCATGCTCGAGCAGGACCCGGACAACGTGCCGATCGTGCAACGCTGGATCGACAAGTGGTTCTGGCGCGGCTACCGCGTGCTGACACTGGTGGCGATGATGCTCGACTACATGGTGCCGAAGAAAGTGATGTCCTGGAAAGAGGCCTGGGAGATCTACTTCGTACAGAACGGCGGCTCGCTGTTCAACGACCTCGAGCGCTACGGCATCCGCATGCCCAAGTACTGGGAGCAGACCGTCAGTGGGGCGGACCGATTGTCCTCGGAGGCCTGGAACACCTTCTACAACTACGCGGCGGCCGCCAACTTCAACACCTGGTGCCCGAGCGAGGAGAACATGAACTGGATGTCCGAGAAATACCCCGACACCTTCGACAAGTACTACCGCCCGCGCTTCGAGCATTACCGCGAACAGGAAAACCAGGGCAAGCGCTTCTACAACACCACCTTGCCGATGCTGTGCCAGTGCTGCCAGATCCCGCTCGTCTTCAGCGAGCCCGACGACGCGACCAAGACCTGCTACCGCGAGTCGGACTACAACGGCGACAAATACCACTTCTGCTCGGACGGCTGCAAGGACATCTTCGACTACGAGCCCGAGAAGTATGTGCAGGCCTGGCTGCCGGTGCACCAGATCTACCAGGGCAACTGCTTCAAGCCGGGCACCGATCCGACGGTCGAGGGCTTCAACCCGCTCGCGGCAGTGCTCGACTACTACAACTTCGGCCCGGGTGACAACATGGACTACGTCGGGTCACCCGACGAAGCCAACTGGCTGAAATGGAAGGGTTTGGTGAAGGAAGACGCGCCGAAGAAGGCTGCCTGACCCCATGAAGGAGTAATCAAATGCCTGTCCAAGCAAAGCAACCGGGCTACAAGGGCGAGGTCAAGGACCGCGTCGAGCTCTTTCACGGCAACCAGCTGCTGTATATCGGCTGGGAAGACCACATGATGATCTGTGCGCCGTTCGCGCTGCCGCTGCCGCCGGCGATGCCGTTCGGCGACATGGTCGAGAAGGTGCTTCCGACCACCTCGTTCACAGGGCACCCCGACTGGCCGAAGATCGACTGGAGCAAGGTCGAGTGGCTGCGTTCGGGCCAGCCGTTCAAGCCGGACCCGAAGAAGAGCCTGGCCGACAACGGACTGGGCCACAAGGCGGTGATCCGCTTTCGCACCCCGGGCCTGACCGGCATCAACGGCAGCCATACCTGAACCCGCGGTAAGCGCCGTCATGAGCTACCAGGTCACGATCGAACCGCTCGGCCACACCATCGAGGTGGCGGAAGGCCAGACGATTCTGGATGCGGCGCTGCGCAGCGGCATCTATCTGCCGCACGCCTGTTGCCACGGCCTGTGCGCCACCTGCAAGGTGCAGGTGGTCGACGGCGAGGTCGACCACGGCGCCGCCTCGCCATTCGCACTGATGGACGTCGAGCGCGAAGAGGGGCGCTGCCTGGCGTGCTGCGCCGTGCCGATGTCGGACGTGGTCATCGAGGCCGACATCGACGAGGAGCCTGACGCCCGGCATCTGCCACTGAAAGATTACAGCGGCAAGGTTGCCGATCTGGTCGATCTGACGCCGACGATCAAGGGCGTATTCATAGAAATCGAGGCCGAGGGCATGGAGTTCCAGGCTGGGCAGTACGTGAACCTGCAGCTTGCCGGCATGGAGCATCCACGCGCGTTCTCGCTGTCGAACCAGCCCAAGTCGAAGAACCTGCTGGAGTTGAACGTGCGGCACGTGCCCAACGGCAAGGGCACGACCTACATTCACGAGCAGCTGAGGGTCGGTGACCCGGTGACGATGACCGGTCCGCTCGGGCGCTTTTTCGTGCGCAAGTCCGATACCCAGCCGGTGATCCTGATGGCCGGCGGCTCGGGCCTGTCGAGCCCGCGCTCGATGCTCCTCGATCTGCTGGAAAACGACGCCGACCCGCGCAAGATCACGCTGGTCTACGGCGCCCGCAACCGCGCCGAACTGTACTACCACGAGCTGTTCCTCGATCTCGCGTCCAGGCACCCGAACTTCCGCTACGTGCCGGCGCTCAACGAGCCGACCGAGGCGTGCGCGTGGGACGGCTTCAAGGGCTTCGTGCACGAGGCCGCCGCCAGCGCCTTCAGCAACGACTTCCGCGGTCACAAGGCCTACCTGTGCGGCCCGCCGGTGATGATCGAAGCCAGCATCCGCGCCCTGATGAAGGGCCGCCTGTTCGAGCGCGACATCTACACGGAGAAGTTCATTACCGCCGGCGACGGTGCCCACGCCTTGGCGCGCAGCCCGCTGTTCAGGAACATCTAGTGTCCTGTCCAGCGAGTAACTGACATAAATGATGCATGCCTTTGCGGAATCGAGGGGCCGAAGATGCCGCGATGCCGAGGGGCAGACCGAAGGCGCAGGTGGTGGTGACGGACGAGCCGACACAGCAATGGCGCAACGCCTGGCTCGCATGGCCGTTGCCTGCCGCGGGGCTCGAACATGCCGTTCCAAGTGACGATCGAAAACACAGGCGAGACATTTCGCTGCAGCGAGGAAGTCAACGTGCTCCAGGCGATGGAGCACTCGCGGTGCAATGGCATCCCGGTGGGCTGCCGCAACGGCGGATGCGGCGCATGCAAGGTGCGTGTGACCGAAGGCCACTACGTTAGTAGGAAGATGAACCGCGCCGTGGTGAGCGCGGACGAAGAGGCGCAAGGCTGCGTGCTGGCCTGCAGGCTCTACCCGCAAGGTGACATCAACGTCAAGGCGATGGGTCGCGCGTGGGGGGCCGCCAAGGTTCACAAGAGTGTGTCGTTCAGTCTCGATTTCGCGAGACCGGCGCAAGTTTTTCAACCCGACAAGGAGACATAAATGGCACTCACCGGCGTTCTGCGCCCTGGACACGTGGCGATACGCGTGCTCGAGATGGCGCCTGCACTGAAGCACTACACCGAGGTCCTGGGCCTGACCGAAGTGGCACGCGACCCGAAGGGCCGCGTATTCCTCAAGGCCTGGGACGAGCACGACCACCACAGCGTGGTGCTGCGTGAGGCTGACGAAGCCGGCATGGACTACATGGGCTGGAGAGTCGATTCACCCGCCACGCTCAAGAAGCTGTCGGCCGATATCGAAAAGTCGGGCCTGTGCAGCGACCTCGAATGGATTCCGGCCGGCGAACACCCCAAGACCGGCGAGCGCTTCCGCTTCACGATTCCCACCGGTCACGTGATGGAGCTGTTTGCAGAGAAAGAGAAGCTGGGCAATAACTGTGGCACCGATGGGCCGAACATCAACCCCGACCCCTGGCCCGACGGCCTGCACGGCATCGCGCCCTCGCGCTTCGATCACTGTCTGCTCTACGGCGACGACCTCGACGGCACTGTGAAGCTGTTCACGCAGGTGCTCGGGTTCGGCATCACCGAGCAGATACTGGCCGGGCCCGACAAGAAGCTCATGATCGGCGTGTTCCTCTCCTGCTCGAACAAGGCACATGACGTGGCCTTCATCCGCCAACCGGTGAAGGGCAAGTTTCACCACGCCTCGTTCGAACTCGGCAGCTGGGAGAAGGTGCTGCGCGCGGCCGACATCCTGTCGCGTACCAAGACCTCGATCGACATCGGCCCGACGCGGCACGGTATCACCCGCGGCGAGACGGTGTATTTCTTCGATCCCTCGGGCAACCGCAATGAGGTCTTCGCCGGGGGCTACATCTACTACCCCGACAAGCCCCCCATCACCTGGTACGACGAGGCACTCGGCCCGGCGATCTTCTATCACGACCGTACCCTGAACGAAGCCTTCCTCTCGGTGTTCACCTGATGAAGATCGCTGCCTCTCAGGACGTGGTGCACTGGGAGGCCGCCGCAGCCTGCGTGGCGGCGGCGGCGCATTGGGCCGAAGAGGCCGGCATCAAGGTCAACGTTGCCGTCGTCGACGCCGGTGGCAATCTGGCGGGTTTTTTGCGAATGCCGGGCGCCTTCCTGCACTCGATCGACATCGCGATCGACAAGGCCTATACCGCGGCGGGCTTCGGCCTGCCGACCGGAGCGTGGACCGAGGCGCTGAAGTCGGACTCGCTGGCCGTGCGCAACGGCATTCCGATGCGCCCGCGCATGGTGTGCTTTGGCGGTGGCCTGCCGCTGCGGTACGAAGGGCGGCTGATCGGCGGCATTGGTGTGTCCGGCGGCTCCGAAGAAGAGGACCAAACCTGCGCGCGGGCCGGGCTCCTGGCCATCGGCCTGACTGTTTAAAAGGTGTGCGGCCCAGCGGCGCACACCACTGCATGAGAGTTCCACATGAAAGACATCAAGAACTTCATCAATGGCGAATTTGTCACCAATGTGAGTGGCAAACAATTTGAAAAACGCACGCCGATCGACAACTCGCTGGTCGGCATGGTCCACGAAGCCGGCAAGCCTGAGGTGGATGCTGCCGTAGCGGCAGCCCGCGCGGCATTGCACGGTCCGTGGGGAACGATGTCAGTCAATGACCGCGTCAAGCTGCTCGACGAGGTGGCCAATGAGATCAATCGCCGCTTCGACGACTTCCTGGTCGCCGAGGTGGCCGACACCGGCAAGCCGAACCACCTGGCATCGCATGTGGACATTCCGCGCGGCGCGGCCAATTTCAAGATCTTCGCCGACACGATCAAGAACGCCTCCACCGAGTCGTTCCAGATGGCTACCCCCGACGGCCACACCGCGCTCAGCTACGCGGTGCGCGTGCCGCGCGGCGTGATCGCGGTGGTCTGCCCGTGGAACCTGCCGCTGCTGCTGATGACGTGGAAGGTCGGGCCGGCGCTCGCGTGCGGCAACACCGTGGTGGTCAAGCCCTCTGAGGAGACGCCGAGCACCGCCACGCTGCTCGGCGAGGTGATGAACAAGGTGGGTGTGCCCAAGGGCGTGTACAACGTGGTGCAAGGCTTCGGGCCCGATTCGGCCGGCGCCTTCCTGACCTCGCATCCGGGTGTCAACGGCATCACCTTCACCGGCGAGACGCGCACCGGCACCGCGATCATGAAGGCCGGCGCCGAGGGCATCCGCCCGGTTTCGCTGGAGCTCGGCGGCAAGAACGCCGCGCTGGTGTTCGCCGATTGCGATTTCGACGTCGCCGTCGACACCGTTACCCGTTCGGTGTTCGAGAACTGCGGCCAGGTCTGCCTGGGCACAGAGCGCGTCTATGTCGAGCGGCCGATCTTCGACAAGTTCGTCGCTGCGCTGAAGGCCAAGGCCGAAGGCATGAAGCCGGGCCGACCCGACGACCCGGCCACCAAGATCGGCCCGCTGGTCAGCCAAGAGCACCGCGACAAGGTGCTGTCGTATTACAAGAAGGCCAAGGACGAAGGCGCGAACGTCGTCACCGGCGGTGGCATCCCCGACATGCCGGCCGACCTGAAGGCGGGCGCGTGGGTGCAGCCCACAATCTGGACCGGCCTGCCCGAGACCGCTTCGGTCGTGCGCGAGGAAATCTTCGGCCCGTGCTGCCACATCCAGCCCTTCGATACCGAAGAAGAAGTCGTGCGCATGGCCAACGACACGCCGTACGGTCTGGCGACCTCGATCTACACCAGCGACATCGGCCGGGCCAACCGACTGGCCCTGCAAATCGACGTCGGCCTGTGCTGGGTGAACAGCTGGTTCCTGCGCGATCTGCGCACCGCGTTCGGCGGCTCCAAGCAGTCGGGCATCGGCCGCGAGGGCGGGGTGCATTCGCTCGAGTTCTACACCGAGCTGCGCAACGTGATGATCAAGTTCTGAGCGACGGGTGATGAGCGATAACGCCGAGATCGGCCGGCGGGTGCGCACCGGCGCATTCGACAGCAACGTCCACGACCTCGGCACGGGTGCGCCCGTGCTCCTGATTCATGGCTCTGGCCCGGGGGTGAGCGCCTGGGCCAACTGGCGCCTGCTGCTTCCGGCGCTCGCGCAGCAGCGCCGCGTGCTCGCGCCCGACATGGTGGGCTTCGGCCATACCGACCGTCCGGCCGGCGCGCGCTACGACATGGCCACCTGGGTCCAGCAGGCGCTCGACCTGATGGATGCCCTCGACCTCGAACGCGCCGATGTCGTCGGCAACTCGTTCGGCGGCGCGCTCGCGCTGGCACTCGCCATCCGCGCCCCTCAGCGCGTGCGGCGCCTGGTGCTGATGGGCTCGGTCGGCGTGCCGTTCGCGATCACGCCGGGGCTTGAAGCGGTGTGGGGCTACCAGCCCTCGCTCGCCGCCATGCGCGCACTGCTCGACATCTTTGCCCACAGCCGAGAGCTCGTCACCGACGAACTGGCACAACTGCGCCACTACGCCAGCGTGCGGCCCGGCTTTCACGAGTCGTACGCCGAGATGTTCCCGGCACCCCGCCAGCGCTGGGTAGACGCGATGGCAAGCGCCGAAACCGACATCCGCGCTCTTCCGCACCAGACGCTGGTCGTGCACGGCCGCGAAGACCGAGTGATCCCGCTGGCCAACTCGCTGACCCTGGCGCAGTGGATCCCCAACGTACAACTGCATGTGTTCGGCCATTGCGGCCACTGGACGCAGATCGAGCACAGTGCACGCTTCAATCGGCTGATCGGCGAGTTCCTCGCCGAGGCAGATGCCCAGACCCTGCAGAACCCGAGGCCCTGAATGGACAAGACCAAGATCGAACACTACGGCGACGAGTTGTACCAGGCGCTGGTCGGCCGAACGCCGGTCGACCCGCTGACCGAGCGCGAGCCCGCGATCACCATCGAGGACGCCTACCAGATTCAACTGCGCATGATCCAGCGCCGCCTCGACGCGGGCGAGACCATCGTCGGCAAGAAGATCGGCGTCACCAGCAAGGTGGTGATGGACATGCTGAAGGTCAACCAGCCCGACTTCGGACAGATGACTTCGGGCATGGTCTTGAACGAAGGCGAGCCGATCCGCATCGACACGCTGATCACGCCACGCGCCGAAGCCGAGGTTGCCTTTATTCTGAAGCGTGACTTGCAGGGCCCGGGCGTAACCGCCGCCGACGTGCTTCGCGCCACCGACTGCGTGATGCCCTGCTTCGAGATCGTCGATTCGCGCATCAAGGACTGGAAGATCAAGATCCAGGACACGGTGGCCGACAACGCTTCCTGCGGCGTGCTGACCTTGGGCGGCCAGCGCAAGAGCCCACGCCAGCTCGACCTGGCGCTGGCCGGCATGGTGCTCGAGAAGAACGGCGAGGTCATCAGCACCACCACCGGTGCCTCGGTGCAGGGCTCTCCGGTCAACGCAGTGGCCTGGCTGGCCAACACGCTCGGGCGGCTTGGCATTGGTTTGAAGGCCGGCGAGGTGATCCTGTCGGGGTCGCAATCGCCGCTGGTACCGGTCAAAGCGGGCGACAGCCTGTATTGCAGCGTTGGCGGGCTGGGCAGCACGTCGGTTCGATTCATCTGAGCAGGTCACCGTCACCATGAAACTCGACCAAAACACCATCGCCAGGCTCGCCGAACACCTCGAGAACGCCGAGCTGCAAGCGCGCGACGTCACCATGATCACCGGCGAACACCCGGACATGGACTGGGACGATGCGTATGCGATCCAGGACGAGATCCGCCGGCGCAAGGAATCGCGCGGCCACAAGACCGCGGGCCTGAAGGC
Organism: Rhizobacter sp.; assembly: GCA_025355545.1. Classification (GTDB taxonomy): domain Bacteria; phylum Pseudomonadota; class Gammaproteobacteria; order Burkholderiales; family Burkholderiaceae_C; genus LMDS01. Next base: position 13,175 of record JANXZN010000052.1, read on the forward strand.
CGGCCTGACCTCGTTCGCGAAGATGAAGCAGATGGGCGTGACGACACCGGTGTTCGGATTCGTCAGTGACTACATGGCCGTGCCCGACGGCGGCGAGATCAAGACCTCCGAGCTGATCCACCCCAAGGTCGAGGCCGAGATCTGCATCGTCACCAAAGCCGCGCTGAAGGGCCCGGGCTGCCATATGGCCGCGGTGTTGGCGGCGACCGACTTCGTCGTGCCGGCGGTCGAGATCATCGACTCGCGCTACCGCGACTTCAAGTTCGACCTGAAGAGCGTGATCGCCGACAACACGTCGGCATCGCGTTTCGTGATCGGCGGACGCATGCGCGACCTGGCCGATCTCGACCTGCGCACCTTGGGCGTGGTGCTGGAAAAGAACGGCGAGGTCATGACGATGGCCGCCGGCGCGGCGGTGCTGGGCCAACCGCTGGCGGCAGTTGTCATGCTGGCCAACCATCTGGGCGCGCGCGGCCAGGAGATTCCGGCGGGCACGTTCATCATGACCGGCGGCGTCACCGAAGCCATTCCCGTCAAGGCGGGCGACAACATCGCCGTGCGTTTCCAGGACCTGGGAACGGTGTCGATGCGCTTCGTTTGAGCCGATTCTTTTCGTGCCGTACCGCGACCCCGTTTGAAGGAGAACCCATATGCCGTTCGCCCAGATCTACATGCTCGAAGGCCGCACCGAGGAACAGAAGCGCGCCGTTATCGAAAAGGTGACCCAGGCCCTGGTCGACGCCATCGGTGCGCCGAAGGAAAACGTGCGTGTCTGGATCCACGACGTGCCGAAGGAAAACTGGGGTATCGCAGGAGTCTCGGCCAAAGCGCTCGGGCGCTAGGGCCAGCCTGAGCGCCTGCGCGCGCACCGTTCACGACCCGCTGGCCAATTCGACCCGCCTCACCGAAGAGGACTCCTTCATGTCATCCAAGCAAGACGTCAGCAACTCGTTTACCCAGGAAGTGGGGGTCATCAACCTCGGCGGCATCGACGCGCTGGTGCGGCTGACACTCGACCAGGTACGTTCCGACGGGCGCCGCGGGCTGAAGACCGGCATGTTCGTGTCGGGCTACCGCGGCTCGCCGTTGGGCATGCTGGACGCCGCGCTGATCAAGCAGCAAAAGCTGCTGCTTGAACACCACATCCACTTCGTTGACGGCATCAACGAAGACCTCGCCGCCACCGCGGTATGGGGCACGCAGATGCTGCACACCGTGGGCAAGCAGAAGTTCGACGGCGTCACCGGCATGTGGTACGGCAAGGCGCCGGGCGTGGACCGCAGTGGCGACGCGCTCAAGCATGCCAACTACACCGGCATCGACAAGAACGGCGGCGTGCTCGCCGTGTTCGGCGACGACCCGAGCTGCAAGTCGTCGTCGCTGTGCAGCCAATCCGAACCGATGCTGTTCCACCTCGGCATGCCGTCGCTCTACCCCGGCGACGTGCAGGGGATCCTCGACCTTGGCCTGCACGGCTACAACATGTCGCGGCTCTCGGGCCTGTGGGTCGGGCTGAAGATCGTCACCAACGTCGCCGACGGTTCGGGCACGGCCGAAGTCTCTCCCGAGCGGCTGAAGTTCGTGGTACCCGACCTCGAGATCGACGGCAAGCTCTTCTCGCCCCGCATGAACCTGGGCATGAATGTGCGCGCCGAGGCGCTGGAGATGGAGCAGTCGCTGTACACCGCACGCCACGAGATCGCGCGCCGCTACGCCGCAGCCAACAAGCTCAACCACGTCGTGTTCCCGAACCCCGACGCGTGGCTGGGCATCATCACCGCCGGCAAGACCTACCACGACCTTCGCCAGGCCTTCCTCGAGATGGGCCTGGACGACGATCAGCTGCGTCGCTACGGTATCCGCGTACTGAAGATGGGCATGCTGTTCCCGATGGAGCCGACGGTCGTGCGCGAGTTCGCGCAGGGGTTGGAAGAGATCTTCGTCATCGAAGAGAAGCGACCCTTCATCGAGATGTTCGCAAAGAACGTGCTGTACGGCCGCGTCAACGCGCCGCGCATCGTCGGCAAGTTCGACGAGGAAGAAAAGACGCTGCTGCCGCACTTCGGCGAGCTGGAGTCCGACATCATCGCCCGCGCACTCACGCAGCGCCTGTCGCGCAAGGCGCGCATCGAATCGGCCGAGGCCTGGTTGCAGCGGCTCGACGAGATCCACCGCCGCGGCAAGCTGGCCACCGCGACCCGCACCGCCTGGTACTGCTCGGGCTGCCCGCACAACAGCTCCACCCAGGCGGTCGAGGGCAGCATCGTTTCGGCCGGCATCGGCTGCCACACGATGGCGATGTGGATGGGCCGCAACGTCGTGATGGGCACCCACATGGGGGCAGAGGGAGCGCAGTGGATCGGCATGGCGCCGTTCACCGACACCCGGCATATCTTCCAGAACATGGGCGACGGCACCTACTTCCACTCCGGCAACCTGGCGGTCAAGTACGCCGCCTCGACCGGTGTCAACATCACCTACAAGCTGCTCTACAACGGCTACACCTCGATGACCGGCGGCCAGGAGATCATGGGCGACCACCCGGTGGCCAACGTCGTGACCGACCTGCTGGCCAATGGCGTCAAGAAGGTCATCATCACGACCGACAAGCCCGAGAACTACCGGAGCGTGAGCCTGCCCGGCGGCACCGAGGTCTGGCACCGCGACCGACTCGACGAAGCGCAGCGCGCGCTCGCCGCGGTCCCGGGGACCACGGTGCTGCTGCACGACCAGGAATGCGCTGCCGAGTTGCGCCGCATGCGCGGGCGCGGCAAGCGGCCTCAGCCGCTGCAAAGCGTGGTCATCAACGAACGGGTCTGCGAAGGCTGCGGCGACTGCGGCGAGAAGTCCAACTGCATGAGCGTCGAGCCGATCCCGACCGAGTTCGGCAGGAAGACGCGCATCCATCAGAGTTCGTGCAACAAGGACTTCTCCTGCGTCAAGGGCTTCTGCCCGTCGTTCCTGACGGTCACGCCGGTGGCCGAGGCGGACGGGCCGCCGGACGATGCGCCGAAGAAGAAGAAAAAGGGCCGCATCCCGGCGCTCGAGCGCGCACTGCCCGAGCCCGTGGCCAAGGTGCAGGGCGACTTCGGCGTGCACATCATGGGCATCGGCGGCACCGGCTCGGTGACGGTGGCGGCGACCATCGCCCACGCCGCGCGCATCGAAGGCAAGCATGTGATCGGACTCGACCAGACCGGCCTCGCGCAAAAGGGCGGCGCGGTGATTTCCGACATCAAGGTCACGGCGGTGCGGTTCGACGGGTCCAACAAGATTTCCGACGGCAGTACCGACCTGTACCTGGGTTTCGACATCCTCAACGCCACCGACCCGAAGAACCTCGACAAGTGCCACCCCGGGCGCACGATCGCGGTGGTGTCCACCACGCAGTCGCCGACCGGGCAGATGGTGTCCGACCGCCATGTGCAGTTCCCTGCGCTGGGCGGGCTGACCGCGGGCATCGACCGAGTGACGCGGCACGCCGACAACGTGTTCCTCGACGGCCAAGCGCTGGCCGATGGACTGTTCGGCGACAGCATGGCGACCAACACCTTCATGGTCGGCGTGGCCTGGCAGGCCGGCGCCCTGCCGATCGCGGCCGCCTCGATCGAAGCGGCGATCAAGCAGGCCGGCGTCGGCGTCGAGATGGGGCTGGCGGCCTTCAAGTGGGGGCGCATGGCGGTGGTCGATCGCGCCTTTGTGCTCGCCGAGATCGCCAAGGGCGAAGGCTCCGTCGCCGAGTTGCCGCGCGCCCCGGAGTTGACGGCGCGGGCACGCGCCATCGTCGACGCGGTGGGCGCGCAAGGCGAGGTCAAGCGCCTGCTCGAAGTGCGTGTGCCCGAGCTGATCGCCTATCAGAACCAGGCCTATGCGCAGCGCTATGCGGATGTCGTCAAGCGCGTGGTCGCCGCCGAGCGGCGCACTGTGCCGGGCGCGAGCGCGCTCGGCGAAGCGGCGGCGCGCTACTTGTACAAGCTGATGGCCTACAAGGACGAATACGAAGTGGCGCGCCTGCACACCGATCCGGAGTTCATGGCCAAGCTGCAGGCCCAGTTCAAGCATGGCTACAAGCTGCAGTACCACCTGGCGCCGCCGCTCCTGTCCAAGCGCGACCCGGTCACCGGTGAACTGCAGAAGCGCACCTTCGGTCCATGGATGCTGAACGCGTTCAAGCTGCTGGCCAGGATGAAGGGCCTGCGCGGCGGTGCGCTCGACATCTTCGGCAAGACGGAGGAACGTCGTCATGAGCGCCGGATGATCGAGGACTACATCAAGCTGCTCGACGAGGTCGCGTCAAAGCTGGACACCGCCAACCACGTCGCCGCGGTGCGGCTCACCAGCGTGCCCGAGGAGATCCGGGGTTATGGCCACGTGAAGGACAAGAGCATGGCCGCGGCCAAGGCACTGCAGGCGCAGCACCTGCAGGCTTTCCGCAACCCGCAGCCGGTGCGGCTGGCGGCGTGAGCAAGGCGGCACTCGAGTGAGCGCTCCTGCCGTTTCAGCACCCGTGACCGTGATGACCACACGCCGCGTGCGCGCGGCGTGTGTCGCCGAGTTCGAACAACTCATAACGGGCATGCGCAGCGCGGCGGCCGGCTTTCCAGGCCATCTGGGCGGATACCTGATCCGCCCAGAGGAAGCCGGCCTCGGCTGTTACCGCATGCTGTTCGCGTTCGACACCGAGCCGCATCTGCAGGCCTGGACCGGCAGCGCCGAGCGCAAAGCATGGCTCGACCGCGTTGCGGGCGTGACCTACGGCGAGACGGCGATGCGGGTGCTGACGGGCATGGAAGGCTGGTTCGCCTTGCCCGCCGCACAGACCCGTGGGCCACCGCCGCGCTGGAAGATGGCCGTGGTCACGTGGCTGGGGATCTTCCCGCTGGTGCTGTTGCTGTCGCAACTGGTCGGTCCGTGACTTGTGCCGATCCACCCGGTGCTCAGCGTGATGGGGGTAACCGCGTTGGTCACGCTGGCCATGACCTGGCTGGTCATGCCTGGCTTGGCGCGCCTGTTCTCCGGCTGGCTGTACCCCAAGGCGGACGAGCCGATTCCCAACCGGCCGAACCGCCAGCCGTCCACCACGCAATCCGCGGAGAATCCATGAACGAACTCGACGGCTACGACATCGAAGACCTCAAGGCGGGCATGAGCGCCACCTTCGCCAAGACCATCACCGAGGCCGACATCGTGCTGTTCACCAGCGCGTCCGGCGACAACAACGCGATCCACATCAACGAAGAGTTCGCGCAGACCACGCAGTTCAGGGGCCGCATCGCGCACGGCATGCTCACCGCGAGCGTGATCTCGGCGGCCATTGCCGGCCGGCTGCCGGGCCCCGGCACGGTGTATCTCGGCCAGACCCTGCGCTTCAGGGCGCCGGTGCGCCCGGGCGACACCGTGCACGCCACGGTCACGGTGAAGGAACTGATGCCCGAGAAGCGCCGCGTGTCTCTGACCACGGTGTGCACCGTGTGGCCGGCAAGGTCGTGATCGATGGCGACCGCTCTGGTCATGCCGACATCCCGAGAAACCCGCTCGGCCTCCCGTGCCGACCTGTTCGCCCCCCAATCACAACCCCGATAAGGAGAGATGCGATGGCAAAGGATATGAAGAAAGACGCAAGCACAGAGATTTCCAACCCGTTCGGCGACTTGAACAAGATGCTCGAGCAGTTCAAGGTTCCGGGTGTCGACATGTCGTCGATCATCGACGCCCGGCGCAAGGACATCGAGGCGCTGGTCGAGGCTAACAAGGCCGCGTACGAGGCGATCCAGGCGCTGGAGCGCAAGCAGACCGACATGTTGACCGAGACAATGCGGGGCATCCAAGAAGCCGCCAAGGGTTTGGCCACCGGCGGCGTGGGGGTGGCCGACGCTACCAAGCAGGCCGAGATGGCCCGCAAAGCCTGCCAGAAGGTACTCGCCGACATGAAAGACCTCGCCGAGATGGCGCGCAAGGCGCAGACCGACGCCGTGGCCAGCATGACCCAGAGGGCGAGGCAAAACATGCAGGATATCAAGTAGCTGACGCTTCCGAAGTAGGAACTCGTTGCCGCCGCCGTGGCGCATAGAGGCCCACGACATTTCCGCGCCGTACCGCATGGCGGCGCCCGACGCAGGGGAACATCATGGCTTCGCCTTTCACCATACCGGACGAATTCGTCCAGGGCTTTTTCAAATCCGGGCAAAACCTGATGCAGGCCTTCGCCGGTGCGCCGCGGGCCGGCCACGCGTCAACCGGAAACATGGACGTGCCGAAGTCGCTGCCGCAGTTGCAGGCGCACTACTGGCAACAACAGATGGCGCTGTGGATGGGCATGATGGCCAACGCGGCCGGCCAGGCGGGCGAGCCGGTGGCCGCGCCAGCGCGCGGCGACCGCCGTTTCCACGCCGACGAATGGCGCAACAACGCCTGGTACAACCTGCTCAAGCAGACCTATCTGCTCAATGCACGGCTGCTCGGCGACATGGTCGAAGCAGCAGACCTGGACCCCCGGGCCAAGCAAAAGGCGCGCTTCTTTGCGCGCCAGTTCATCGACTCCATGAGCCCGGCCAATTTCGCGGCAACCAATCCGGATGCGATCAAGCTCGCATTCGAAAGCAAGGGCGAGAGTGTCAAGGCCGGCCTGGCCAACCTGCTCGAAGACCTGAAACGCGGCCGCATCTCGATCACCGACGAGACCGCATTCGAAGTCGGCCGCAACGTGGCCGTGTCCAAGGGTTCGGTGGTGTTCGAGAACTCTCTGTTCCAGCTGATCCAGTACGTGCCGCTGACCGAACAGGTTGCGCAACGGCCCCTGGTGATCGTGCCCCCGTGCATCAACAAGTTCTACATCCTGGACCTGCAACCCGACAACTCGTTTGTCCGCTTTGCGTGTGAACAGGGCCAGACGGTGTTCGTCGTCTCCTGGTGCAACCCGGACGCGGAACTCGCCAAAACCACCTGGGACGACTACGTCGAGCAAGGCGCGATGAAGGCAATCGAGATCGCGAAGGCGATCAGCGGCGCCGACAAGGTCAATGCTGTGGGCTGGTGCGTGGGCGGCACGATCGTGTCGTCGGCCGTCGCGGTGCTGCGCGCGCGCGGCGACAAATCGCTGGCCAGCCTGACCTTGCTGACCACCATGCTCGACTTCCGCACCCCCGGCGACCTCGGCGTGTTCATCGACGAACAGGGCGTCTCCCAGCGCGAGCAGGCGATCGGCCAGGGCGGCATCTATCCGGGCGCGGAACTCGGCTTCGTGTTCCAGACCCTGCGCGCCAACGACCTGATCTGGCCCTACGTGGTCGACAACTACCTGAAGGGCAAGTCGCCCGACGCATTCGATCTGCTGTACTGGAATGGCGACAGCACCAATCTGCCCGGACCGATGTATTGCTGGTACCTTCGCAACATGTACCTCGAGAACAACCTGTGCGTGCCGAACCGGCTGACGATGTGCGACACGAGCGTCGATCTCGGCAGGATCGACATGCCGAGCTATGTGCTGGCCACCCAGGACGACCACATCGTGCCGTGGCGCGCGGCCTACCGGACCACGCAGCTGGTGGGCGGCAAGTCGCAGTTCGTGCTCGGTGCCAGCGGACACATTGCCGGGGTGATCAACCCGGCGTCGAAGAACAAGCGCAGTTACTGGATCGACGGCGCCCTGCGTGATGACTCCGAACATTGGTTGGAGTCGGCGCAGGCGGTGCCGGGCAGCTGGTGGACGCACTGGATGAAATGGCTGAAACCCCAGGGCGGCAAGCAGGTGCCGGCGCGCAAGCGGCTCGGCAATGCGAAGCACAAACCCATCGAACCCGCCCCCGGGCGATACGTGAAGGCACGCGCCGACTGATCGCCCTGCGCGCTCACCCCAAGCGGGTCACCCGAGGAGGCTCTCGAAGGGCCGACGAAATACGTCCCGACCGCTGAGTACGGCGATGATGTGCGGTTTCATCATCTCCGACAACGGATTCATCGACGGCATCGAACCTTTTGTCGACGGCGGCTCGACCCAAATCTCGAGCCAGCTTTGCCGGAGAGGAAGCCGGCTCGACGAACTTCATTGGCGGCTGCTTCGACTCCGTTACTGACCACTTTCTCTGTTCACGCGCCTTGATGCGCGTGTTGGCCGTGGCGCTGCGGTTGCGGAAGCGGCAGCGTGGGCGCTCAGGACTTGCTCACCCCTTCGTCTTCCTGATCCATCCCGCTCGGAACGAAGCTGATGCCGTAGTGCGCCAGGTAGTCGCGGATCAGGCGGCGAACCACTTGCGATGGGGTGACGTCCTGTCGAGCGCACAACGCTTCAAAGGCCTTTTTCTTTGCCGGATCGACCAGCACCGTCAGGCGAGCTGTCTTGAGTTCCATGAGCTCTCCGTATGACATTCCTATTATCATTGTAGTATCATTCAAAGCAATCTGGATTGGCCCAAGCGCAGGAAAAACCCGATCCTGCCTGACTCAAATCCCGGAGCCTTCCACTTGCATCGCCTTTATGACGCCCGCGCCCGTTTGTCGGCAGCCTCGCCGACATCGCAGATGAGCACAAACGTCCGGTATCGCGGTGCAGGGGCGGGCGGCTTGCAGGTCTTCATCGAGGCGGGCCGCGAATGACGGCCCTCATCGCCGCCGTGCTCGTCCTGGCGCTGGGAGCGGCTGCGTGTCTTCTGCCGCTGCGCAACCCGACGAGTGCCGGCATCGGCGTGGCTTCGCAATGCATCGCAACCGGGCTGGTGTGGACTGCGACCGTCCCGGTTCTGTTCGGAGGGTCGCCAGTGGTCGGTGATCTCGCCTGGGCCTACCCGGTCGGCACGCTGCGGATTCGACTCGACGCGCTGGGGGCGTTCTTTCTGGTGTGGTCGCTGCCGATGACCTTGCTGGGCAGCATCTACGCGGTGGGCTACCTTAGCCCGTACTTCGAATCGAAGCGACACCTCGGGGTCCACTACGCGCTGCTCAACCTCACGTCCCTGTCCTTCGTCCTGGTCTACACCGGCGACCACGCGCTGATCTTCCTGCTGGGTTGGGAGATCGCTGCATTGGCCGCCTGGCTGCTTGTGATTTGGGACTACACGAACCAGAAGGTGCGCTTTGCCGGGTTCAACTACCTGGTGGCGACGGGCGCTTGCTTCACTACAAGGTACCGGACCCGTCGCTTCTCAACTGGTTCGGCCTCGCACTCTCGTTGCGGGACAACGAGATCTCCGATTTCCCGATCTGCAACAAGAGTTTCGACCTTTCCTGTTGCGGAAACGATCTGTAGAACCGTCCCAGGGAACGCCAGTGCTCAAGTCAATCGCAGTCCGGGTGTCGCAAGGCACCCGGTACATCAAGGATCCGCGCCGCGCCAATCCGATCGGGTTCCGCGGCAAGCCGGTCATCGGTGCAGGCGATTGCGGCACCGGGTGCGTTGCGTGCGTCGCCGCCTGCCCGACCGAGGCGATCACGCTGAACCCCGTGCAGATCGACCTCGGTCGATGTGTGCTCTGCGGCGACTGCGAGCCGGCGTGCCCGAGCGCCAAGCTCACGTTCACGAGCGATTTCCAGCTGGCCAGCACCGAGCGTGGCGGCCTCATGATCAGCGCGTCACGTTCGGCGCCCGATCCGGTGAAGGTGTCCGAGGCCTTGCGCAAGCGCCTCGGCCGTTCGCTCAAGCTCCGATCGGTCTCGGCCGGTGGCTGCAACGGCTGCGAGCTCGAGCTGAACGCGCTGACCAACGTCAACTTCGACATCGGGCGCTACGGCATCGACATCGTCGCCTCCCCGCGCCATGCCGACGGTCTCGTGCTGACCGGACCGATCACGCGCAACATGGCCGAGGCACTCCAACTGTGCTGGGACGCGATGCCCGAACCCAAGCTTGTGATCGCGGTCGGCGCGTGCGCGATATCGGGCAGCCCCTTTGAAGGTTCGTCGGCCATTGACCGCAGCTTTCTGGAGCGATTCAAGCCCACGCTGTACGTTCCCGGCTGCCCGCCCCACCCGCTGACCTTCGTCTGCGGAATTCTCGACCTTCTGGGCATCGCGAGCTGAAGCCGAGTCAGGTACCCCCGGCAAAGCCGGGGGCTTGGTTTTGTTAGCCCCTCAAAGGGGCAAGAAGCTGGAGTCGCCTGAAGGCGACATCACACGCTGCGTATTTCGGCGAACGTGACCGACGATTTCGGGAACGTGACCGGTTTGGGGCCGGTGCTGGGTTGCGCCGATTTGATTGTAGGGATGGGGTCGGTTTGAGGGGGTGAATTACCTCCGTGAAGGTTGTTGATCGGGCCT
>JANXZN010000221.1 GCA_025355545.1 Rhizobacter sp.
CCGACGCCGGATCCGGCGCCGGCACCCGACCTGGCGCCCGCGCCCGCCGGCATCGCGCCGCCGGTGGTCGCCGAAGCCGCGCCCGCGAGCGTGCCCGCGCCGGTGGTGCAGGCGGCGGTCCCGGTCGCGCCGGCCACCACCGCGGCAGCGGTGCCCGACACCAGCGCCACCCGGGTCGAGAAGAGCCCGCCCGCGGCAGCGCGGCCGCGCTCGACGGCCGCGGCGCCACCCCCCCGCCAGGCCACGCCCGCCGCCGGCCCGCGCGCCGCGTGCACCGGCAAGAGCGAGTTCGCGCTGTACCGCTGCATGCAGCAGCAGTGCGATTCGTCGCGCTGGTACGCGCACCCGCAGTGCATCCGGCTGCGCGCTACCGACCGCTCCGAATAACGCGACGGCCGTCGCCCCGGCGGCGGGCCGGCGGCCGGTTTGCGACAATCGCGGCATGAGCCCGCCGGGCCGCGCCAAGGGCGAATACCGGAGTGCGCAGCACGAAGGTACTCCAATGACCCCGACCGATCTGGCCGCGACGATCGCCCACATGGGCGCGGCGGCGCGTGCCGCGTCAACGCGGATGGCCGCCGCGCCGACCGCCGCGAAGAACGCCGCACTGCTCGCGCTGGCGCGCCGCCTGCGCGCCGCGCCCGATTCGCTACGGCGTGCCAACGCGCTCGACATCGAGGCCGCGACGAACGCCGGCCTGGCCGCGCCGCTGATCGACCGCCTGAAGCTGAGCGCCGAGGCGATCGAGACCGTCGCGCAGGGTTGCGAGCAGATCGCCGCGATGCCCGACCCGATCGGCGAGATCTCGGGCCTGGTGCAACGCCCGAGCGGCATCCAGGTCGGGCGCATGCGCGTGCCGCTGGGCGTGTTCGGCATGATCTACGAGAGCCGGCCGAACGTGACGATCGAGGCCGCGTCGCTGGCGATCAAAAGCGGCAACGCGGCGATCCTGCGCGGCGGCTCGGAGGCGATCCATTCGAACCTCGCGCTGTGGAAGATCGTGCAAGCCGCACTCGAGGACGCCGGCCTGCCGCCCGACGCGGTGCAACTGGTGCAGACCACCGACCGCGCGGCGGTCGGGCTGCTGATCGCCTCGCCGGAAGCGGTCGACGTGATCATCCCGCGCGGTGGCAAGGGCCTGATCGAGCGCATCGCGCGCGAAGCCAAGGTGCCGGTGATCAAGCACCTCGACGGCAACTGCCATATCTACGTCGACGCGAGCGCCGATCTCGAGCTCGCGCTGCGCGTCACCGACAACGCGAAGACGCAGAAATACAGCCCCTGCAACGCGGCCGAGTCGCTGCTGGTGCATGCCGCGATCGCGCCGGCCTTCCTGCCGCGCATCGGTGCGCTGTTCGCGGCCAAGGGCGTCGAGATGCGCGGCGACGCGGCGGCGCTCGCACTGCTGCAGGGCGTGTCGGGGGCGAAGCTGGCCGTGGCCACCGAGCAGGACTGGGCCGAGGAGTATCTCGCGCCGATCATCAGCGTCAGGATCGTCGCCGACCTCGACGCGGCGATCGTGCACATCAACCGCTACGGCTCGCACCACACCGACGCGATCCTGACCGACACGCACGCGCACGCGATGCGCTTCCTGCGCGAGGTCGATTCGGCCAGCGTGATGGTGAACGCATCGACGCGCTTCGCCGACGGCTTCGAGTACGGGCTGGGCGCCGAGATCGGCATCAGCACCGACAAGCTCCACGCGCGCGGGCCGGTCGGCCTCGAAGGCCTCACGTCGCTGAAGTGGATCGTGCTCGGCCACGGCGAGGTGCGGGGCTGAACGACATGGTCGATGCCACCGGGCGCCTCGCCGGGCGCGACGATCCGCGGCGCGCGCTGGTGTTGTTCTCGGGCGGGCAGGACTCTACCGCCTGCCTGGCGTGGGCGCTGGAGCGCTTCCAGCACGTCGAGACGATCGGGTTCGACTACGGCCAGCGCCACAAGGTCGAGCTCGATTGCCGGCCACGCGTGCTCGCCGCGCTGCGAGGAGGCTTTCCGCGCTGGGCCGAGCGGCTCGGCGACGACCACCTGCTCGACCTCGCGCTGCTGGGCCGCATCTCCGACACCGCGCTGACCGACGCGCGTGCGATCGAGTTCAACGCCCAGGGTTTGCCGAACACCTTCGTGCCGGCGCGCAACCTGCTGTTCTTCACCCTCGCGGCGGCGCTCGCGTACCGACGCGGCGCCAGCGTGCTGGTCGGCGGCATGTGCGAGACCGATTTCTCCGGCTACCCGGACTGCCGCGACAACACGCTCAAGGCGCTGCAGGTCGCGATCAGCCTCGGGCTGAACGCGCCGATGACGATCGCCACGCCGCTGATGTGGCTCGACAAGGCGCAGACCTGGGCGCTGGCCGAACAACTCGGCGGCGCGGCGCTGACCGACCTGATCGTCGAGCACACCCACACCTGCTACCTCGGCGATCGCACGCAGCGCCACGCCTGGGGCTACGGCTGCGGGCTGTGCCCGGCCTGCGAGCTGCGCCGCAAGGGCCACGAGCGCTGGCTCAGCGGTTGATCCAGGGCGCCAGCGCCTGCGCGCCCGGCGGCGTCAGCTGCAGCGCGCGCGAATCCTTGATGCGACGCAGCCAGCCGTGTGCGAGGCCGTGGTCGAGCAGGCTCACCGCGAGGCTGCCGGCGAGGTGGTCGCGGCGCTCGGACCAGTCGAAGCACGGGTGCGCGAATCGGCGCGGCGCGTCGGTTTCGGCCGGCAACTCGAGGCCGAGCGCGCGCAACTCGGTGCGGCCCGCATCGCTCAGCGCGCAGTGGCCGTCCTGCGGCAGTAGCGTGCCGCGCGCCATCAGGCCTTCGAACAGCGCCACGCCGAGCTCGCCGGCGATGTGGCGGTAGCAGGTGCGCGCGGCCTTCAGCGGCTTGTAGGCGCCGCGCTCCCACTTGTCGGCGTGGGCGCTGCGCTCGGCGACGAATGACAGCGCCTCCAGCACGTGCGCGACCTCCTCGCCCGCGAGCCGCACGTAGCGGTGCCGGCCCTTGCTGCGCAGCACGACCAGCTCGGCATCGAGCAGCTTCGCGATGTGCGCGCTCGCCGTCGGCGCGGTCACGCCGGCCGCGGCGGCGAGCTCGCCGGCCGCGAGGGTCTCGCCGCCCATCAGCACCGCCAGCATGCGCGCGCGGGTCGGGTCGCCGATCATCGCGGCGATCCTGGCGAAGCGGGGTTCGGGTGAGGTCATGACGCCATTCGGTCATCGGATTGTCGGTCGGTGCGGGGATGATCGCCGGCGCGGCGGCGCGCATGCTTCGTCGCGTGGCGAAGCGTCGCGCTCGCGCGCCGCCGCCGCGCTGTCGTAGAGTGCGCTCCGATGAGCACCTCCCAAATCGTCGGCTGGGCGATCGTGGCGCTGCTGCTGTTCTGGGCGGTCGGCGCCTACAACCGGCTGGTGCGGTTGCGCAGCGCGATCGTGCGCCAGTTCGCGCCGGTGGACGAGCAGTTCCGGCGCCGCCATGCGCTGCTGCTGCAGTTGCTGGACGCGCTCGCGCCGCTGCTGGCGAACGCGCAATCGCGCATCGAGGTCTTGCGCGCCGCCTGCCAGCAGGTCGCGACTGCCTGCGCCCACGCCAAGGGACGACCCGGCGCGGCCGGCGCGATCACCAGCCTGCGGCTGGCCGACGCGATCCTCGCCGAGGCGCGCGCGCGGCTGCCGGTGCCGAGCGCGCCGGGCAGCGAGCTCGCCGCGCTGAATGCGCAGCTGATCGAGAGCGACGCAACCTTGGCGTTCGCGCGCCGCCACTTCGACGACGCGGTGCTCGAATACAACCGCGCGCTCAGGCAGTTCCCGACGCTGCTGCTGGTCGGCCTGTTCGGCTTTCGCAGCGCAGCCACGCTCTGAGCCGACGTCGGAAGCGGACTCGGGCGACACTACGCGTCACGAGCCCCCGGAGAAACCGAGATGACGCGGAACCTGCGCCCCCTGATGCTTGCCGTCGCGCTGCTCGCGGCCGGCCCTGTAGCGATCGCGCAGGACGCCGCCACGCTGCGCTCGCGAAGCCTCGCGGCGAGTTGCGCGCAATGCCACGGCACCGACGGCCACACGCCGGCCGGGTCGGCGATGCGTGCGCTGGCCGGCATGCCCGCGCCTTACCTGGCCGAGCAGCTGCTGGCGTTTCGCAGCGGCGTGCGCCCCGGCAGCGTGATGCCGCAGCTCGCGAAGGGCTACAGCGAGGTGCAGATCGGGCAGCTGGCCGCATATTTCGCCGGCGTGCCCGCCGCCACCCAGCCGTGAGGCCCGCGATGCGACGCCGCACCCTGCTGAAACTCGCCGGAGCCGCCGGCCTCGGGCTGAGCGGCTGCGCGACGACACCGGCGATGAACCCGGTCGGCACGCCCGACCGCGCGCGCGTGCTGGTCGTCGGCGGCGGCTACGGCGGCGCGACCGCGGCGAAGTACCTGCGCCTGCTGTCGCAGTACAGGATCGACGTGGTGCTGGTCGAGCCCGATGCGGCGTTCGTCTCGTGCCCGCTGTCGAACCTGGTGCTCGGCGGCAGCCGCGCGATGACCGACATCACGCGGCCCTACGACACGCTGGGCGCGCGCCACGGCGTGCATGTCGTCAAGGACATGGTCGACAGCATCGATGCGACCAAGCGCGTCGCGGTGCTCGCCACCGGCGGCACGATCCGCTACGACAAGCTCGTGCTGTCGCCCGGCGTCGAGATGATCTGGGATGGCGTCGCCGGGCTGCGCGCCGCGAGCCAGCAGGGCCGCATCCTGCAGGCCTGGAAGGCGGGGCCCGAGACCGCGGCGCTGCGCCGCCAGCTCGAGGCGATGCCCAACGGCGGCGTGTTCGCGATCGCGATCCCCGAGGCGCCGTACCGCTGCCCGCCGGGGCCGTACGAGCGCGCCTCGCTGGTCGCCGCGTATTTCAAGGCCGCGAAGCCGCGCTCCAAGGTGCTGATCCTCGATGCGAACGAGGACGTGACGAGCAAGGGCGCGCTGTTCAAGAAGGCCTGGGCCGAGTCGTACAAGGGCCTGCTCGAATACCAGCCGCAGTCCAAGGCGATCGGCGTCGACGCGACGACGAACACGGTCAAGTTCGAGATCCAGGACGATGTGCGTGCCGACGTGCTCAACGTGCTGCCGCCGATGCGCGCCGGCGCGATCGCGGTGCAGACCGGCCTGGCGAACTCGAACGCGCGCTGGTGCAACGTCAACTGGCTGAACTTCGAGTCGACCGCCGCGAAAGACATCCACGTGATCGGCGACTCGATCCAGATTGCGTCGCAGATGCCCAAGAGCGGCCACATGGCGAACAGCCAGGCCAAGGTCACCGCGGCGGCGATCGTCGCCGAACTGAACGGCTGGGAGCTCGATCCGGCGCCGCTGCTGTCGAACACCTGTTACAGCTTCGTCGACGACAAGCGCGCGATGCACGTGGCGAGCGTTCACGCGTACGCGGCGGCCGACAGAACCTTCAACCCGGTGGCCGGTGCGGGTGGCCTGTCGAGCGCGCCGAACGAGCTCGAGGCCGCGCTCGCGTTCAGCTGGGCACGCTCGATCTGGGCCGACACGCTGGCCTGATTCGTGAGAGATTGCCCCCACTCGCATCAGACTGGCGCAAACCCTCGCTGACAGCCCGCGGCGCCAAGCCTAGCATGGCCGCACCGCAGATGCGCAGCAGCGCGTCGGCCCCGGACGGTATCTTTCCCAACGGATTCGAGCGCGCGGAAAGGGATTCGTTGCAAGCGACCGATGTCCATGCCCCCGACTACTTCCACAAGGTGGTCGACTGCCAGTGGGCCTGCCCTGCGCACACCCCCGTTCCCGAGTACATCCGCCTGATCGCGGCGGGCCGCTACACCGATGCCTACATGGTCAACTGGGAATCGAATGTGTTCCCCGGCATCCTCGGCCGCACCTGCGACCGCCCCTGCGAACCCGCCTGCCGGCGCGGCAGAGTCGAAGAGGCGCAGACCGCGAAGCCCGAACCCGTCGCGATCTGCCGCCTGAAGCGCGTCACCGCCGACTTCAAGGACGACGACATCTCCGACCGCTTCCCGCGCCCCGCGCAGGTGAAGAACGGCAAGCGCATCGCCTGCGTCGGCGCCGGGCCGGCGGCGCTGACCGTGGCGCGCGACCTCACGCCGCTGGGCTATGCGGTCACGGTGTTCGACAGCGACACGAAGGCCGGCGGCATGATCCGCTCGCAGATCCCGCGCTTCCGACTGCCCGAAGAGGTGATCGACGAAGAGACCGGCTATGTGCTGAACCTGGGCGTCGAGTTCCGTGCCGGCACGCGCATCGACTCGCTGAAGGCGTTGATCGCCGAAGGCTGGGACGCGGTCTTCGTCGGCTCGGGCGCACCGCGCGGCCGCGACCTGAAGATCCCGGGCCGCGACGAGGCCGCGCAGCACATCCACATCGGTATCGACTGGCTTTCGTCGGTGTCGTTCGGCCATGTCACGCGCATCGCGAAGCGCGTGATCGTGCTCGGCGGCGGCAACACCGCGATGGACTGCTGCCGCAGCGCCAGGCGCCTCGGCGGCGACGACGTCAAGGTGATCGTGCGCTCGCCCTTCGACGAGATGAAGGCCTCGCCGTGGGAGAAGGAAGACGCCGCACACGAGGCCATCCCGATCCTCGACTGCCTGGTGCCCAAGGCCTTCCTGCACGACGGCGCGGGCAAGCTCACAGGCATGCGCTTCGACAAGGTGCGCGCGCAGCGCGACGCGGCCGGCAAGCGCCAGCTCGTCTCGACCGGCGAGCCCGCGCAGGTGTTCGAGTGCGACGAGGTGCTGGTCGCGGTCGGTCAGGAGAACGCGTTCCCGTGGATCGAACGCGACGCCGGTGTCGCATTCGACGAATCGGGCATGCCGGTACTGAACGACGTGACCCTGCAGTCCAGCCGACCCAACGTGTTCTTCGGCGGCGACGCCGCGCTCGGGCCGAAGAACATCATCTGGGCCGTCGCGCAGGGCCACGCCGCGGCGATCTCGATCGACAAGTTCCTGCACGGCGAAGACGTGACGAAACGCCCGCCGCCCGGCGTGACGCTGGTGTCGCAGAAAATGGGCATCCACGAGTGGAGCTACGACAACGCGGTATCGAACGACATCCGCCTCAAGGTGCCGTGGCGCGACGTCAACGCGGCGTTGCGCAACATCAAGGTCGAGGTCGAGCTCGGCTTCGACGTGCAGGCGGCCTGGAAGGAAGCGCAGCGCTGCCTGAACTGCGACGTGCAGACGGTGTTCAACACCGGCCAGTGCATCGAGTGCGACGCCTGCGTCGACATCTGCCCGACCGACTGCATCACCTTCACCGCGAACGGCGACGAGGCCGACCTGCGCACCCGGCTGCGCGCGCCGGCGCGGCATGCGGACCAGGCGCTGTACGTGTCGAGCGAGCTCAAGACCGGCCGCGTGATGGTGAAGGACGAAGACGTCTGCCTGCACTGCGGCCTGTGCGCCGAACGCTGCCCGACCGGCGCCTGGGACATGCAGAAGTTCCTGATCGACCCGACGCAGGCCGGGCGCGGGTGTCGCGACAAGCCCGCCCACCCGGGCGCGAACAAGGTGGCCCGCGCATGACGACTCCGGTGAAGCCGCGCATCGAAGCGATCAACGATTTCGTCGTCAAGTTCGCCAACGTCAACGGCTCGGGCTCGGCCTCGGCCAACGAGATGTTCGCGCGCAGCATGCTGCGCATGGGCGTGCCGGTAAGCCCGCGCAACATCTTCCCGAGCAACATCCAGGGCCTGCCGACCTGGTACGAGGTGAGGGTCAACGAGAAGGGTTATCTCGGGCGGCGCGGCGGCGTCGATCTGATGGTGGCGATGAATCCGCAGACCTGGAATCAGGACCTGGCCGAGATCGAGCCCGGCGGCTACCTGATGTACGACAGCAGCAAGCCGATGCCGCAAGGCAAGTTTCGCGACGACATCCACCTGCTCGGCGTGCCGCTCGCCGACCTGTGCGCGACGCGCTACAGCGACCCGCGCGAGCGCCAGCTGCTGAAGAACATCGTCTATGTCGGGGTGCTGTGCGCGATGCTCGGCATCGAACCCGAGGTCATCGCGACCTTGCTCGGCGAGCAATACAAGGGCAAGGCCAAGCTGATCCAGCCGAACTTGGACGCGTTCATGATGGGCCTGCACCACGGCCGCGAATACTTTGACGACGCGCTGGGCTTGCGCATCGAGCGGCGCGACGCGGTCGGCCAGCGCATCTTCATGGAAGGCAACGCCGCCGCGGCGCTGGGCTGCGTGTACGGCGGCGCGACGGTGTGCGCGTGGTATCCGATCACGCCGAGCTCGTCGGTGGCCGAGGCGTTCCAGAAATACTGCTCGAAGCTGCGCGTCGACAAGGCCACCGGCAAGAACAAGTTCGCGATCGTGCAGGCCGAGGACGAGATCGCCTCGATCGGCATCGTCACCGGCGCGGGCTGGAACGGCGCGCGCGCCTTCACCTGCACCTCGGGCCCCGGCGTGTCGCTGATGACCGAGTTCATCGGTCTGGCCTACTTCGCCGAGATCCCGGTCACGATCATCAACGTGCAGCGCGGCGGCCCGTCGACCGGCATGCCCACGCGCACCCAGCAGGCCGACATCATCAGCTGCGCCTACGCGTCGCACGGCGACACCAAGCACGTGCTGCTGTTCCCCGAAGACCCCAAGGAGTGCTTCGAGTTCGGCGCCGCGTGCCTCGACCTCGCCGACCGTCTGCAAACGCCGGTGTTCCTGATGACCGACCTCGACATCGGCATGAACCACCGCCTGTGCGAGCCGCTCGTGTGGGACGACACGCGCCGCATGGACCGCGGCAAGGTCATGACCGCCGCCGAGCTCGACGCGGGCAAGGACTTCGGCCGCTACCTCGATGTCGACGGCGACGGCATCCCGTACCGCACCTACCCCGGCACGCACCCCGACAAAGGCGCGTACTTCACGCGCGGCACGACGCGCGACTCGTACGCGCGCTACTCCGAGGCCGGCCCCGACTACCTCTACAACGTTCAGCGCCTGCTGACCAAGTTCGAGACCGCGAAGGCGCTGGTGCCGCAGCCGATCCGGCGCGACGCGGCCAAGCCGACGCGCTTCGGCGTGATCCACTTCGGCTCGACCAGCCCGGCGATGAACGAGGCCTTCGACACGCTGCAGGCGCAGGGCGTGCATGTCGACGTGCTGCGGGTGCGCGCGTTCCCGTTCAGCGCCGCGGTCGACCAGTTCATCGCATCCCACGACACGGTGTTCGTGGTCGAACAGAACCGCGACGCGCAACTGCGCACCCTGATCGTCACGGAGCAGGAGGTCAACCCGGCCAAGCTGCAGGCTGTCCTGCACTACGACGGCACGCCGATCACCGCGCGCTTCATCACCGACGCGATCGCGAAGCACGTGCGCGCGCACAACGTCGAGCCGATCAAGAAGAAGAAAGGGCAGGCCGCATGACCTACCTCGCCAAACCCAGACTCCACCACCCGACGCTGCAGAAGAACGCGCGCGGCTTCACGCGGCGCGACTACGAAGGTCGGGTCTCGACCTTGTGCGCCGGCTGCGGCCACGACTCGATCTCGGCCGCGCTGGTGCAGGCCTGCTGGGAACTCGACATCGAGCCGCATCGCGTCGCCAAGCTCTCGGGCATCGGCTGCTCGAGCAAGACGCCCGACTACTTTCTCGGCGCCTCGCACGGCTTCAACACCGTGCATGGCCGCATGCCGTCGGTGGCGACCGGCGCGAACCTGGCGAACCGCGAGTTGCTGTACCTGGGCGTCAGCGGCGACGGCGACTCGGCCTCGATCGGCCTGGGCCAGTTCGCGCACGCGATGCGGCGCGGCGTGAACCTGACCTACATCGTCGAGAACAACGGCGTTTACGGCCTGACCAAGGGCCAGTTCTCGGCCACTGCCGATGCCGGCAGCAAGAGCAAGAAGGGCGTGGTCAACACCGACACCGCGATCGACCTGGTCGCGCTCGCGCTGCAGCTCGGCGCGAGCTACGTGGCGCGCAGCTTCTCGGGCGACAAGGAACAGCTCGTGCCGCTGCTCAAGGGCGCGCTGCGCCACCACGGCGCGGCGCTGATCGACGTCATCAGCCCCTGCGTCGCGTTCAACAACCATGCCGGCAGCACCAAGAGCTACGAGCACGTGCGCGCCCACAACGAGGCCGTGAACCGGCTCGATTTCATCAGCGATCGCAACGCGATCACCGCGATGTACGCGCCCGGCGAAGTGATCGAGGTGACGCAGCACGACGGCAGCGTGCTGCGCCTGCGCAAGCTCGGCTCCGGCTACGACGCCGGCGACCGGCTCGCGGCAATGGGCCACATCGCCGCGCACGAGTCGCGCGGCGAGATCCTGACCGGGCTGCTGTACGTCAACGGCGAGGCGCAGGACCTGCACGAGCACCTGAACACGGTCGAGGAACCGCTCAACCGCCTCAGCGACGCGCAGCTGTGCCCCGGCGCCGCGGCGCTCGCGGCCATTAACGCCGAGCTGGCCTAGCGAAATCGTGTTTCCGGCGACCTTCGGCGCGTGAAGCAGGCGGTCCAGGAGCGTTTCATTCTCGACGTGCTCGAGCACTACACGCCGGTGGACAGCTACTACAGGCTGATCAAGAAGACCGAGCGCGACCCGGAGTTCGACACGAAGCGGGCGAAGAAAAAACTGCGTCGATATGTCGAGAGCCACGACCACGCGATCCGGCTCAAGGCCGAGGTCATGGTGGACCATTTTCACGAGCAGGTGCTGGCCGAAGAGACCGACCCGAACAAGCTGCACGACCTGAAGCTCGCGCTGGACGGCGCGCAGGTGTACTCACCGGCGCAGCTGCAGCAGTTCGTCGAACTGTTCCTCGGCGGGGCCGAACGCGACCCGCTCGACCCGATCCTCGATGCCTGCGTGGCGGTCTACACCGGCACGCTCGACGAAGACCAACAGGTGGACTTCAAAGGCAAGGCCAAGGTGTTCTGCCGCACCTGCGACTTTCTGGCCTCGGTGATCCCCCACACCAACCCCGAGTGAGAGCGGCTTTCGATCCTGCCAACCTGCTGACACCGAAGCTGCCGGCGCCGAAAGACGAAGACCTCGCGATGGGCATTCTTGACGCCATCGACATGGACAGTTACCGCGTCGAGAAAAAGGCGGCGATGTAGATCGCGCTGGCGGACGACGACGCCGCGATCGGGCCGGTGCCGACGACGGGCGGTGGGCACAAGCCCGAACCTGAGCTCGACCGCTTGAGCAACATCCTCAAGAACTTCAACGAGAGCTTCGGCACGCTGTTCGCCGACACCGACCGCGTTGCGAAGCGCATCCGCGACGACATCGCGCCGAAGGTCGCCGCCGACAAGGCCTTCCAGAACGCCAAGGACAACACGCCGCACACGGCACGCATGGCCCACGATCAGGCGCTCGGCAAGGTGATGCAGATCCTGCTCAAGGACGACACGCAGGTCTACAAGCAGTTCGTGGAGAACGAGTCGTTCCGGCGCGCCGTGGGTGACATGGTTTATGCGCTGACGACCGGGTGATTGCGGCTCGGGCACGCCGGAGCAAGATCAGCCGGCGGCGCGCGAGCGCCGGTGCTTCAGCGCCGGCAGTTGCCGGCGCACCGACGCGATCTGCGCCGGGTCGAGATCGGCGAGCACGACGCCTTCGCCTTCCGCCTGCATCGCGACCACCGCGCCCCAGGGGTCGACGATCATGCTGTGGCCGAAGGTGCGGCGACCGTTCTCGTGCGTGCCGCCCTGCGCGGCGGCGATCACAAAGCACTGGTTCTCGACCGCACGTGCGCGCAGCAACAACTCCCAATGCGCCAGACCGGTGGTGTAGGTGAACGCCGCCGGCACCGAGATCAGGTCGCAGGGCGGGTGCATCAGCTCGCGGTAGAGCTCGGGGAAGCGCAGGTCGTAGCAGACGCTCAGGCCGACCCGCAGCCCCGCGGCCTGCACGGTCGTCGGCGCGGCGCCGGCGCGGATCGCCGCCCCTTCGTCGTAGCGCTCGCGGCCGTTGTCGTACTTGAACAGGTGGATCTTGTCGTAGCGCGCGGCGAGCGAGCCGTCGGGCGCGTAGACGCAGTTCGCGTTGAGCACGCGGTCGGGGTCGTCGCTGCCGATCGGCAAGGTGCCGCCGATCAGCCAGACCCTGTGCTCGCGCGCCGCCTCCGACAGCATCCGCTGGATCGGGCCCTCGCCTGGCGCCTCGGCGATCGCGAGCTTGTCGCGGTCGCTGCGGCCCATCAGGCAGAAGTATTCGGGCAGCGCGACCAGCGCGGCGCCGGCACGCGCCGCCTCGGCGATCAGCCGCCGGGCCGTGTCGAGATTGACCTCGACGCGGGTCGTGGACACCATCTGCAGCGCGGCGATCTTCATGCGGGCCTCGCGAACGTCATCATCACTTCTGCGCCGGGGCCGAGGCGGCGGCCTCGGGCGACGGCACATCATCGCCGAACTTGCGGTCGGTGCGCTCGACCTTCGGGTCCGCCCATGGCCCGCTGATGTGGAATTCGCGCGTGCCGGCGGCCGTCAGCGGCTTCTTCAGGAGCGCCTGCGCGAGGAACGCGCCCAGCCCGATCGCCGGGTTGATGACCGCGTAGGCGAGCGCCGCGGTGCCGGCATTGATCTCGGGCACGACGACGACGCGCAGGTCCTGGCCCTCGTGCTCGATGTCGGCGCTGCCCTCCATCAGCACCAGCGCCTGCACGCCGCGCATGCGCAGGTTGTTGGTCTTGGCCACGCCCTGCGCGATCGTCACGTCGCCGGTCAGGTTGTCGAACGCGAAGCCTTCCTGGAACAGGTCGCGAAAGTCCAGCGACAGGCGTCGCGGCAGCGACTGCAGGCTGAGCACGCCGAGCAGCCGGGCCGCGCCCGGCTCGACCTTCAGGAACTGACCGGAGTCGACCGCCACGTTGACCTGCCCGGACAGGCTCGGGTAGTCGAGCGCGAACGGCGAGCCCTGCCACGCGATCTGCCCCGAGAGCTGGCCCTTGCCGCCGCGCACCGCCTTCGGCGTGCCCAGGCGCGCGAGCAGCGCACCGCTGTCGGCGATCTGCAGCTTGAAGTCCATCACCGCGCGCCGCGCTGTCGTTGTCGTTGTCGTTGTCGTTGATGGTGCTCCGCGCAGCGCCGGCACACCGACCGCGGCCCAGTGCCCGGTCGCGGTCAGCTGCGCCTCTGGTGTGGTGATGTTGAACTTCGACAGCTGCCAGTCGCGCCCTTGCGCGCCGGCACGGTTGACGGCCTCGATCTCGACCCGGCCGAGCTGCTTGCCGCGCAGCTCGAACTCGTCGACAACGACGTCGAGCGCCGGCAGCGCCGCGGGCTGCTGGTCGAGCAGGCTCTCGACCTGCGCGTCCTCGCCCTTGGGCAGCGACAGCCGCGACAGCCGCGCGTAGACACGCCCGCCGGCCGTCGCCGCGCCGCCGCGCCCGATCGGCACGCGGTAGGCGATGTAGCCGTTGAGCTGGTCGGCGTCGACATTGGCGCGCCAGACGCCGGCGTCCTGCGACAGGCCGGCCGAGACGTGCGTCAGCCGGCGCGGGCCGGCGACCAGCTCCTGCACGCGCAGGCCGATCGCGTCCGGCATGTAGGCCGACGACGCGCTGGCGTCGCCGGCCTCGCCGCTGCCCAGCAGCCGGTCGCTGGCCGCTTCCCACTCGTCGGTGACCAGCCTGGTCAGGGTGATGCTCGCGGCGACACCGCTGGCCGGCTCCGGCGCCGCCTCCATCACACCGACACCGCCGCGCAGCACGCGCGGCCGTTCGCCGGAGAGGTCGCGAACGTACTGGGCCCGGATCACGTTGCCGAGCTCGAAGCGCAGCGTGTCGCGCGGCGCCGTGGCCGGTGCCGCGACATCGCCGCTGGTCGAGAAGCGCAGCGCCAGCGGCGCCTCGGCGACCTTCGCGAGCGGCGCCGGCAGGTTGATCGCGAGGCCGACGAGGTTGCTGCTGATGTTCAGCTCCGACTGGCCGCGCACGAATTCAAGGCTCGCGCGGTAACTGGCCTGCCCGGCGAGGGAGCCGGCGGCGCGCGCCAGCGCGCCGAGCTCGGTCGAGCGGCGCAGGCCGTCGGCACTGAC
This sequence comes from Rhizobacter sp., assembly GCA_025355545.1. Lineage (GTDB taxonomy): Bacteria > Pseudomonadota > Gammaproteobacteria > Burkholderiales > Burkholderiaceae_C > LMDS01. Next base: position 14,029 of record JANXZN010000221.1, read on the forward strand.
CGTGCCCTGGCCGTTGAAGCGCACCGTGCCGCCGGGCTGCGAGCCGCCGTCGAAGCTCGCCTCGCCGCCGTAGATCCTGGCGCTGCCGCCGACCACCTCGAAGCCCTTGTTCGTGAAGGCTACCCGACCGCGCGCGCCGGCCAGCAGCGGGCTGTCGGGGGTGATGCGCAGATCGTTGCCGGCGAGCGCGACGCTGCCCTTCACGGTCGCGGCCGGCACGTTCTTCAGCGGGATGCCCAGGTTCAGGCTCAGGTCGGCCGCGCCGCTGGCGGTGCTCGCCGCGAGCGCCTTGTCGATCCAGCCGCCGACCGGCGAGGCGTTGACGATGCGCAGCACCTCGGCCAGCGGCCCGCGGCCGGTGGCGTCGAGCGTCAGCACCGGGTCGGCGTCGAGATGGTGGATCGCGACCTGCACCATGGGCCAGTCGACACCGCCGAGCTGGGTGCGGCCGTTGCGCAGCTCCAGCGTGCCGCGCTCGAGCAGCAGCTCGACATTCACGTTGCTCAGCGCCGGCCACGGCGAGTCGTAGGCCGGTGTGCTGGCGCCGGCCGGAACGCTCGGCACGAACGCGAAGCTCGCGTCCTCGATCTTCGCGCCGATGCGGAACTCGCCGTCCTGACCGGTCTTCGCGTTGAAGAACGGGAAGTCCGCCAGGTCGCCCTTGACATGGAAGCTCGCGCTCGCGAGCTTGCCGCCCTGCACCGCGCGTTCGAGGTAGCTGCGCGTGCCCTTCGGCAGGCCCAGCGGCAGGTAGCGGTAGGTGTTCTTCGCGACGCCGTTGGCGAGCCGGGCGTCGAGTTCGAGCCGGCCCGGGTAGCGGCCGCCACGCGCCGTGCCGCTGCCGCTGCCGGTGCTCCACAGCGCGCTCAGGCCGCCGCTCGCGTCGGTGTTCGAGAAGCGCGCGTCCCTGACCTGCACGCTCAGCTTCGGCGCCGCACCGGCGGCCCTGGCCGGCTCGATCTTCCACGCGACCTGCGCGTTCAACTGGTCGAGCACCAGCAGCGGGTCCTCGAACACGCCGGGCAGATCGAGCGCGCCGCCGTTGATCGCGAGCAGCGCGCTGCCGCCCGCCTCGCTCGCGTCCCACTGCACGGTGGCGCCGCGCAGGCCGGGACGGCCCACGTCGTGTGGTGCGTCGGAGGCGCGCGCCGCCAGCGCCAGACCGCCGACGCGGCCCTTGGCGCGGTAGCGCGTCGGCGCGTCCAGCGGGCCGTCCCACGAAGTCGCGAGATCGGTGATCAGGCCCTTCGGGGCGGTCTCGGCGAGCAGCTTGCGCAGCGCGTCGCCGAGCGGCACGCGCGACGCGACCTGGGCCATCAGGCCGATGTCCAGGCGCTGTGCGCTGAACTCGCCGCCGCTCACCGGCTGCCCTTCGCGCTGGCGCCAGCGCAGCGCCATGTCACCCTGCGGCCAGCGGATGCTGTCGCCGGTCTCGAACGTGAAATGCTGCAGCGCCAGGCTGGTGCCTTCGGCGTTGCGCTGCGCCACCAGCCGGCCCTCGACCTCTTCGACCGCGAGCGGATCGACATTCGGCGCCAGGCGCAGGCTGACCGCGCGCAGCGCCATGTCGACGGTCGCGGCGACCGGCTCGCCGCGCTGCAGGTCGACCCAGCCGCGCAGCGCACCGATGCCCTCGCCGATCTCGAACGGCAGCGTCAGATGCTGGCGCAGCGCGCGGACGTCGGCGCGCGGCAGGTTCGCGTAGACGGTGCCGCTCCAGCGCCGCCAGTCGCCGCGGGGCGCCAGCAGCGGCTGCGTGAAGCGCCCGGTCGCGCTGAAGCGGTCGCCCCATTCGGGCGGCGGCGTCGCGTCGAGCCGCAGCGCGTGCTCGCGCAGGCCGTTGCGCACGACCAGCTGCACGTCGGTCAGCGCGAGCGGGTCGGCGCCGCGCTGCTCGTCGGTCCAGCGCAGCGCGCCGCCGCGGACCACGAACTCGCCCTGCCCGAAGAACCAGTCGGCGGCCGCGCTGCCGTTGCCGACTTCGGCACCGCTGAAGTCCAGCCCCGCGACGAAGATGCGGCCGGTCTTGTCGCGCCGCACTTCGAGTTGCGGGCCGTCGATCAGCAGCTGCTCGAAGCGCAGGTCCAGCGACAGCAGCGAGCGCGGCGAGATCGCGGCGAACACGCGTGGCAAACGCAGCGCGGGCTGCTGGTTCGCGTCGAGCAGCAGCACCTCGCGCAGCTCGAACGACGGCACCCAGCCGCTGGACCGGACCACGATCTGACCGATGCGCACCGGCACCCCGAGCGCCCGGCTGGCACGCTGCTCGATCGGCTCACGCCATTGCTGGATGTGGGGCAGAATCCCCCAATGGAGAGTCAGCCACCCGATCAGCAATAGGCTCCATACGGTGACGACCAGGCCCAGCAACGCACGCGCGACCCACCGCAGGCCCGCCCAGCGCAATGCGCCTCGATCCGAGGCGGGCCCAGCAAGCTGCCCGGGCGCAGCGGTCGCGTCGGAGTGCGTCGTGGCGGGCGGGATCAATGACATGGAAACATCGGTGCGCCGGCCACAGGTTGGGCATTTCGGAAGTCGGCGGCAGGCCCATCGGCGCGCCGCCCGCGAGGCCGTCGGCGCTCGCCGCTGACGGGTCAATCTAGCACAGAGCCTCGCCGCACCGCATGGGTTCCCACCCCGCCCCCACCGTCATCGACACGCGGCTGGTCGCGCCCGCAGCCGCAGCGCCGAACGCGCGCGCCGACCACAGTCGCTTCGTGCAGCGCATCCGGCGCCGCTACGCCGCCGAGCTGCCGCTGCTGGCGCCCGGGTTGCCGACGCGCGCGCGCATCGATGCGCTGATCGAACGCCTGCTCGCCGACGGCCGCGATCCGGCCAGCGCGATGCGCGTGGCGCGCCAGCTCGTGCTGGAGCGGCTCGCGGTACTCGATGTCGAGCAGGCCGCGCCGATGAGCGACGTGACCCGGGCGATGACCGAGCTCGCCGAGAGCACGCTCGACCGGGCGCTGGCGCAGGCCCAGCAAGGCCACGACATGCGCTACGGTGCGCCGCGCAACGCCGCGGGTGAGCGCATCGAGTTCTGGGTCGTCGGCATGGGCAAGCTCGGGGCGCGCGAGTTGAACGTGTCGTCCGACATCGACCTGATCTACGTCTACGAGGAAGACGGCGAAACCGATGGCGGCGACGGCGGTCAGCGCATCAGCGCGCACGAGTACTTCTCGCAGGTCTGCAAGAGTCTGTACACGCTGATCGGCGAGACCACCGAGGACGGCTTCGTGTTCCGCGTCGACCTGGCGCTGCGCCCGAACGGCAACTCCGGGCCACCCTGCGTGAGCCTGGCGATGCTCGAGGAATACCTGCAGGTGCAGGGCCGCGAGTGGGAACGCTTCGCCTGGCTGAAGAGCCGCGTCGTCGCGCCCGGCGCGAGCGTGAAGAGCGGTCGCGCGCTGGCCCTGCGCGGCCTGGTGACGGCGTTCGTCTACCGCCGCTACCTCGACTACGGTGTGTTCGAGGGCCTGCGCCAGCTGCACGCCAAGGTGCGCGAAGAAGCGCAGCGCCGCGCCGCCGGCCGGCCCGAACGCGCCAACGACGTCAAGCTCTCGCGCGGCGGCATCCGCGAGATCGAGTTCATCGTGCAACTGCTGCTGGTCGCGCGCGGCGGTCAGTTCCCCGAGATCCGCACGCGCTCGACCCTGAAGGCGCTGACCAAGCTCGCCGCCGGCGGGCTGATGAAGCCGGCGAGCGCGACGCGCCTGGCCGAGGCCTACGAATTCCTGCGCCGCATCGAGCACCGCATCCAGTACCTGGACGACCAGCAGACGCACCTGCTGCCGACCATCGACGCCGACCTCGCCTGGATCGCACGCAGCCTGGGCTTCGGTTGCCGCGCCGACGGCGCGAACAACGACACCGCGGCCTGCGACCTGCTCGACCTGCTCGGCGCGACGCGCGAGTTCGTGGCGATGGAATTCGACGCGCTGCTGCACGAAGGCCGCGCGCCGGCCGCGAGGCCGGGTGCCTGCCGCAACGGCTGCGGCGGCGCGCCGCCGCAGCCGATCGACAGCGAGGCCTTCCTCGAGCAGTTGCCGGCCGAACTCGCCGCACGCGTGCAATCCTGGCGCGAGCAGCCGCGCATCAAGATGCTGCGCGACGACAGCAAGCTGCGGCTGGCGCGGCTGATCAAGCGCGCCGCGCACGCGGTGCGCGACGACGAATGCACGATGGACGCGGCGATCCGCTTCGTCGACTGGGTCGAGCCGCTGCTGCGGCGCGAGAGCTACCTCGCGATGCTGGTCGAACGGCCCGAGGTGCAAACGCGGCTGCTGCGCCTGCTGGGGCTGGCGCGCTGGCCGATGCGCTACCTGATGCTGCACCCGGGCGTGATCGACGAGCTCGCCGACGAGCGCCTGCTGCACGGCCGCTTCGAGCCGGCCGCGTTCGCCGCCGAACTCGAGGAGCGCCATGCCGCCTGGGAGCGCTCGGGCCAGGCCGACGAGGAATCGCTGCTCGACACCCTGCGCCGCGCGCACCACGCCGAAGTGTTTCGCACGCTGGTGCGCGATGTCGAGGGCCACGTCACGGTCGAGCAGGTCGCCGACGACCTCTCGGCACTGGCCGATGCGACCCTGAGCCTGGCACTGCGCTGGGCCTGGAAGCACCTGAAGCAGGCGCATCTGGCCGAGCCGCGGCTGGCCGTCATCGCCTACGGCAAGCTCGGCGGCAAGGAGCTCGGCTACGGCAGCGACCTCGACCTCGTCTTCCTCTACGACGATGCCGAAGAGAAAGACCCGGACCAGGCCGCCGAGATCTACGGCGCGTTCGTGCGCAAGGTCATCAACTGGCTGACGCTGCGCACCGCGGCGGGCGAGCTGTTCGACATCGACACCGCGCTGCGGCCGAACGGCAACTCCGGGCTGCTCGTGACCTCGCTCGCGTCGTTCGAGCGCTATCAGAGCGGCCGCGGCAGCAACACCGCATGGACCTGGGAGCACCAGGCGCTGACGCGCGCGCGCTGGTGCGCCGGTTGGCGCGCGCTCGAGCCGGCGTTCGACGCGGTGCGTCGCCGGGTGCTGTGCGCGCCGCGCGATGCCGGCGCGCTGCGCGCCGAGGTGCGCGCGATGCGCGCGAAGGTGCGCGTCGCGCACCCGACCCGCAGTGGCCGCTTCGACGTCAAGCACAGCGCCGGCGGCATGATGGACGCCGAGTTCGCGGTCCAGTACCTGGTGCTCGCGCACGGCGCCACGCATGCGGGGCTGCTCGACGATGTCGGCAACATCGCGCTGCTGCAGCGCGCGCAGCAACACGGCTTGTTGCCCGAGGGCATCGGCAGCGCCGCGGGCGACGCCTACCGCGAGCTGCGTCGCGCACAGCACCGGGCGCGCCTGAACGAGCAGCCGACGCAGCTCGAGCCCGACGCGATGGCGCCGCAGCGCGACGCGGTGCTGGCGCTGTGGCAGGTCGTCTTCGACGCGGCCCCGACCCCGGCAGCACCGGCGCAGCCGGCACCGTGACGCGCGGCAGCCGCGCCTGGATCGGTCTGGCGATCCTGCTCGGCGCGTGCGCGCTGGGGGGTTGGGCGCTGCCGCGCGAATCGCTCGACTGGCAGCCGGCGCTCGCGACGCGCGAACCGTGGCGCGCCGTCAGCGCGGTGGGCGTGCACTACAGCCTGCAGCACCTCGCCGCGAACCTCGCCGGCGCGGCGCTGGCCGGCGCGCTCGGCGCGGTCGCGCAGGTGCCGGTGCGCCTCGCGTGGGCCTGGCTCGCGGCCTGGCCACTGACCCAGCTCGGCCTGCTCGTGCGGCCCGACCTGGCGCATTACGGCGGGCTGTCCGGCGTGCTGCATGCGGGCGTCGCCGCGGTCGGCATGTTCCTGGTGATCGCCGGCACGCGGGCCCAGCGCTGGGTCGGCGGCGCGGTGCTGCTCGGGCTGGGCGCGAAGATCGCGAGCGAGTCGCCCTGGGGCGCGGCGCTGCGCCACCCCGCGGGCTGGGACATCGCGGTGGCCCCGCTCGCGCACGCGTCCGGCGCGCTGGCCGGCGCGCTCTGCGCGACCATCGCGCTGCGGCTGCCGCACCGTGCCGCTGCGCCCGAGAGAACATGACCGACCGCAAGAGCCATCTCGACACGCTGGCCGTGGCCTCGCTGGTCGCGTGCTGCTTTCTGTGGGGCCTGAACCAGGTCGCGGCGAAGGCCGCGCTGCCCGAGGTGCCGCCGCTGTGGCAGGCGGCGGCGCGCTCGCTCGGTGGCACGGTGCTGGTGGCGGCGTGGTCGCGGTTGCGCGGCATCCGCCTGTTCACCCGCGACGCGACGCTGCCCGGCGGCCTGCTGGCCGGCACGCTGTTCGCGGCCGAGTTCCTGTGCATCTTCGTCGGGCTGCAGTTCACGAGCGCGTCGCGGATGGTGGTGTTCATCTACATCTCGCCCTTCGTCGTCGCGCTGGGCATGCCGTTCATCGCGCGCGCGGAGGCGCTGTCGCGCGTGCAGCTGGCGGGCCTGCTGCTGGCATTCGCCGGCGTCGCCTGGGCCTTTGCCGAGGGCTTCACGCACCCTGCCGCCGGCGCCCG
>JANXZN010000125.1 GCA_025355545.1 Rhizobacter sp.
GTGCCCGAGAACGTGCGCGAGATCGCGCCGACGGTGTTCACCGCGGTGCCGCGCATCTGGGAGAAGTTCTATTCGGGCGTGGCGATCGCGCTGCGCGAATCGTCGCGGCTGCAGCAAGCGGTGTATGCGTGGGGCATCGGCGTCGGCGCTCGCATCGCCGAGCGCGTGCTCGCCGGCGTGCCGGTCGGCGCCGCGCTGAAGCTGCAGTTCATGCTGGCGCGCTGGCTCGCGCTGGACAACGTGCGCAAGTCGATCGGCATCCATCGCGCGCGCTTCTGCGTGACCGGGGCCGCGCCGATCTCGCCCGACCTGGTGCGGTGGTACCTCGCGCTGGGCGTGCCGATGCTCGAGGTCTGGGGCATGACCGAGACCTGTGGCGCCGCGACCTACACGCCGGCCGACCGCATCCGGCCCGGCATGATCGGCCCGGCCTGCCCGTTCAACGAGGTGCGGCTGGATCCGACCACCGGCGAGCTGCTGGTGCGCGGCCCGAACGTGTTCATGGGCTACCTGAACCTGCCCGAGAAGACGGCCGAGGCGATCGACGCCGAGGGCTGGCTGCACACCGGCGACGTCGGCACGGTCGATGCCGAGGGCGTCTTCCGCATCACCGACCGGATGAAGGACATCATCATCACCGCGGGCGGCAAGAACATCACGCCCAGCGAGCTCGAGAACGACCTGAAGTTCTCGCCCTACGTCACCGACGCGGTCGTGGTCGGCGACAAGCGGCCGTACCTGACGGTGATCGTGATGATCGACCAGGAGAACGTCGAGAAGTTCGCGCAGGACCGCGACATCCCGTTCAGCAACTACGCCAGCCTGACCGCCAGCGCCGAGGTCCGGCAGCTGATCCAGGGCGAGATCGACCGCGTGAACCGGAAGTTCGCGCGCGTCGAGCAGATCAAGAAGTTCTGGCTGCTGGACACGCAGCTCAGCGCCGAAGACGACGAGCTCACGCCGACGATGAAGCTCAAGCGCAAGCTCGTCGAGAAGAAGTACGCCGCGCGCATCGAGGCGATGTACGGCTGACCGCCCACCATCCACCCACAGGAGACCGATGATGAAACTAACGCTCAGCTTCCTGGCCGCCGCGCTCGCGCTGGCCGCCGGCCCGTTGCAGGCCCAGTCGAAGGCACCGCCGCAGGGTGTGGCCAAGAACGAGATCGTGATCGGCTCGATCCAGGACCTGTCGGGCCCGATCGCCGGCTTCGGCAAGCAGGTGCGCAACGGCATGCTGCTGCGCGTCGACGAGATCAACGAGCAGGGCGGCATCAACGGGCGCAAGCTGAAGCTGATCGTCGAGGACTCGGCCTACGACCCGAAGAAGGCGGTGCTGGCGGCGCAGAAGCTCGTCAACCAGGACAAGATCTTCATCATGGTCGGCCACATCGGCACCGCGCAGAACAACGCCGCGATGCCGGTGCAGTTCGAGAAGAACGTGATCAACTTCTACCCGATCACCGCGGCGCGCGAGATGTACGAACCGTACAACCGGCTGAAGTACGCGTTCGCGGCGACCTACTTCGACCAGATGCGCGGCGCGGTGCCCAAGCTCGTCAAGGACAAGGGCAGCAAGCGCGTCTGCACGATGTACCAGGACGACGAGTTCGGGCTGGAGGTCGTGCGCGGCGCCGAGGCGGGCCTGAAGACGATGGGCATGGAGTTCACCGAGAAGACCAGCTACAAGCGCGGCGCGACCGACTTCTCGTCGCAGGTCGCGCGCATGAAGGCCGCGGGCTGCGACTTCGTGGTGCTCGGCACCATCATCCGCGAGACCATCGGCGCGATCGCCGAGAGCCGCAAGACCGGCTTCAGTCCGACCTTCCTGGGCTCCAGCGCGAGCTACACCGACCTGATTCACAAGCTCGGCGGCAAGGCGATGGACGGCCTGTACGCGACGATGACGGTGGCCAACCCCTACCTTGACGACGCCAGCAAGGCGGTGAGCTTCTGGGCGAGCAAGTACAAGACCAGGCTCAGCGAGGATCCGACCGTGTTCTCGGTCTACGGCTACGGCGCGATCGATGCCTTCGCTGCCGGTGCCGCCAAGGCCGGTGCGAACCTGAGCACCGACAGCTTCATCAAGGCCATGGACACGATGAGCTTCGAGCCGGACATGTTCGGCAGTGCGAGGGCGAGCTTCACGCCCACCAAGCGGCTCGGCAGCAACCTGTCGCGCCTGTCGCAGCTGCAGGACGCACGCTGGAAGGTGATGTCGGAGTACTTCGAGCCGCAGCAGTAACGGCAAGAACCTCCGGACGTTCGAGTCGTTGCGGGACAATGACTTTGCGATGAACGCGCGCTAGTGTAGTGATGCAATCTTGAGGGAACGTAAACGAACCCTGCCACACCAATGATCTACTACGGACTGGTGTGGAGATCGAGAGTGCGAGTTGCCCCTGAGATTGTGCTGTCGGACGAAGAGCGCGAGGTGCTCGACGAG
>JANXZN010000218.1 GCA_025355545.1 Rhizobacter sp.
CGCGATGGGCCGGCGCGTTGTCCACAACCAAGCCCCGTGGACAACCCTGCTCCGCAGCGACTCAATGCCCTTCCAAGACCAGGAGGTTGCCTGATGAGCCGCCGCGCCGGGCCGCCCCGGGCAAGGCTCGTCCAGGGGCCGCGAAGGGGCCCCTTCGTGGCCCTTGGGGACCGGCCGATGTATTCATTGCACGAGGGGCTGTCATGAGCGTCGACGTGAAGGCCCTCGGCAAGGTCGCGGTGCTGATGGGCGGCAGCTCGGCCGAGCGCGAGATCTCGCTGATGTCGGGCCGGGGTGTGCTCGCGGCGCTGCGCTCGCGCGGCGTCGACGCGCATGCGTTCGACCCGGCCGAGCGCGAGCTGGTCGAGCTCAAGCGCGACGGCTTCGCGCGCTGCTTCATCACGCTGCACGGCCGCCACGGCGAAGACGGCAGTGTGCAGGGCGCGCTCGAACTGCTCGGCATCCCGTACACCGGTTCGGGCGTGCTCGCGTCGGCGATCGCGATGGACAAGGTGATGACCAAGCGCGTCTGGATCGCCGAAGGCCTGCCGACGCCGCGCTACCTCTGGCTCGCGCCCGAGAACCGCGGCCGCGCGCGCGTGCGCACCGTGCCCGACGAGCTCGGTCTGCCGCTGATCGTCAAGCCGCCGCGCGAGGGTTCGTCGATCGGCCTCACCAAGGTTGCGGGGTACTCGCAGATGCAGGCCGCCGTCGAACTCGCCGCGCAGTACGACCCCGACGTGCTGTGCGAGGAGTTCATCGAGGGCGAGGAAGTGACCTGCCCGGTGCTCGGCATGGGCGCGAACGCGCACGCGCTGCCGGTGGTCAAGATCGTCGCGCCCGAGGGCGCCTACGATTACCAGAACAAGTACTTCACGGACGTCGTCGACTACCGCGTGCCCAGCGGCCTGCCGGCGGCCGAGGAACGCGAGATCCAGCGCATCGTCGTGCAGGCCTACCGCACGCTCGGTTGCCGCGGCTGGGGCCGCGCCGACCTGATGATCCGCGCGCACGACCGCAAGCCTTTCCTGCTCGAGATGAACACCTCGCCGGGCATGACCTCGCATTCGCTGGTGCCGAAGTCGGCCGCCGCCGCGGGGCTGAGCTACGAGGCGCTGTGCGTCGACATCCTTGCCCGCGCGGCGCTCGACGCCGCGCCGCGTGGCCCATCGGCGCTGGACGCGAGTCGCTGAACCCGATGGCCACGCGCGCCCCCGCCCTCCCGCCGTCGGCCGACATCCGGCTGATGAACGTGACTGCCGCCGTGCTCGCGGCGATCGGCGTGGTTGCGCTCGTCGCGGTCGCGCTGCTGTGGGCGGCGCAGCGGCCGGTGTTCGCGGTGAAGGCGATCCGCATCGACGGCGACCTCGCGCACAACAGCGCGCTGACGATCCGCGCCAACGCCGCGCCCAGGCTCGCCGGCAACTTCTTCACGCTGGACCTGGCGAGCGCGCGGCGCGCGTTCGAGTCGGTGCCCTGGGTGCGCCAGGCAATCGTCAAGCGCGTCTGGCCGAACCGGCTCCGGGTGCAGCTCGAAGAGCACCGGCCGGCCGCGCTGTGGGTCGGCGCGGCCGGCGCCGACGAAGCCTCCGACAAGTTGGTCAACAGCTACGGCGAGGTCTTCGAGGCGAACCTCGGCGATGTCGAGGACGACGCACTGCCGACCTTGCGCGGACCCGAAGGCACGTCGGCCCACATGCTCGCGATGATCGGCCGGCTGCGCCCCGAGTTCGCGGCGATGGACGCGCACGTCGACACGCTGGAACTGTCGGGCCGCGGCTCGTGGCGCGTCGAGCTCGACACCGGCGCCGAGGTCGAGCTCGGGCGCGGCAGCGACGACGAGGTGATCGCCCGCACGCGCAGCTTCGTCGCGACGCTGCCCGAGGTGCGCAATCGCTACCAGCAGCATCCGCTGCGGTCGGCCGACCTGCGCCACAACGCCGGTTACGCGGTGCGCCTCGAAGGCGTGTCGACCTCGGCCGACGCCGCGGGCAAGAAGAAATAGGGGGAAGAAGATGGCCAAAGAATACAAGGACCTCGTCGTCGGGCTCGACATCGGCACCGCCAAGATCATGGTGGTGGTGGCCGAGGTGCTGCCCGACGGCGAGCTGCGCATCGCGGGTCTGGGCAGCGCGCCCACGCACGGCCTGAAGCGCGGCGTGGTCGTCAACATCGACGCGACGGTGCAGAGCATCCAGCAGGCACTGAAAGAGGCCGAGATGATGGCCGACTGCAAGATCACGCGCGTCTACACCGGCATCACCGGCAGCCACATCCGCGGCCAGAACTCGACCGGCATGGTGATCGTGCGCGACAAGGAGGTGACGACCGTCGACGTGGCGCGCGTCGTCGAGACCGCGAAGGCGATCAACATCCCGAACGACCAGCGGCTGTTGCTGGTCGAGCCGCAGGAATTCGTGATCGACGGCCACGAGGTCAAGGAGCCGATCGGCATGAGCGGCGGCCGGCTCGAAGTGAAAGTGCACATCGTCACCGGTGCGCAGAGCGCGGCCGAGAACATCGTCAAGTGCGTGCGCCGCTGCGGGCTCGAAGTCGATCAGCTGGTGCTGAACCCGAGCGCCTCCAGCCACGCGGTGCTGACCGAGGACGAGAAGGACCTGGGCGTCGCGCTGGTCGACATCGGCGCCGGCACCACCGATGTCGCGATCTTCACCGACGGCGCGATCCGCCACACCGCGGTGATCCCGATCGCCGGCGACCTGATCACCAGCGACATGGCGATGGCGCTGCGCACGCCGACCAAGGACGCCGAGGAGATCAAGGTCGAGTACGGCGTGGCCAAGCAGTTGCTCGCCGACCCGAACGAGCAGCTCGAGGTGCCGGGCCTGGGTGACCGCGCGCCGCGCATGCTGAGCCGCCAGGCGCTGGCCGGCGTGATCGAGCCGCGCATCGAGGAGATCTACTCGCTGGTGCACCAGGTGATTCGAGAGAGCGGCTACGAGGAGCTGCTGTCCAGCGGCATCGTCATCACCGGCGGCGCGGCGGTGATGCCGGGCATGGTCGAGCTCGGCGAGGACATCTTCCTCAAACCCGTGCGCAAGGGTGTGCCGACCTACCACGGTGCGCTCCACGACATGGTCGCCAACCCGCGCTCGGCGACGGTGATGGGGCTGCTCGAAGAGGCGCGTTTCGCGCGCACGCGCGGCATGCGGGCGGCGCAGCAGGCGGGGTCGGTCAAGACCCTGTTCGGCCGCGCCAAAGACTGGTTCCTGGGTAATTTCTGAAGAGGCGAAAGACGATGGAGCACACCCACTCATTGCTGCACGTTCAATCCGCCCACGGGCTGGCGCCGCCGCGCGCCCGACCCTCGCGACGACAACAACAACGATTCATGCGGGTGAGCAAGAACTGATTTCCGAAGACACGGCAACTGCACTTAAGGACTGGAGCAACAAATGGCCATCGAAATGATCGAAGAGTTCAACATGGGTACGCAGATCAGGGTGATCGGCGTGGGCGGCGGCGGCGGCAACGCCGTCGACCACATGATCGCGCAGGGCGTTCAGGGCGTTCAGTTCGTCTGCGCCAACACCGACGCGCAGGCCCTGAACCGCTCGGCCGCGCACGAGCTGATCCAGCTCGGCACGACCGGCCTGGGCGCGGGTGCCAAGCCCGAGGCCGGCAAGGCCGCGGCCGAGGAGGCGGTCGACCGCATCCGCCAGGCGATCGACGGCTCGCACATGCTGTTCATCACCGCCGGCATGGGCGGCGGCACCGGCACCGGCGCGGCGCCGGTGATCGCCAGGGTCGCCAAGGAAATGGGCATCCTGACGGTCGGCGTCGTGACCAAGCCGTTCGAGTTCGAGGGCAACCGCCGCATGAAGGCAGCCGACTCGGGACTGGCCGAACTCGAGGCCAACGTCGACTCGCTGATCGTGATCCTGAACGACAAGCTGCTCGACGTGCTCGGCGACGACATCACGCAGGACCAGGCCTTCGCCCACGCCAACGACGTGCTGAAGAACGCGGTCGGCGGCATCAGCGACATCATCCACATGCCCGGTCTCGTGAACGTCGACTTCGAGGACGTGAAGACCGTGATGAGCGAGCCCGGCAAGGCGATGATGGGCACGGCCCAGGCCGGCGGCCCGGACCGCGCGATCAAGGCGGCCGAGGCGGCGGTGGCCTGCCCGCTGCTCGAGGGCATCGACCTGTCGGGCGCGCGCGGCGTGCTGGTGCTGATCGCGGCGAACCGCAACACCTTCAAGCTGGCCGAAAGCCGCAACGCGATGAACACGATCCGTCGCTACGCGGCCGAGGACGCGCACGTGATCTACGGCACCGCCTACGACGAAAGCCTGGGCGACCAGCTGCGCGTGACGGTGATCGCCACCGGCCTGTCGCCGGCGCGTCGCCAGCAGGCACCGATCAGCGTGGTCCACAACATGCCGGCGCAACGCACCGGCACGCACGACCTGCCGATCCTGCAGAACGCGCTGAACGGCAGCTCGCCGCAGGGCATCGCACCGGCGCACGACTACAGCGCGTTGACGACGCCGAGCGTTTGGCGCAACGGCCGCAGCGCCGCCGCCAAGGTCGACGCGCTGGCGAGCAACGGGATGGATGAAATCGAGATTCCGGCGTTCTTGCGCAAGCAGGCGGACTGAGGAAGCACTGGAATTCCCGCAACAAAAGCGGGAATTTCAAGGTAAGAGCAGCCATGCCGACCCGCACGGCCCTGGAGTTCGAGGTTCGCGCCGCACTGCAACGCAGCCCGGCGGTTGCCTTGATCGGCCCTCGGCAGGTGGGCAAGACGACGATCGCCCGGATCTTGCTCGGCGCGGCGTCGGCCGACTACTTCGACCTGGAGGATCCGCAGGCCGAGGCCGAGCTCGCCGCGCCGACGACGGCGCTGAAAGGCTTGCGCGGCCTCGTCGTGATCGACGAGCTGCAGCGTGCGCCCGAGTTGTTGAAGGTCTTGCGCGTGCTGATCGACCGGCCGCACGCTGGCGCGCGCTTCCTGCTGCCGGGCAACGCGTCGCCCGCGCTGTTGCGTCAGACCAGCTTCCGCGTTCGTACATGGCGGCGAGCGATGCACGCGTCGGTACGCGCTGGCGCAGCGGGTGGAGGCGATGCCGCTTGCGGCGCTGGTTGGGCGCGGGCTCCAGACGTGATCGCGTTGCGCGCGTCGGGACGGGCGCATGATCACGCGCTGCGTTTTCCACGACAATCGCAACCGATGCTCGCGCAACGCACCCTCAAATCCATGACCCGCGCCGTAGGCGTGGGCCTGCACGGCGGCCAGCGTGTCGAACTCACGCTGCGCCCGGCCGCACCCGACACCGGCATCGTGTTCCGGCGCGTCGATCTGGCGCAGCCGGTGGACATCCGCGTCAACGCGCTGTGGATCACCGACACGCGCATGGCGACCACGCTGTCGGCCGGCGGCGACCCGGGCGCGCCCAAGGTCAAGACCATCGAGCACCTGCTGTCGGCGTGCTCGGGCCTGGGGCTGGACAACCTGATCGTCGACATCAACGGCGAAGAGGTGCCGATCCTGGACGGCTCGGCCGCGAGCTTCGTGTTCCTGCTGCAAAGCGCCGGCATCGAGCTGCAGGACGTACCGAAGCGCTTCGTGCGCATGCTCAAGCCGGTCGAGGTGCGCGAGGGCGCGGGGCCGGCGCTGAAGTGGGCACGGCTGGAGCCGTTCGAGGGCTACAAGCTCACGTTCGAGATCGACTTCGACCACCCGGCGGTCGACCAGATGGGCCAGCGCTTCAGCTTCGACATGGGCTCGGGGCGCTACAAGCAGGAGATCGCGCGCGCCCGCACGCTCGGCTTCACGAAGGACGTGGACATGATGCGCGCGCGCGGCCTGGCGCTGGGCGGCAGCATGGACAACGCGCTCGTGATCGACGATCACAAGGTGCTCAACGACGGCGGCCTGCGCTACGACGACGAGATCGTCAAGCACAAGATCCTCGACGCGATCGGCGACATGCTCGTGATCGGCCACCCGATGATCGGCGCGTACAGCGCGTTCCGCGCCGGCCACGACCTGAACAATAAGCTGCTGCGCGCGGTGCTGGCCGACCCCGCCAGCTTTGAGCTCGTCAGCTTCGACGACGCGGCGCGCGCGCCGGCCGGCCTGGCCGAGCTCGCGCCGGCCTGGTGAGCTGCAGGCGCGATGCTGCTGGTCCGCGGGCTCGTCGTGTTGCTGCTGGCGGCCGGCGCGGCGTTCCTGATCGCGTACATGGTCACAGGGCAGAAGCGCTATCAGGTGCTTGGCGTGCGCATCGTCAAGTGGACGGTGATCGCGGCCCTCGGATTCTTCGCCGTGCTGATCGTCGAGCAGCTGGCGACGACACGCTGACGAACCGTCCATGACGATCTTCCGCTGGATCATCGGCGTGCTGGCGGCGCTGCTCGCGACAGGCGCGCTGCTGAGCTTTGCGCTGTTCATCGGGTTCGACATCGAGCTCTGGCTGAAGCGTGCCCGCACGCTGCGTCGCGGCCTCTACATGGCCTTGCTGCTGTGGTTCAACGTCGAGGTCTGGGGCCAGGTGCTGTGGACGCTCATCCGCTGGTGAGCCCGAGAAAACCCATCACCTCGGGCAGGTGGGTGTCGAAGTCGCTGAGCGCGTGGTCGCCGCCGTCGAGCAGCTTGATCACCGCGCCGCGGTAGCGCTCGCTCATCTCGACCCAGTTCAGTACCTCGTCGCCCTTCGCGATGACCGCGAAGTAGCGGTCGAGCCGCGTCAGCGTCAGCGGCGCGATCGCGCGCAGCTCGGCGATGAACTCGGCGCGGAAGAAGAAGCGCTCGTCGCTGTGCCAGGCGGTGGTCTCGCCGATGTACTTCTGCAGGTCGCGCGCCGGGTCGACCGCCGGGTTCAGCAGCACCGCACGGCAGCCCAGGCGCTCGGCGGCGGCGGTCGCGTAGAAGCCGCCGAGCGAGCTGCCGACCACGCCGATGCCTGCGGCCGGCCAGTCGGCGACGCCGCCCAGCACCAGCAGCATCGCGGCGCGCGGCGACGCTGGCAGCTGCGGGCACCACCACTGCACATCGCGTCGCTGCTGCTGCACCCACGCGGCGGTCAGCCGCGCCTTCGCCGATTGCGGCGACGAACGAAAACCGTGCAGGTACAGCAGGTGCGTGACGGCGCCCGGCATCGCCCGGCTCAGCGCTTGGCGAGCGCGTCCAGCAGCTTCGCGTGGATGCCGTCGAAGCCGCCGTTGCTGAAAACGCAAATCACGTCACCGCCCTGCGCGTGTTGTGCGAGGTGTGCGACGATGGCGTTGGCGTCCGGCAGATACGCGGCCTCCTTGCCAGAAGCCTTGATACCGGCCATGAGCTTTTCGGGATTCAACCGCTCGTCGGCGGGAATCTGCTCCAGCCGCGCGACTTCGGAAACGACCACGGCATTCGCATCGGCGAAAGATGACGCCAGTTCATCCTGGAAAACATTCCGGCGCGTGGTGTTGCTGCGCGGCTCGAACACCGCCCAGATTTTTTCCTTCGCGTAACGCAGCCGCAGCGCCTTGAGCGTCTCGCGGATGGCCGTCGGGTGATGGCCGAAATCGTCAATGATCGTCACGCCGCCGGCGATGCCCTTCACCTCCAGCCGTCGCTTGATGCCCTTGAACGTGTCGAACGCGCTTTGAATCTGCTTGTTCGACAGCCCGCAATGTTTCGCCGCCGCGACCACCGCCAGCGCGTTGCGGACGTTCAGTTCGCCGACGAGATTCGTGTGGAACTTCGCGCTAGGAATTTCAAACTCACTGGCGGTCGCGCCGAGCCGCAGGTTCGTAGCGCGAATGGAATTGTGTTCGCCGAGGCCGAAGCGTTTCAGCGGCGAAATCTTCCAATCACCCAGCAACGATGCGACGTTTTCGTCGTCGCCGTTCGCCAGCAAAAGCCCGTTGCGCGGCACGAGGCGGATGAAATGCGAAAAAGTTTTCTTCACCGCGTCCAGATTTTCAAAAATGTCCGCGTGGTCGAATTCGAGATTGTTGATGATGACAACCTCGGGCTGGTAGTGGACGAACTTGCTGCGCTTGTCGAAGAACGCCGTGTCGTATTCGTCGCCCTCGATGATGAACCATTCGCTGTCCGTGAACCGCGCGCCTTGCGAAAAATTATTCGGGATGCCGCCGATGAGATAGCTCGGGTTCAGGCCGTTGTGCTCAAACACCCACGTCAGCAACGAAGTCGTCGTGGTCTTGCCGTGCGTGCCGGCGACGACCAAGGAGCGTTTGCCTTGGATGAAAAATTCCTTCAGCAATTCCGGCAGCGAACAA
>JANXZN010000228.1 GCA_025355545.1 Rhizobacter sp.
CGAGTTGCCCACCGCGTCGGTCGGCCGGTACGTCGCAAGCGCCGACCAACCGCCGCCGTGGACAACTCTTCACCGATGCCAGACCCGCAGGGCTCCACTTAGGAAATCAGTTCCTCTGTTCGGACAACCGGGGCCACCTCAGTGTACCGTCGCTACGGCGCTGCGGTGGCGGGCGACGCCGTGCCGCTTGGTGTCGATATTGCTGCGCTCGAAAACGAAACGCAGCGTGTGATCGATGTGCGGCGCGCGGAGGACTTTGCGGCCGCCAGCGACATGGTCGCAGGTGCAACGTGGCGTGACCCGGCGCAAGTCGATCAATGGAGCAGCGAGATCGATGCGACCAAACCGGTATTCGTCTACTGCCTCAAGGGACTCGACATTGGCCGCTCGACTGCCCTGTCGCTGCAGGCGCGCGGATTCGACGTGCGCTACCTCGCCGGTGGCCTCGAAGCATGGCGGGCGAGCGGGAAGGCCTTGCAATCCGCCGGGTCGTCCTGAAACGCCGCTGCCGCGATCGTGCCCTTGACGGTGTCGCTTCGATTTGTAGGGCGCCCCTTGCTCGCAGGGGCATGGGCGCGATGAACAAAGGAGCGGCGATGACTCAAACATCAATCGGCCTGTTGGTCTTTTTCATGTCTACCACCGTATCAGCTCAGACCGCAAACTTCGACACCGACGCCGTCAATGTGGCGCCGGTTGGCTGGGCGTGCGGCGTGACAGGCAGCGGCAGCCCGCGCTGGAGCGTCGTCGCGGACGCGAGCGCGCCCAGCAAGCCCAATGTGCTGAAACAGTCCGGCAGTGGCACCTTCCCGTGGTGCGTGAAGAGCGGCAGCGCAATCGCGGACGGCTTCGTCGAAGTGAAGTTCAAGCCGATCTCTGGCAACGAAGACCAGGCCGGCGGCTTGGTCTGGCGCTGGAAGGACGGCGACAACTACTACGTCGCACGTGCCAACGCGCTGGAGAACAACGTCTCGCTGTACTACACCGAGCGCGGCAGTCGAAAGACCTTGAAGTACGTCGATGCGCCGGTCGCAGCGGGAACCTGGCACACGCTGAGGGTCGAGTTCGCGGGCACCCGCATTGGCGTGTCGCTGGACGGCAAGCGCTACATCGAACTCGACGACAAGCACATCAGCGGACCGGGTGCGGTGGGGGTGTGGACCAAGGCCGACAGCGTGACGGCGTTCGATGACTTTGTCTACGGCACTGCGCGTCCTTGAAGACGCCAATCACAGGAGAAGCTTCATGACACCGAGACATGTTCAAAGTCTGATTCTTGCGTGCTCACTCGCCCTTGGCGTGAGCGCAGCCTATGCGGCGAGCCAGGCGGACCTCGTGGCCGCGCTCACGAAAAGCAAGCTCACGCTCACGGATGGGATTCGCCAAGCGACCAGTGATGGCGGGGTGGCGATCTCGGCCAAGTTCGAGTTCGACGACGAAGGAAAACTCTCCTTGTCGGTGTACTCGGCGAAGAAGGGCCTCTCCGTGGCGGCCAAGCAGAACGTCCTTGAAGAGCTTTCCGGCAGCCCTGAGCAGAGCCCATGGAAGCCGGAGGTTGAACTCTTCAAGGACGCGGCGCACATCGCGCGTTCGTCGGAGCAACTGCTGGTGCTGTCACGCACGCAACTCACCCTGCTCGACTTGATCGACAAAGCGCAGACGGCGCAGCACGGGATCGTCTTCTCGATCACCCCGAAAAACAAAGCGCACAAGCCTGTTGCGGTCGTGCTGATCGCCGATGGCGGCAAGGTCACCGAACTGACCTATAACCTCTCGGACGGCAAGCTGCTGGCAACGCGCCATCCTTAGAACCTATCCGTAAATAATGTTTATGCTGAGCGGCACTTTTCGGAACGCGATGATTGCTGCGGCGATGTGGTTGAGGGCGATGAAGCTGCGATGGAGTTTCTCGTAACGCACGAGCAGCTTGCGGAAGCGGTTGAACCAACTGTGGCAGACCTCCACCACCCAGCGTCGTGCCCTCTTCATCGGGTTGCGCCGCTTGGCATCCGCTTCCTTGCGACGACCGACAACATGAGGGATGTAGTCGTGCGACTCGATGATCTCCAATGCATGCCGACCTCGATATCCGGCGTCAGCGCACAGGTGCTTGCTGCGACGCATGCTCGGCGTCTTGGGCTTGACCATGATGGCCTGCAGCACTGCGTCGAGTTGCGTGACGTCATGCTGATTCGCTCCGGTCACGACGAGCGACAACGGGACGCCACGGCCGTCCACCAGCAGGTGACGCTTGCTCCCTTTTTTTTTCCCGATCCGTTGGGTTGGGGCCGACGGACTCTTGCGCAAGCGGCGCCTTGAACATGGCTGCGTCGATGCTTTGCCATCGCCAAGCAATGCCTTCCATCTGGTCGTACTCGGCGAGTCCTGCTTCCCACATGGCCGCGAACACGCCTGCGCTCTCCCATTCGAGGAATCGCTTGTGGACTGAGCTGGCGCTGCCGAAGCGCTCCTTGGGAAGCGCCTTCCATTGGCAGCCCGTGCGCAGCACGTACACGACCGCCTCGAACACCTGCCGCGCAGGCTTGGGCGGTCGTCCTGCGCCCGGCTTGCGCACGTACGCCTTGCCGGCAACGCGAGCACGCACGGGAATCAACGGCTCGACGCGCTGCCCAAAATCATCCGTCACCACCCACGAATCAACTCGCTTGCGTGTTGCCATGCCTTCGTCCGAACACCGCATGAGATGCGGCTCAGGACGAGAGTTTACTATTTACGGATAACTTCTTAGTCTCGTGCCCATCCACCCTGCGGACCGGAGGCAGCCATGTCCATTCCCCGTATCAATTTTCTCAGGTCCATTCGCCGCAAGAGCTGGCTGTTGGCTCTCGCTCTAATTGGCCTGCTCGGCCTGACGCTGTTCGACTGGGACGACCGGCGATCAGAGAAGCATGAGGAAGAGAAGGTTGCCTTGACCAAGGTGCCCGCATCGGTCAAGGCCACGATCGAGCAGGAGGCCAAGCTCGGCACCCTGAAAGAGATCGAGAAGACAACCGTCGACGGCGAGACCATCTACGCGGCCAGCGTTGTCGTCGACGGCAAGGAACAGGAGACCCGCATCGGCGAAGACGGCAAGGTCATCAATCGAGGTGCGCAGCAAAGGGACGGCGATGACTGATCGGAATCCTGGGCGTCCATGCGCCACCTTGCGCAAGAGGCTGTTTGCCGTCGAACAGGGAAACCCGCGATGAAATGGATCACCCGTGAACGCCCGAAGATCGACCGCATCGCCTGCCCCTGGCTGATCGCACGATTCATCGACAAGGAGCCCAAGTTTCCCTATGTCCCGGCTGCGCAGGTCTTGGGTTTTGCCGAAGAAACCGGCGCGGTGCTCTATGACGTCCCGGGCGTCGAGATGACCCACGTCGGCGAGCTGTGCAGCTTCGATGCTTTCCTCGGGAAGTACGGCCTCGACGATCCGGCCTTGCAGCAACTGGCCACGATCGTGCGCGGTGCCGACACCTCACGCCTGGACCTGACACCGGAGTCGGCAGGGTTTTACGCGATTTCGCGCGGGCTGTCACAAAACTTCGCCGACGATCACGAGATGCTGCGACACGGTCTGGTGATGTACGACGCGCTGTATGCATGGTGCAAGTCGAGCCAGCCGCAGACCAGCCCCTGACTGCAACCCACCGAGCGCACGCTCAAACGGAGAAACAAATGAACCACGAACCGAACCCCGCGCGCCGAGACTTCATCACGACAGCCGCTGCCGGCATGGGCACTCTGGCCCTGTCGAACGCAGCATCGGCTGCCAGCCCCAGCGACCCTTCGAAGGAGACTCCCATGAGCATCGCCCCGGCCTTCCAGAGCAGCGACACGTTGAAGCCCTTGGTGTTCGATCCGGCCAAATTGAACGGCCTGTCCGAGCGCCTGATTCGCTCGCACTGGGAGAACAACTATGGAGGCTCGGTGAAGGCCTTGGCGGTCGTGAAGAAGCGACTGGTCGACGCGCTTGGCGACAAGGACTTGCCGCCCTATGTCTACAACGACTTGAAGCGCGAGCATTTGCTGCGGACCGGCTCGGTCGTGTTCCACGAGCATTACTTCGGCAATCTCGGCGGCGGCGGTCAGGCGGGCGCCTCGGAGCGCCAGACGATCGCGCAGGCCTTCGGCAGCTTTGACGCCTGGGAGACGGAGTTCCGTCGCATTGGCGCCGGTCTCGGTGGCGGGTCGGGCTGGGTGGTGCTGGGCTTCAACCTGCACACGCGCCAGCTCGAGAACTACTGGATGGCAGACCATGCGCACGGGCCAGCGGCCACGGTGCCAGTTCTGGTGATGGACATGTATGAACACTCATACCAGATGGACTACGGCGCAGCGGCAGCGAAGTACATCGACGCATTCTTCAAGAACATTCAGTGGGACGCCGTGGCTGCAAGAATCGGTAGCCTGCCGAGGGCATAGTCGTGAAGAGAGCAGCACGGCAACCTCGCGTCGTTGGCCGTCGATTGGCGTCAGCTGTCCTGATCGCTCAGACACTGAGTGCCAGCGCGTTCGCTGCGCCGGACAAGCCGCGCGAACTGTCGGGTGCAGAGATCAGAACAGTCTTCGCCGGCAAGATCATCACCGACGGCTTCCACTGGTCGACCTACCTCATCCCCGACGGCAGCGCCAAGTCCGTCGAGCTGGGCCGCTCGAACAAGGGCCGTTGGAAGGTCAGCGGCAACGAGCTGTGCGTGAGCATTCCGGCTGGCGCTGCGTTCCATTGCCGGACCGTCGTGCGTTCTGGCACGGCGTTTGTTTTTCGGGCCAATGGGCAAGACCTCTATGAGTTCACCGTTGAAGCGCTTTCAACGAAGTACCGGTTCGATTGAGTGTCGCCGGCGGCGGCCGACGCGAAACCGTACCGTGACTCCAGGCGGGCCTCTCGTCGCTCTCAGTCCAAGGAGACATCCATGTTCCGCTCATCCCGTATCGCGCTGGCGCTTGCCGCCTGCACTCTGGCATCGACTGTCCACGCGGCCGAACCCGCGCTCGACACGTCGGCGATCGAAACCATCACGGGCCTGAAGGGTAGCTATAACAAGACCGAGAACGTCTTCAAGGTCAGTAAGCCGCGCGACGACGTGAAGCTGAGCGTCGATCGTTGGACGTTGCCGCCGTTCATGGGCATCACGTCCTGGGCCGCGTTTAGGCCGATGGGTCGCTCGACGATGGTGATGGGCGACACGGTGTTGTTCGAGGACGAGGTCAACCCCGCAATGAGCGCCGCGCTCGATGCGGGCCTCGAAGTGACCGCGTTGCACAACCATTTCTTCTTCGATCAGCCCAAGGTCTTCTTCATGCACATCGGTGGTATGGGGGACACGCGCCACCTGGCGAGCGGGGTCAAAGCGGTCTACGACCGCGTGGCGCAAGTCCGGGCCGCGCAGCCGACACCGGCGAGCAGCTTCGTCGGCGACATCCCGACCCCGAGTAGCATTTCCGCGGCACCGATCGAAGCGATTCTGGGCAGCAAGTCGCAGGGCAAGGACGGCATGGTGAAGGTGACGATCGGCCGCCCGGCCAAGATGCACGGCACCGCCATCGGCAACGAGATGGGCGTCAACACCTGGGCCGCCTTCGCCGGCAGTGACGAACAGGCCGTGGTCGACGGCGACTTTGCAATGCACGAGGACGAGTTGCAGAAGGTGCTGAAGTCCATGCGCGGCGACGGCATCAACATCGTCGCTATCCACCAGCACATGACGCACGAGACGCCCCGGTACATGTTCTTGCACTACTGGGGCAAGGGCAGGGCTGTTGATCTCGCCAAGGCGGTCAAGAAAGCGCTGGACGTGCAGCAGGCGGTGAAGTAGGGCACGTCGAGACGGTCGCCGTGTCCTTCGGCGCCAGTGCCCGGCAGGACTCGTTCGTCGAACAGAACGGCGTCCGGATACGGGCTCCGGTGAGCGGCAAATACCTGACAGACGCCCGCCAAGGTAATTGTCGTCAACCAGCCGGTCGTCGCAACGGGTCGGACAACGACTACCGTCTTGCGAGTCCCAACCGTCCGCTGCGCTCGCCGACATACCGAACCACCTCCGCGAAATTCATCGCATGGAGCTTGTTCTTGCAGTGCCCCTCCTCGAATCGTCTCGAGCGTGGGTGCCGGACTGTCCGAGACCCACTTGACGCGCCGTCACTGACACCCGGCCAACGATCAAAAGTCTCTCTGACGCCATTGACTACCGAAAGTTGAAACGACGCGTAAGTCGCCACCGCGTCTCGTGGGGCGCCCCAGGCTCTGTTGAGATGCCACGGGACTTCGTTGGACGTCAGGTCAAGCCCGGCCGGGGACTTTCGTTGCCTGTCGCGTGTCGGCACGATGCCTCCATGCGCATGCCGTGGAACAAGTCGAAGAACACCACTCAGCTCGATCTGTTGGACGAGGCGATGGATCAACCACATCCCCAATGCGAGAGTGAGGACGATGACACTGCCGCGGAAGCAGTTCGTGCAGTCGTCATGGCGATTGAATTGGATTCAGGCGCATCGACGTCTTCGGGCACGTCCGGTGGGCGGCCACTTGTCGTTCCAGTAACGTGCCTGCACGAGGACCCCAACAATCCTCGCACTGAGTTTCCCGAAGCCGAACTCGAAGAACTCGCCGAAGATGTTCGTCTGCACGGCATCCTGCAGCCGATCGTCGTCCATCCCGTTGACGCGTTCGGGCGACACCAAATTCACTTCGGCGCCAAGCGATGGCGCGCGGCGCTGCTCGCAGAACTGCACGAAGTCCCTGTTTTCGTTCGTGATGCGCCAGCCGACCCCTACACGCAGGTCGCCGAGAACCAGAGACGCCACGGCCTGACGCCGCTCGACCTGGCGCGGTTCCTCCAAAAGAAAGTGGTCGAGGGCGACTCGAATGCCACCGTCGCCAAACGCCTCGGCATGAACCTGACGACCCTCGCGCATCACCTCACGCTGCTGAACCTGCCGCCCGAACTGGATGAGGCGCTGAAGTCAGGCCGTTGCACCTCGCCACGAACGCTGCATGAACTCAGCCAGTTGGACGCTGAGCACCCCGAGCAGGTGCGGACTTTGGTCGCCGGTGATGCCGACATCACGCGAGCTGCAGTCTTAGCAATACGGGCAGAACGAATGGACGCGGGCGCCGATGTTCCGGGCACGTCGCAACCGTCCAAACGGCTGGCACCAGCCAACGCTGCACTCAATCGCCTTGAGCAGGCCTTGGAGCGCATCAAGGTATCTGCCATGCATGGCGCTGCACAACCCGCGCTGATCGCTCTGCGCGCGCGGATTGCCCATCTCGCCAGTCGTTGGCAGTAGGGTCTGACCGTCAGACCCCTCACAGCCGACCAACCTTTGATTCAATGGATCGTGAAGTGACCAGAGCAGAAAGAGAAGGAGGGCAGGATAGGCGGCGCGCCAGCAAATGGCTGCCATGCAGCGCACCCGAAGGATTGACGCATCGTGGCTGCTGACGCCCGCGATCGGGTGACCATCGACCTGCGCGGTCTAGCCCGCATATTTCACGCATCGACCACTGTATGGCCTGATGGGCCATCTTGACGCTGTTTTCCGGGGTCAACGAGTGTCTTGACTGTCATTGCGTGGCGCTCGGGGGGTGTGGAGCGTGATCGGTCGGCAAGAACCCC
>JANXZN010000231.1 GCA_025355545.1 Rhizobacter sp.
CGAGTTGCCCACCGCGTCGGTCGGCCGGTACGTCGCAAGCGCCGACCAACCGCCGCCGTGGACAACTCTTCACCGATGCCAGACCCGCAGGGCTCCACTTAGGAAATCAGTTCCTCTGTTCGGACAACCGGGGCCACCTCACCCGGCATAGCCGGGGGCTTGCCTTATGAGTCAGCAGAACAGCGTCATGATCGGCGTCACGATGCAATGCAACGGCACAAACACGCCCGCGCAGGTCGTGAGCGATGGCACTGATCAGAACCTCAACCTGCGCATCGGCTAGCAGCAGCGGTGCCTCGGTGGCAAGGGCTGGTACTACCGCAAGAACTGACGACGACCGAAGTGACATCGCCACACTGTTCAGCCGTCGGATCGACTTGACCGCGCTGATCATCTGCATCAGCCGGTCATAGTCGACTTCGTCATCAAGCCCTTCGATGTCGCTGCGCAACCTCGCAACGAGACATTCGATCTCCGCCGTCGCGTCGAAGACGAGTTGAAGGTCACGCTGGAGCAGTGGATCCGAGGGCCGCTTGGGTGCCTTGGGTGCCGCGACGAGGGCGCCCAGAGTGAGAGAATTCTCTTTAGCCATGATGCACGTCCTTTCAGGTGTGTGCGTTGTGGTCAGGGGCCGGCGATGTTGACGCACCGCCGCACCCCGCTTACCTCAGAACCGCTGAGGCGCCGGTTCCATCACGCCGCGGCCGTAGCCGGCAGGCGCTTGATCGTGGCGAACCGTTCAGGCTGCTGGCGCGCCTCCCACAGGTCGACGGCTTCCTGCATGCGCAACCAGCTCTCGGCACTGGTGCCGAGCAGCTTCTCGAGGCGCATCGCCATGTCGGGCGACAGGGCGCGGTGCTCGTGCAGGAGTTGGGACACGGTGATGCGGCTCACGCCAAGCAACTCGGCGAAGCGACTCTGCGGAAGGTCGAGCTCGGGCAGCACGTCCTTGAGCAGGATCGCGCCCGGGTGCGTCGGCCGGCGGTTCGGGTTGCGTAGAGACTTCATATTCAGACCTTCAGTGGTAGTGCTCAAGATTCACATCGATCGCGTCTTCGCCTTTGAAGCGGTACGTGATGCGGCAGTTGCCCGTGACAGTCACCGCATACTCGCCGGCGCGCGCGCCCTTCAGGGGGTGGAATCGATAGCCCGGCAAGTCCATATCCGCTGCAGTCACGCTTGCATCGAGGCGATCGAGCATTCGCTCGATGCGCGCAGCACTTTGGGCGGGAATGCCGCGGTGATCTCCTTTGGTGAAGAACCGCTCCAGACCCTTGTGCTTGAACGTTTGGATCATTGATCAATGTGTTGCGTTATGCGTAACAATGTAGCGCGTCGCATTACAGAAGACAACCCCATTCGGCACTCGGCTCGTTAGGCCTTGCTGGCCCCTCGTTTCAGCGCCTGGTTCGCTTTCTTTGGGGCCGTCGGCATCGCGATCACCTGCGCCGTCGCCTTGACGCCGCCCGATTCGAACATCGCCGAGGCCACACTACCCATGGACTGGCGCACCGGATCCATGTCGAGCCGCGCGTAGATGGCAGTCGCTTCGGGCGTGTTGTGGGTTAGGCTCTTGCCGATCATCACGAGCGACGCGCCGCCGCGTGCCTGCCAGCTTCCGAGCGTGCGACGCAGATCATTGAAGATGAGCTCGGAGAGCCCTGACCGGTCCATGATCCGTCGCCACGCCGTCTTAGGCTCGCCGATGTGACCCGTCTTGTTCCGCTTGGACATGGCCGGGAAGACGAACACGGATGTTCGAGCCTCCCAGCGCCGCTTCAGGATCTCGAACGCCTCGGGCGTCAGGGGGCAACGTGTGGCATCCCGTTTTTCGTGAGCTCGCCGGACAGGCGCCACTCGGCGCGATCGAAGTCGATCTCCGACCATCGCATGGCCAGCACGTTGCCGCGGCGTTGCCCGGTCAGCAGCGCAACCAGGATGGCATCGCGCATTGTCTCCTTCGGCTCGGCGGCCACCGCCTCGAAAAACGGGGCCATCTCGCTCGGCTGCAGGAAGCGCTCGCGGTCCTGAACCGGGAACATCTTGTGGTTTCTGGCCGGGTTCACGCCGGTGAAGTAAGCGCGCTTGGGGTCGAGCGCGAAGCCGTACATCGCGCGCAGAAGACCGACCGACCGGTTCGCGCTCACATTGCCGGTCACCCGCTTGGCGACGCGGCGCGGCACCTCAGGCCTGGGCTTCGGATCAGGCCCGCGCCGGCGGACGCCCTGGCGCGCCGCGATCTCGCGCCGACGTGCCTCGTCCCTGACTCGGAGCGCCACCGCCTTCTCCTCGCGCCGCTTCATGATCAATGTGGGCAGCTCGAGATGCCACCGCTCAAGGTCGACGGCCGACCCCGCAGACAGCCTGCGCTTCGTCCAGGTCGGCGCGACGTAGGTGTCCCGGACTTCCTTCGTCGCGAGCGGGCCCTTGGTGGTCTTCTCGATGTACGCGTAGTAGAGCTTCCATAGCTCGCCCACCGTGAGTTCGCCCTTCTTCTCCCGCGAGGCCGCCGCCACGCTGACCCCGGAGGCGAGCCGGCCGGCCATCTCCCGGGCGCGGTCGCGCGCTTCTTGCGGCTTGACGTGGGGGGTACTTGCCGAGCGTCAGCCGCGCACCCGGTGCGAACCCTTCGCACGGCCGACGAAGGAGAACGTCTTCACGCCCGTGGATGTCACGCGCAGGTACAGCCCCTGCTCCTTGGTGTCCTTGAACTCCGCGCGGCCCGTAGGCTGCGCAACATTCCGAACGAAGTCCAAACCCTCCATTCGTCACGTTCGGGACGTGGAGGCCGGAGGTTCGAATCCGCTCACCCCGACCATCCTCCCATCCCCCATCCCCCATCCCCCATCCCCAAGCATCTTGTTCGTTGCGTTCGCGCCGCGTACGGCGGTAAGTTCCCGGGCGCAGCCTGCTATTCGACCGTTGCGAAGGTTTTTGTTGCAATTCGCGTGCTAATCTGTTGATTTTCCGGGCATCTCTCGATCATTGACGGCCGTCAGGGCCGCTAAGGGCAGCGCAAAACCGATGGATTCAGTCTGTTTCAATTGGCGGGAAACAGCCGTGATTTGTTGGCCTAGGCGGCCACGACGCGCGTTTACAGTATTTCACGAATCAAGGATGATTCTTCGTTTGAAACGCATGCATTGAGCCAGCGAACCGTGGATACATTGGCAGAAGCTTCGCATTCCGCGCTATCCGGCGTCGCACGGGTTCTCGTGCACGCCGGCAGGCTGAACGCGAAGGTCGCCGAGGATCTGGTCCGCAGTTCCAAGGACAAGCGCAACAGCTTCGTCGCCTCGGTGATCGCCGCCGGCGCGGTATCGCCGGCGGATCTGGCGCACACGCTGTCGAATGCCCTCGCGCTGCCGCTGCTCGACCTGTCGTCGGTCGACCCGCAGCGGCTGCCTCGCAACGTGATCGACGCCAAGCTCGCGGCGCAGTATCAGGTGGTGGTGCTCGGCAAGCGCGGCAGTCGCCTCTTCATCGGCGGCGCCGACCCGACCGACCAGGAAGCGGTCGAACGCATCCAGTTCGCGACCCAGCTGTCGCCCGAATGGGTCATCGTCGAGCACGACAAGCTGGCGAAGATGCTCGACCTGAGCAGCGCCAGCGCGAACGAGGCGCTGGAGTCGTTGTCGTCCGGCGACTTCGAGTTCGACGTCACCGACGACGTCACCAGCCCGCAAGAGTCGAGCGAGGCGTCCTCCGAAGTCGAGGACGCGCCGGTCGTCCGTTTCCTGCAAAAGATGCTGATCGATGCGATCAACATGCGCGCGTCCGACCTGCACTTCGAGCCCTACGAGTACCACTACCGGGTGCGCTTCCGCGTCGACGGCGAGTTGCGCGAGATCACGCAGCCGCCGATCGCGATCAAGGACAAGCTCTCGTCGCGCATCAAGGTGATCTCGCGCCTGGACATCGCCGAGAAACGCGTGCCGCAAGACGGCCGCATGAAGCTCAAGTTCGGCGCGAAGGCGATCGACTTTCGCGTCAGCACGCTGCCCACGCTGTTCGGCGAGAAGATCGTGATCCGGATTCTCGACCCGAGCAGCGCGAAGGTCGGCATCGAAGCGCTCGGCTACGAGAAGATCGAGAAGGACCGGTTGCTGAAGATCATCCAGCGGCCTTACGGCATGGTGCTGGTGACCGGCCCGACCGGCAGCGGCAAGACCGTCTCGCTCTACACCTGCCTGAACATCCTGAACCAGCCGGGCGTCAACATCTCGACCGTCGAAGACCCGGCCGAAATCAACCTGCCCGGCGTCAACCAGGTCAACGTCAACGACAAGGCCGGGCTGACCTTCGCGGCCGCGCTGAAGTCGTTCCTGCGCCAGGATCCCGACATCATCATGGTCGGCGAAATCCGCGACCTCGAAACCGCCGACATCGCGATCAAGGCCGCCCAGACCGGCCACATGGTGATGTCGACGCTGCACACCAACGACGCCCCGACGACCTTGACGCGGCTGCTGAACATGGGCGTGGCACCCTTCAATATCGCGTCCAGCGTGCTGTTGATCACGGCGCAGCGCCTGGCGCGCAAACTTTGCGAGACTTGCAAGACGCAGGCCGATTACCCTCGCGAGGCGATGCTGAAGGCCGGCTTCGCCGAACACGACCTCGACGGCACCTGGCGCCCGTATCGCGCGGTCGGTTGCTCGGCCTGCACCAACGGCTACAAGGGTCGGGTCGGTATCTATCAGGTCATGCCTGTCACCGAAGAGATCCAGCGCATCATCCTGAACGAAGGCACCTCGATGGACATCTCGAACCAGGCCCGGCGAGAGAACGTGCGCGATCTGCGCCAGTCGGGGTTGATCAAGGTTCGCGCCGGCGTCACGACGCTCGAAGAGGTGATCTCGGTGACGAACGAATGAGCGCGCGGGAATAGACGAGAGCGAACACACCAACACATCGAAGGGACGAGGAAGCCATTCCTCGAAGGTGACCATGGCGACTGCAGCGGCCGCGAAAAACCTCAAGGAACTTGTCTTCGAGTGGGAAGGCAAGGACAAGAACGGCAAGACCGTGCGCGGCGAGATGCGCGCCGGCGGGCAGGCCGTGGTCGGCGCGAGCCTGCGACGCCAGGGCATCCTGGTGAACAAGGTCAAGAAGCGCCGCATGAACGGCGGCAAGGCGATCAAGCAGAAGGACATCGCCATCTTCACGCGCCAGCTGACGACGATGATGCGCGCCGGCGTGCCGCTGATCCAGGCCTTCGACATCGTCGCGCGCGGCAGCACCAACCCGCGCATGACGCGCCTGCTGACCGACATCCGCAGCGATGTCGAGACCGGCACCAGCCTGTCGGCGGCGTTTCGCAAGCACCCGCTGTACTTCGACGCGCTGTACTGCAACCTGGTCGAGGCCGGCGAGGCCGGCGGCATCCTGGAGCAGCTGCTGGACCGCCTGGCGATCTACCAGGAAAAGACGATGGCGATCAAGAGCAAGATCAAGTCGGCACTGATCTATCCGGTCGCCGTGCTGGTCGTCGCCTTCGTCGTGCTCGCGGTCATCATGATCTTCGTGATCCCGGCCTTCAAGGACGTGTTCTCCTCCTTCGGCGCCGACCTGCCGGCGCCGACGCTGGTCGTGATCGCGATGTCGGAGTTCTTCGTCCACTGGTGGTACCTGATCTTCGGCATCCTGATCGGCGGCACCTACTTCTTCTTCCAGTCTTGGCGGCGTTCCATCAAGATGCAGAAGTTCATGGACCGGCTGATGCTGCGCGTGCCGGTGTTCGGCGAGCTGGTCCGCAAGTCGGCGGTCGCGCGCTGGACGCGCACGCTATCGACGATGTTCGCCGCCGGCGTGCCGCTGGTCGAGGCGCTCGATTCGGTCGGCGGCGCCTCGGGCAACGCGGTCTATGCCGAAGCCACCGAGCAGATCCAGAAAGACGTCTCCACCGGCTCGGCGCTGACCACCTCGATGCAGAGCACCGGCGTGTTCCCGACGATGGTGGTGCAGATGTGCGCGATCGGCGAGGAGTCGGGCTCGCTCGACGCGATGCTCGGCAAGGCCGCCGAGTTCTACGAAGACGAGATCGACGAGGCGGTCAAGGGCCTGTCCAGCCTGATGGAGCCGTTCATCATCGTGATCCTGGGGGTGCTGGTCGGCGGCATCGTGGTTTCGATGTACCTGCCGATCTTCAAGCTCGGCGCGGTCGTCTGATCACGTTGATGACGACCCCCGAGTCGCTACGCTCCGGCCCCCCGGGGGGGCGTTCAACCGCAAGGACCACGAAGGGGCCCCTTCGTGGTCCTTGGCGGCCCGGCGCCGGCTGATGGATCCGCAAGTCGCCCGCGCCTTGCTGTCACCGTTCGTCCTGGCCTTGCTGGGGCTGTGCATCGGCAGTTTCCTGAACGTGGTGATTCACCGCCTGCCGCTGATGATGGAGCGCGGCTGGCGGCTCGAAAGCGCCGAACTGCTGGGCGTGAAGATCGCCGACACGCCGCCGATCACGCTGTCGACACCGCGCTCGCGCTGCCCGGCCTGCGGCCACCAGATCCGCTGGCACGAGAACATCCCGCTGCTCAGCTACCTCATTCTGCGCGGCAAATGTTCGGCCTGCACGGCGCCGATCTCGCTACGCTACCCGTCGATCGAGCTGCTCACGGCGCTGCTGTTCACCGCCTGCGGCCTGCAGTTCGGCGCGCAGCCCGCGGTGCTGCTGTGGTGCGGGCTGGTCGCCGCGCTGGTCGCGCTGGCGTTCATCGACCTGGACACCAGCTTTCTGCCCGACGACCTGACTCTGCCGCTCATGTGGGCCGGCATCGTCTCGGCCGCGCTCGGCTGGATCCCGGTGACGCTGACGGCGTCGATCGGCGGCGCAGTGGCGGGCTACCTGTCGCTGTGGTTCGTGTTCCACGCCTACCGCCTGGTCCGCGGCCGGGAGGGCATGGGCGCCGGCGACTTCAAGCTGCTGGCCGCGCTCGGCGCCTGGATGGGCTGGCTGGCGATTCCGTCGATCATCCTGCTGTCGTCGGCGGTCGGTGCGCTGGTGGGGATCGCGCTGATCGTGTTCCGCCACCATGACCGCGAGGTGCCGATCCCGTTCGGCCCGTACCTGGCGGGCGGCGGCGTCGTCGCGCTGTTCTTCGGCGAGAAGTTGTCGCGCCTGTGGATGCCGCCGGTCTGAGCACCGCGGCGCTGCGCATCGGCCTGACCGGCGGCATCGGCAGCGGCAAGAGTACCGTTGGGGGCCTGCTGGCGCGGCACGGCGCGACCCTCGTCGACACCGACCTGATCGCCCGCGAACTGACGCTCCCAGGCGGCGCCGCGATCCCGGCGATCGTGACGGCATTCGGCGCCGACCTGATCGACGCGTGCGGCGCGCTCGACCGCGCGCGCATGCGCGACCTCGTGTTCGCGGACGCGTCGGCCAAGCGGCGCCTCGAAGCCATCCTGCACCCCTTGATCGGCCTCGAGACGCAACGCCAGGCCGCGGCGTCGGCGGCGCCCGTCGTCGTCTTCGACGTACCGTTGCTGGTCGAATCTGGCCGCTGGCGTGCGCTGGTCGACAAGGTGCTGGTCGTCGACTGCCTCGAGGCGACGCAGATCGAACGCGTCGTCGCGCGTTCCGGCTGGACCCGTGAAGCGGTGCAGGCGGTGATCGATCAGCAGGCCTCGCGCGCGCAGCGCCGCGCCGCGGCAGACGCGGTGATCTGCAATGACGCGATCCCGCTGGCCGAGCTCACGGCGCAGGTCGGCGCGCTATGGCAGCGCTGGACCCGACCGTTGCACTGAGTCACACCGGCGCGCGCGCCTCGCTGTGGAACAATCGTGCCTGGCCAGGTCCGCTTCGCCTGCGCAGGACTCCCCACCGTGATCCTCTACGAATACCCGTTCAACGAAAGCATTCGCACGATGCTGCGCCTCGAGCATCTGTTCGATCGGCTGGGCCAGCTGATCGCGCGCGATGCGCCAGTCGACCATCACTACGCGCTCGCGACGCTGTTCGAGATCCTCGACGTCTCCTCGCGCGCCGACCTGAAGTCCGACCTGCTGAAAGAGCTCGACAAGCACCGGCAGCAGTTCAACAGCTACCGCGGCAACCCGTCGATCTCGGAGGCCGCGCTCGACGAGGCGATCGCGAAGATCGATCACGCGTTCAACGGCCTGAACGAGGTCCAGGGCAAGGCCGGTGCGGCGCTGAACAGCAACGATTGGCTGATGAGCATCCGCAGCCGCATCAGCATCCCGGGCGGCACCTGCGAATTCGACCTGCCGGCCTATTACGCCTGGCAGAAGTTCGAGCCGCAGCGGCGCCGCGCCGATCTGCTGCACTGGATCGCCTCGCTGATGCCGCTGGCCGAGGCGCTGCAGGTGCTGCTCGGCCTGCTGCGCGACTCCGGCGTGCCGCAGCAGGTCGTCGCGCCCGCCGGCCAGTATCAGCAGAGCCTGCCGCAGGGCCGCGTCTACCAGCTGATGCGCGTTCGCCTCGACGTGCCTGAAGACATCATTCCCGAGATCAGTGGCCACCGCCTGATGGTCTCGGTGCGGCTGATGCGGCAGGACGCCGAAGGTCGCCTCAAGCCCAGCCAGCAGGACGCCAACTTCGAGTTGACGCTTTGCGCATGAGCGCCGGCGAGACCGGAGCGCGGGTGATCCGCTGCCCGGCCTGCGGCGGCCCGAGCCTGTACTCGCCCGACAACGCCTCCCGCCCGTTCTGCAGCGCGCGCTGCAAGAACAACGATTTCGGCGCCTGGGCCAGCGAAGGCTACGCGGTGCCGGCCGATCCGGACCCCGACCTGCCCGAGCCGGACGCCGAGCCCGGCGGCGCGCTGCCGCACTGACCCGCGCGATTCAGCGCGCGAGCCAGTGGCTCGCGAAACCCGCGAGGTCGTCGTGCACCGATTTCGCGAGCGCCAGATCGGCGCCGACATTCGGGCTGCCGTTCGGCGCGCGCAGCACCAGCGCGGTGTGCAGATGGCCGGGCAGCCCGCGCAGGTACGGGAGGTAGTCGTCGACGAACGCGACCGGGGCCAGCATCTCGATTGCATCGGCCTTCGGGCTGCGCTCGCCCTCGGCGTTGCCGGTGGCGATCACGCGCTCGATCGGGAAGCCCAGGTTGCGCAGGTTGCGCAGTCGCGCAGCTTCGAATTCGAACTCGAGTGCCGAAACACAGACCAGCTCGAAGCCGGCGTTGTGCAGCCGGTGGCAGGCCTCGAGCGCGCCGGCGATCGGCGGCATCGTGGTCCAGAAGTGTTCGTCGAACGCGGCGCGAAACAGCACGCGCCGCTCCGGCGCCAGGCGCTCGACCTCCCAGCGGTCCATCGGCCAGTAGGCGCGCGGGTCGCGCTCGGCCGGCGCCTGGCCGAACGCGCGCGCCCAGGCCGACGCGTAGCCGAGCTGGAAGTCGAGCAGCACACCATCGCAATCGAGGGCAATCAGCGGTCGAGTGGCCATGACGCGACTCTAGCCCGGATATTTCACGCTCCCCCGTAGAAACGAGGACGGCATTGCCCTTTGGATGCCCGTTTATCGAGGTGTCGAATCTTGATGAACGAGCGGCCCTCCACCACACGTCGGCCAAGACGGCCGAACTCGATGGTCCCAACGTCAATTTCTTCGCTACAGTTTGGTTTCGGCATTGCCCGCTCGTTCATCAAGATTCGACACCTCGATAAACGGGCATCCAAAGGGCAA
>JANXZN010000269.1 GCA_025355545.1 Rhizobacter sp.
GCGAGACAGTGGCGAGCTCGAGGCGCACGATGGAGCTCACCGATCAGCTCGTCGGCGGCGGCACGTCGAATCGCGGTGACTTCTACCAGGCCTCGACCGTGTTCCAGCAGGCGCGCGCCGACGTCGCGCTCTTGACCGCGGCGATCGCGCAGGATCGCAACGCGCTCGAGCTCCTCGCGGGCTCGCCGATCGCCGACGACCTCCTGCCGGTCGCGCTTCCAGAGGAGCTCGATTGGTTCGCGGACGTGCCGGTCGGCATGTCGTCGCAGGTCCTGCTCGAGCGCCCCGACGTGCTCGCGGCGGAGCACGAGTTGATGGCGGCGAACGCGAACATCGGCGCGGCGCGCGCGGCGTTCTTCCCACGCATCTCGCTGACCGCGAACGCCGGCAGCGCGAGCACCGAGCTGTCGGGGCTGTTCAAGAGCGGCACCTGGGCGTTGACCGGCAGCGCGAGCCTGCTGCAGCCGATCTTCGATGCCGGCCGCAACCAGGCCAACCTCGACGTTGCGAAGGTCAACAAGGACATCGCGATCGCGCAGTACGAGAAGGCGATCCAGACCGCGTTCCGCGAGGTCTCGGATTCGCTCGCCGGCCGCGCCACGCTCGGCGAGCAGCTGCGTGCGCAGGCGGCGGTGGCGAACGCCGCGCAGGTCGGCTTCAATCTCGCCGACCTGCGTTACCGCAACGGCGTGGCCAGCTACTTCGACGTGCTCGACGCGCAGCGCAGCCTGTTCACGGCGCAGCAGGCGACGGTCCAGGTGCAGGCGGCGCAGGTGCAGAACCTGGTGACCTTGTACAAGGTTCTGGGCGGCGGCTGGACCGAGCCGCGCACGGCGAACTGAAGGTCGGCGCGGGCGCGCCTGCACGAATCGGCGCAGGCGCTTATGCTGGGGTCGGGAACGGGCCGCGCGACGCGGCCCGCATCGTTCACCGAAGGAGTTTTCCGCATGCGCAATCATCCTCTGGGCCGCACCGGCCTGTTCGTCTCCGAGCTGTGCCTCGGGACGATGACCTTCGGCGGCGGCGCCGGCATCTGGGGCCAGATCGGCGATCTGCAGCAGGCCGACGCCGAGCGCCTGATCGGCGCGTCGCTCGACGCCGGCATCAACTTCATCGATACCGCCGACGTGTACTCGGGCGGTGCCTCCGAGCAGATCACCGGCCAGGCACTGAAGAACCTGAAGGTCGCGCGCGACAGCGTCGTCGTCGCGACCAAGGTGTTCGGCGAGACCGGCCCGGGTGCGAACATGCGCGGCGCCACGCGCGGCCACATCGCCGATGGCGTGAAGGCGAGCCTGAAGCGGCTGCAGCTCGAGCACATCGACCTCTACCAGATCCACGGCTTCGACCCGGCCACGCCGATCGAGGAGACGGTGCGGGGCCTGGATCAGCTGGTGCGCCACGGCCACGTGCGCTATGTCGGCGTCTCGAACTGGGCGGCCTGGCAGATCGTCAAGGCACTCGGCATCGCCGAGCGCCACGGCCTGGCGCGCTTCGAATCGCTGCAGGCCTACTACACGGTGGCCGGGCGCGACCTCGAACGCGAGCTGGTGCCGATGCTGCGCAGCGAGGGGCTGGGCCTGATGGTCTGGAGCCCGCTCGCCGGCGGGCTGCTCAGCGGCAAGTACGGGCGCGACCAGCCCGGCGAGGCCGGCAGCCGCCGCACCCAGTTCGACTTCCCGCCGGTGAACCGCGAGCGCGCCTGGGATTGCATCGACGTAATGCGCGGCATCGCGCAGGTGCACGGCGTCTCGGTGGCGCAGATCGCGCTTGCGTGGCTGCTGCACCAGCCGCAGGTCACGAGCGTGATCATCGGCGCGAAGCGCGCCGAGCAGCTCGCCGACAACATCGGCGCGACCAAGGTCGCGCTGAGCGCCGACGAGCTCGCCAAGATCGACGCGGCGAGCGCGTTGCCGGCAGAGTATCCGGGCTGGATGCTCGAGCGCCAGGGCGGCGCACGGCGCCAGCAGATGAGCGCGCCGCGCGCCGGGGGCGTCGCGTGAAGGCACCGCCGAGCTTCGACGAATTCGAGCGTGCCGCGCGCGCCGATGGCGCCGACGAGGTGCTGGTGCGCGACTGGGCGCCGGGCCAGGTCGTCGACACGCACACCCACCCGTTCGACGCGGACGCGGTGGTCGTGCACGGCGAGATGTGGCTGACCTGCGGCGACGAGACCCGGCACCTGCGCCGCGGCGACACCTTTGCGCTCGCCGGTGGCACGCCGCACGCCGAGCGCTACGGGGCGCAGGGCGCGACCTACTGGGTCGCACGGCGCAGCGGTCGCTGAGCGACTCGGGCCTCGCGGAGCCCGGTGGCGTCGGGCCAGCTGCCGGGCACCATCCGGACCCAAGCCTCGACACGGCGGGATCCGTCGCTGCGCGCGGCCTGTATGCTCGACCGCGCGCATGCTCGACGCGCCACGTCAGACCATCGTGATCAGGCAGGGAAACACACATGTTGCTGTCGCAGACTCGGGCCAGGATGGCCTTTGCCGTCAAGGACAGGCTGTTTCGATGGGGCGGGTTCCAGGCCCTGCTGGAAGAGAAAGAGCTGCGGATGCTCACCCAACACATGGGTTTTCGGCACCAGTGGGACGAGCACAGGCGCTTCCAGATGGATCTCATCCAGCGCGAGGGGCTGCAGCCGTCGGGCCATGTGATGGAGATCGGTTGCGGGCCGCTGACCTTGGGCATTCCGCTGATGCAATGGCTGGACAAGGGTCACTACACCGGGCTGGACCTGCGGCCGGCGGTCCTCGGCGTGGCCCACGGGCAGGTCGCAAAGGCTCGGCTGGCAGGCAAGAATCCGCGGCTGTTGTTCACCGAGGACTTCGGTGCGAGCGAGCTCGGCGAGGAGGAGCGTTTCGACATGGTGTGGTCGTTCAGCGTGCTGTTCCACCTGACCGACGAGTTGCTGGAAGCATGCCTTGCCCAGGTCGCGCGCAGGCTGCGGCCCGGTGGCGCCTACGTCGCGAACATCAATGCGGAGATGCCCGAGAGCACCTGGCTGCAGTTCCCGTTCAACCGGCGGGATCCGGCGTTCTACGGCGCGATCGCGGCCCGCCACGGCCTGAAGATGACCGAGCGAGGCACGCACGAATCCCTCGGATTTCGATTGGACGCAAGCGAGAAGAACAACCGGCTGCTGCGCTTCGAGCACGGTTGACGCGGGCGGCCCGGCGGCTCTTCATCTCGGCGCGAGCGGCGCGAACGTGGCGGGTTTCCTGGCCTTCCAGGCCTCGATCGCGACCGCCATCTCGCCGGTGTCGAAGAGCGCGCTCTGCAGCAAGGTCATCTGCTGCAGGCTGGCGGCGATGCCGTGGTCGCGCGCGTGGTTCAGCGCGAGCTTGCTGCCGGCGATCGCCAGCGGTGACTTCGTCGCGACGGCCTGCGCGAGTTTCATCGCGTGCGCCAGCGCCGTATCGGCGTCCGGCAGCACGGCGTTGACGAGCCCGACCGCGAGCGCGCGCTCGGCGCCGAGGCGCTCGCCGGTGTAGGCCATCTCGCGCGCCACGCCGGGCGGCACGATCTTCGCCAGCCGCTGCAGCACGCCGAGGTCGGCCATCATGCCGATCTGGATCTCCTGCACCGTGAAGAACGCGTCGGCACTGCACACGCGCAGGTCGCAGGCCGTGGCCAGGTCGAGCCCGCCGCCTACGCAGCCGCCCTGGATCGCGCAGATCACCGGAAAGCGCGCCTCGTCGAGCGCGCTGAAGCACTCGATCAGCTTGCGCAAGGTTTCCTGGAAGTTCAGGCGCGCGCGCGCGGTCGCGGTCGCGAGCAGCCCGTCGTCGCTGCCGAACACGTCCAGTGCCATGCCGGCGCAGAAGTGCCGGCCGGTCGACGAGATCACCAGCACGCGCGCGTCACCGGTGTCCTGCAGCGCGCGCACCGCGTCGCGCAGCGCCGGGAAGAACGCCGGCGCCATGGTGTTCAGCCGCTCGGGCCGGTTCAGCAGCAGGTGGGCGATACCGGCCTCGGTGCCGAGCGAGAAGAAGTCGTTCATCGGTGTTCTCCGGGGTGCGCTGCGCAGGGCTGCCAGCCTACACTGCCGCCGATGTCGACCCTGACCACCTCGGACGGCCTGAAGCTGCAGCTGCGTGAATGGCCCTGCGACGACGCGCGCGGCACGGTGCTGATGGTGCACGGCCTGGGCGAGCACATCGGGCGCTACGAGCATGTCGCGGCGCAGCTGTTGCGCGGCGGCTGGCATGTTGTCGGCTACGACCAGCGCGGCCACGGCGCGAGCGAAGGCGCGCGCGGCGGGCTGCACCACCCCGACGACCTGCTGCGCGACCTGGCGCTGGTGACGGACGCGGTGCGGGTGCGTCTGCGCGGCCCGCTGCTGCTGCTCGGTCACAGCATGGGCGGGCTGGTGGCGGCGCGCATGGTCGCAGCCGGGCTCGAGGGCAAGCCGCCGAAGTGGCACCGCGCCGTCGATGCGCTCGTGCTCTCGTCGCCGGCGCTCGACGCCGGGCTGGGAGGCGTGCAGAAGCTGCTGCTCGCGCTGCTGGGCCGGATCGCGCCGAACTTCGCGGTCGGCAACGGCCTGAAGCCCGAATGGATCTCGCGCGACCCGGCGGTCGTCGAGGCCTACGTCGACGACCCGCTGGTGCACGACCGGGTCGCGCCGAAGCTGGTGCGCTTCATCGTCGACGGCGGCGCTTTCGTGCGCGCGCACGCGGCGCAGTGGCGCGTGCCGACGCTGCTGATGTACGCTGGCAGCGACCGCTGCGTCGCGCCGGCCGGCAGTGCCGCGTTCGCCGCGGCAGCGCCGGCCGAGGTGGTCAGCGCGCAGGCCTTTCCGGCGCTCTACCACGAGATCTTCAACGAGCCCGAGCAGGCGAGCGTCTTCGCGGTGCTGGGCGCGTGGCTGGCGCGCGCACCGGGTCGCCCCGGGCGCTGAGCGGAATCGGTCGAAGTCCTACACTGCGGCCTTCCGATGCCGGAGACCGACATGAACGCACGCGACCCCCTGCTGCCGGTGCAGCCCGACGAATCCAGCGCGATCGCGCAGTTCGCGAACCAAGCCTGGGACGAACAGATCGTCCCGCTGATCACCGACTACATCGCGATCCCCGCGAAGAGCCCGATGTTCGACGCCGACTGGGCCGCGAACGGCCACATCGAGCGCGTGATTCGCGACGCCGCGAGCTGGGTCGAGAGCAGACGCGTGGCCGGCCTGAAGCTCGAGGTCGTGCGCCTCGAAGGCCGCACCCCGGTGATCTTCTTCGAGGTGCCCGCGACGAAGGCCGGCGGCAACGAAAAAGACGCCGACACGTGTCTGCTGTACGGCCACCTCGACAAGCAGCCCGAGTTCAACGGCTGGCGCAACGACCTCGGGCCCTGGACGCCGAAGTACATCGACGGCCTGCTTTACGGCCGCGGCGGCGCCGACGACGGCTATGCGGTCTACGCGTCGCTGACCGCGATCATGGCGCTCGATGCGCAGGGCATCCCGCGCGGCCGCTGTGTGGGCATCATCGAGAGCTGCGAGGAGAGCGGCTCGTTCGATCTGCCCGCGTACATCGACGCGCTGAAGCCGCGCCTGGGCAACGTCGGCCTCGTCGTCTGCCTGGACAGCGGCGCCGGCAACTACGACCAGCTCTGGCTCACGACCAGCCTGCGCGGCATGGTCAGCGGGGTGCTCAAGGTCGAGATCCTGACCGAGGGCGTGCACTCGGGCGATTCGAGTGGCCTCGTGCCGTCGAGCTTCCGCGTCCTGCGTCAGGTGCTGGACCGGCTCGAGGACAGCAGGACCGGGGAACTGCTGCCCCAGAGCTTCCACTGCGAGATCCCGGCCGACCGCATCGCGCAGACGGCCGCCACGGCGCAGATCCTCGGCGACGAGGTCTGGAAGCGCTTCCCGTGGGCCTGCGGTGCCGACGGTGGCGCGATCTTGCCGACCACGACCGACCCGCTGCAGGCGCTGCTGAACCGCACCTGGAAGCCGACGCTCAGCGTGACCGGCGCCGACGGCTTCCCGGCGCTGAAGGACGCCGGCAATGTGCTGCGCCCCTACACCGCGTTCAAGCTCAGCCTGCGCCTGCCGCCGCTGGTCGAAGGCAACGAGGCCGCCGCGAAACTGAAGACGCTGCTCGAAGACAACGCGCCCTACAACGCGAAGGTGACGTTCGCCGCCGACGGCAGGGTCGGCGCGCAGGGCGCGACCGGCTGGAACGCGCCCAGCCTCGCGCCATGGCTCGACGACGCGCTCAATGCCGCCTCGCAGGCGCACTACGGCGCGCCCTGCGGCTACATCGGCCAGGGCGGCACGATCCCGCTGATGAGCATGCTGCAGAAGAGCTTCCCGGCGGCGCAGATGATGGTCTGCGGCGTGCTCGGCCCGAAGAGCAACGCGC
>JANXZN010000306.1 GCA_025355545.1 Rhizobacter sp.
CCAGGCGCAGGCGCTGGGGCTGGGCCACGCGGTGCTGTGCGGTCAGCGGCTGGTGGGCAACCACCCATTCGCGGTGTTGCTGGCGGACGACCTGATGGTGGGCAAGACACCGATCCTGAAGCAGATGGTCGAGCAGTACGCGGAATGGCGCGTCTCGATCCTGGCGGTGCAGGAGGTGCCGGCCGAGCACACTCGGCGCTACGGTATCGTCGACGGCACGCCGATCAACGAGCGCCTGATGGACGTGACGGCCATCGTCGAAAAGCCCGCGCCCGAAGACGCGCCGTCACGTTTGGGCGTGGCGGGCCGCTACATCCTGACGCCGGGCGTATTTCACGAAATCGCGAACCAGGCGCGCGGCGTGGGTGGCGAGATCCAGCTCACCGACGGCATCGCCGGGCTGCTGCGCCGGGAAAAGGTCTTCGCGTACCGCTACGAAGGCAAGCGCTACGACTGCGGCAGCAAGGAAGGTTTCCTGCAGGCCAATGTCGAACTGGCGCTGGCGCATCCGACGCTGGGGCCGGGGTTCCGGGATTACCTGAAGAGCCTCGATATCTGAGGCTGGCGCGTTGCGCGCCTAGCGGCGCCGCAGAAAGTGGATGAACTCGTCGTTGCTGCTCGCCTGCTCGACGAGCTCGTTGCCGGTCTGGCGCGCGAAGGCCTGGAAGTCGCGCGTCGAACCCGGGTCGGTGGAAACGACCTTCAACACCTCGCCGCTGCGCATGTCGGCCAGCGCCTTCTTCGCCTTCAGGATGGGCAGCGGGCAGTTCAGCCCGCGGGTGTCGAGTTCTTTCTGGGCGTCCATGGTGCTTCCGTCGTGTGCCGCGATTCTAGGCCGCCGCCGCCCGCGGCGGCAGGTCGACCCACTGCGGCGTGATGCCGCGGCCGGTCAGCCAGTCCGCCACCGCGTAGCCGGTGCCGGCGCGCCAGCACTTGATGTCCTCGGGCCGGTAGAGCCGGTATTCGGCCAGTTCGGGCGACAGCACGATCTCGCCGCGCGCGACCGCGTGGTACGCGATGATGATCTGGTTCATGCGCTGAAAGTCGTAGACGCCGATCAGCTTCAGCGCATCGATCTTCAGGCTCGTTTGCTCGAGCACCTCGCGCGCGACGCCTTCCTCGGGCGTCTCGCCGGCCTCCATGAAGCCGGTGATCAGCGCGAACATGCGGCCCGCCCAGGCGGCGTTGCGCGCCAGCAGGACCTGACCGTCGCGATCGGCCATCTCGATCACCGCGGCGAGCACCGGCGTCGGGTTGTTCCAGTGCGTGAAGGCGCAGGCCGGGCAGCGCAGGCGTGATTTCTCGCCGCCGTCTTCGAGCTGTGCCAGCAGTTGCAGCGATGTGGCGCAGTTCGGGCAGTAGTTGTAATCGTATGCCATCGCAGTCAGGCCGGGAACACGCCGGTCGACAGGTAGCGATCGCCGCGGTCGCAGACGATGAACACGATGGTCGCGTTCTCGATCTGCCTGGCGATCTGCAGCGCGACCCAGCAGGCGCCCGCCGCCGAGATGCCGGCGAACAGCCCTTCCTCGCGCGCCAGGCGCCGCGCCATCTCCTCGGCGTCGGCCTGGCTGACGTAGACCATCTCGTCAATGAAGGTCGGGTCGTAGATCTTCGGCAGGTAGGCCTCGGGCCACTTGCGGATGCCGGGGATGCGCGAGCCCTCGCTGGGCTGCGCGCCGACCACGCGCACCGACTTGCTCTGCTCCTTCAGATAACGCGAGACGCCGGTGATCGTGCCGGTCGTGCCCATCGCGCTGACGAAGTGCGTGACCCGCCCCTTGGTGTCGCGCCAGATCTCGGGCCCGGTCGTCTCGTAATGGACGCGCGGATTGTCGGCGTTCGCGAACTGGTCGAGCACGCGGCCTTTGCCGTCGCGCTGCATCTGCTCGGCCAGGTCGCGCGCGTACTCCATGCCGCCCGAGCGCGGCGTCAGAATCAACTCGGCGCCGAAGGCCTTCATCGTCTGCGCGCGCTCGACGCTCAGGTCCTCCGGCATGATCAGCAGCATGCGGTAGCCGCGGATCGCCGCGGCCATCGCCAGCGCGATGCCGGTGTTGCCCGAGGTCGCCTCGATCAAGGTGTCGCCGGGCTTGATCTCGCCGCGCTCCTCGGCGCGCCGGAGCATGCTGATCGCCGGCCGGTCCTTCACCGAGCCGGCCGGGTTGTTGCCCTCGAGCTTGCCGAGGATGATGTTGCCGCGCTGCTCGTTGTCCAGTCCGGCAACGCGCGCCAGCCGCACCAGCGGCGTGTTGCCGATGACGTCTTCGACGCTGGCGTATCGGATCGGGGTGCTGCGTGACGATCTGGCGCTCATGGACTCTCCTCGCCGCGATTCTCGCAGGCCGCCGGGCGGAGCGCTGAACAGCGTTCTGGTGCCTCGGGTCGGACTTGAACCGACACGCCTTGCGGCAACGGATTTTGAGTCCGTCGTGTATACCAATTTCACCACCGAGGCCGGTGCTGCAGACGGCGCGATTCTGCCACAGGGTCGCCGGCCGCGTGCCTTGCCACGGCCGGCATGCGGCCCGACCCGCCAGGCCCTTAGACTCTGCACTTTTGCCCCTCAACCGGAAGGTCGCGCATGCCGCCTCTGCCCCCCGTCACCCAGGCCCTGCTGCTGATCAACGTGGCGATGTTCTGCCTCGACTATTTCCTCGGCCCGTGGTTCACGCGCGCGCTGGCGCTGTGGCCGCTGGGCGGGGGATTCCTGCCGTGGCAGGTCGTGAGCTACGCGTTCCTGCACGGCGGCTTCACGCATTTGTTCTTCAACATGCTGGGCCTGTGGATGTTCGGCGCCGACCTGGAGCGGCTGTGGGGACAGAAGCGCTACCTGCAGCTGTACTTCGCCAGCGTGCTGACCGCCGCGTTGACGCAGCTCGCATTCGCCTCGCTGACCGGCGCGATCTATCCCACGGTGGGCGCGTCGGGCGGCCTGTTCGGCCTGCTGCTGGCGTTCGGTATGGTGTTTCCGAACCGCATCATCATGCCGCTGTTTCCGCCGATCCCGATGAAGGCCAAGGTCTTCGTCGCGGTCTTCGGCGGGCTCGAACTGCTGTTCGGCGTGACCGGCACGATGCAGGGTGTGGCCCACTTCGCCCATCTGGGCGGCATGCTCGGCGCCTTCCTGCTGATCCGCTACTGGCAGGGCCGCGCCCCGTTCGGTCGGCGCTGACCGGCGCGCGTCAGTAGCCGCGCGCCCGATCCACCGTCTGCGGCGGCATCTCGCCGCGCTCCACGCAGCGCAACCCCGCGACGAACTGCGCGGCGATCGTCTCGGGCGACGATTGCGCCGCGATGTGCGGTGTGATCGTGATGCCCGGCACATTCCAGAGTGGGTCGTCGGCCGGCATCGGTTCAACGCGCTGCACGTCGAGCGCGGCGCCGGCGAGGTGGCCGCGCCGCACTGCATCGATCAGGTCGGCCTCGACCACGTGCGCGCCGCGTGCGATGTTGATCAGGTAGCTGCCGCGCGGCATTTGCGCGAACGCGCGCGCATCGAGCAAGGCGTCGGTGCGGGCGGTCAGCGGCAACGCGCAGACGACGATATCGCCGGCCGCGAGCAGCGCATCGAGCGACACGCCGCTGCGCCGGCTCCAGCCCGTCACGTCAAAGCCGACCGCGCCCAGCA
Organism: Rhizobacter sp.; assembly: GCA_025355545.1. Lineage (GTDB taxonomy): Bacteria > Pseudomonadota > Gammaproteobacteria > Burkholderiales > Burkholderiaceae_C > LMDS01. Next base: position 3,632 of record JANXZN010000306.1, read on the forward strand.
GCCGCGCCGCCGCGCCGCCCATCGTGCCCATGCCCAGCACCGCGACCCGGCTGCGCAGCGCGGCCACCGGCCGGCGGCGCCAGGCGCGCTCGATCTGCTGGGCCTCGTAGGCCGCCAGGCCGCGCGCGTGCCGCAAGGCCATCAGCACGACGAACTGGGCGATGCCTTCGGCCTGCTCGGTGTCGACGATGCGCGACAGCGGAATGTGCGGCGCGAGGTCGGGCACCAGCAGCTTCTCGACGCCGGCCGCGACCGAGCAGACCCACTTCAGCCTCGGCAGCCGCGCCGCCACGCCGGCCGGGAAGCGCCAGCCCAGCACGACCTCGATCTCGGCGAGTTCGGCGTCGCTGATGTCGGGCCGGTACTCGATCAGCTCGACATCCGGTGCAAGCCCGTCGATCGACTTCGTGAAGTAGCCCGCAGGCATCGGGTCGGTCAGCAGCAGTGTTTTCATGGTGAACGGAACGGTTCAGGCGCGCAAGCCTTGCGCGACGGTCGGGTAGCGCAGCCGCAGGCGCAACTCGCGTTTCAGGCGGGTGTTGATCAGGCGCCGCGATTCGCCCATGAAGCTCAGCTGCATGGGCGAGAGTTCGGTGCGCGCCTGCTCGATCGTGATGCGCCGCGGGCGCGGCACGCCTTCGAGATCGGCAGCGAGATCGAAGTAGTCGCCCATCGTCAGCAGGGTGTCGTCGCTGACGTGGACCACGCGTTGCGGCAGGCCGCGGTGCAGCGCCGCGACGCAGGCGCGCGCCAGGTCGTCGGCGTGGATGTGGTTCGTGAACACGTCGTGCTCGGCCGCGAGCACCGGCGCGCCGCGCGCGAGGCGCTCGCGCGGGTGGCCGCCGACGCGATCGCCGGCGTAGATGCCGGGGATGCGCAGCAGCGTCACGCGCGCGCCGAACGCGCGCCCGTACCAGCGCAGCCGCTGCTCGGCGTCGACGCGGCGGCGCGCGCGGTCGGTGGCGGGATGAACGGCGCGGGTCTCGTCGAACCGCGCGCCGCCGCAATCGCCGTACACGCCGCTGGTGCTGGCGTAGACGATGCGCCGCACCCGGCTCTTGCGCGCGAGCGCGCGCAGCAGCTGCACGGTGCGCGGGTCGGTCGCGCCGCTGGCCGGCGGCGGTGCGAGGTGCAGCAGCGCATCGGCCAGGCCGGCCAGGCGCGCGAGCGTGGCGGGCGCATCGAGGTCGCCGAGCAGCGGCTGCACGCCGGCCGCGCGCAGCGCGGCGCAGCGCTCGACGCTCGAGGTCAGCGCGAGCAGCCGCCAGCGGCCGCGCAGCAGCTTCGCGACGCGCAGGCCGATATCGCCGCAGCCGACGATCAGCAGGGTTGGTCGCTTGAAGCGCGCAGCGCGGGCTATCACGAGGGCGTCACGCGGAAATGGGATGTGCAGGCAAAATCACCGGCTCAGTTTAATGAGAACGCCACGCCGCGCTCGCCCTCGATGCCCTTCACCGTCACCGTGCAGCCCAGTGGGCGCAGCTTCTCCGTCGACCGCGACGAACCCATTCTCACCGCCGCGATCCGCCAGGGCATCGGCCTGCCCTACGGCTGCAAGGACGGCGCCTGCGGCTCGTGCAAGAGCCGGCTGGTCGAGGGCCGCGTGATCCACGGCGTGCACCAGTCCAAGGCCCTGAGCGCCGAGGAAGAGGCCGCCGGCTGGATCCTGACCTGCCAGGCCGCGCCGCAGAGCGACGTGGTCGTCGAGGCGCGCACCGTGCCCGGCGCCGGCGAGTTCGCGATCCGCAAGATGCCGTCGCGCGTCACGACGATCAGCAAGCCCGCGCCCGATGTCGCGATCCTGCAGATGCAGCTGCCGGCGAACGACCGGCTGCAGTACCACGCCGGCCAGTACGTCGAGTTCATCCTGCGCGACGGCTCACGCCGAAGCTACTCGATGGCGAACGCGCCGCACACGCAGGCCGACAAGCCCGGCATCGAGCTGCATCTGCGGCACCTGCCGGGCGGCAAGTTCACCGACCACGTGTTCACGGCGATGAAGGAAAAGGACATCCTGCGCATGGAGGGCCCGTTCGGCAGCTTCTTCCTGCGCGAGGACTCCGACAAGCCGATGATCCTGCTCGCCTCGGGCACCGGCTTCGCGCCGATCAAGGCGATCATCGAGCACCTGCAGCACAAGCACAGCCAGCGCCACGCGGTGCTGTACTGGGGCTGCCGCAGCAAAGCCGATCTGTACCTGCACGAATGGGCGCAGCAGGCCGCCGCGGCGCTGCCGAACCTGAGCTACATCCCGGTGCTGTCGGAACCGAAGCCGGAAGATGCGTGGACCGGCCGCACCGGCTTCGTTCACCAGGTCGTGATGCACGACCACCCGAACCTGATGAACCACCAGGTCTATGCCTGCGGCGCGCCGATCATGGTCGAGTCGGCGCACCGCGACTTCGTCGCGAAATGCGGCTTGCCGGACGACGAGTTCTACGCCGACTCGTTCACCTCGGAAGCCGACAAGCATGGCGCGTAGCGTCATGTTTGGGTCGAAGGCTAACTTCGCGCAGCGAAGTTAAGGGTTCGCAGTGCCGGCCGCAGACACAAACATGCAAAGCGCTCCCGCCCCGCGCTACAACATGACCGCGATCGCGCTGCACTGGCTGCTCGCACTCGCGATCCTCGGCTCGCTGGTCGTGGGCTTCTACATGGCCGACCTGCCGTTCTCGCCACTGCGCCTGAAGCTGTTCAACTGGCACAAGTGGGCCGGCATCACGATCCTCACGTTGTCGGCCGCGCGCCTGTCGTGGCGGATCGCGCACAAGCCACCCGAGCTGCCGGCCGACGTGCTCGCCGCGATGCCCGGTTGGCAACGCCACGCGCATCGCGCCACGCACGCCGCGCTGTACTTGCTGTTCTTCGCGCTGCCGCTGTCCGGCTGGGCCTACAGCTCGGCGGCGGGCTTCCCCATCGTCTGGTTCGGCGTGCTGCCGCTGCCCGACTGGGTGGCGGTCGACAAGGACTTCGCCGACGCGCTGCTGAAGCCCTTGCACCACCTGCTCGCGTTCGCGCTCGCCGCGCTCGTCGCGCTGCACGTGGGCGCGACGCTGAAGCACCTGTTCGTCGATCGCGACGCTCTGTTCTGGCGCATCTGGCCACGGGGCATTCAGCGATGATCAGGATCGTGTGCACCGCGGCGCTCGCGCTGGCGACGAACGCCGGCGCGCTCGCCCAGCCCGCCGCCGTGCTGCTGCCGGCGCAAAGCGAGATCGGCTTCGTCAGCACCCAGATGGGCGTGCCGGTCGACGGGCACTTCGGCAAGTTCGACGCGCAGATCGCGCTCGATCCGAAACACCCCGAGGCGGGCCGCGTCGCAATCGACATAGCCACCGCCAGCGCGACCCTGGGCGTGCCCGAAACCGATGCCGAGCTGCCCAGGCCGAACTGGTTCGCCAGCGCGAAGTTCCCGCAGGCGAGCTTTCGCTCGAGCGCGATCAAGGGTTTGGGCGGTGGTCGCTTCGAGGTCGCGGGCACGCTCACCGTCAAGGGCAGCGTGCAAGCCATCGTCGTGCCGGTGCAGCTGACGCAGACCGCGGGCACCTCGATCGCCAGCGGCAGCTTCACGATCAAGCGCCTGGCCTTCAAGGTCGGCGAAGCCGAATGGGCCGACACCTCGCTGGTCGCCGACAACGTGCTCATCCGCTTCAAGCTGACGCTCACCGGCCTGGCGCCCGTCTGACCTCTCCGCAGCGACCCACTGCATGAAGAAGATCATCGCCGCGCTGCTGCTCGCGATCGCGGCGTTCGGCGCCGCCGCGCACCCGATCATGGTGCACATCCCCTACGCCGGCGGCGCACCGGCGCAGCTCGCGCTGCTGTCGGACCAGGTCGACCTGACCTTCGACAACCTCGCGTCGGCCTCGGCCAACATCCGCTCCGGCAAGCTGCGTGCGATCGCGGTGACGACGAGCACACGCGCGAGCGCGATGCCCGCGGTGCCGACGATCGCCGAAGACGGCAAGGCGCTCGGCCTCGGCCGCTTCGACATCAACACCTGGTTCGGCCTGTTCGGCCCGGCGAAGCTGAGCCCCGAGCTCACGCCGCGGTTCAACCAGGCTTTCGTCGAGGCGCTGAACTCGCCCGAGCTGAAGGCGCGGCTGACGGCGCCGATGGCCGAGAACGCCGCGTCGACATCGGCGCAGTTCGCCGCGTTCGTCAAGGGCGAGCTCGCGAAGTACCGGCAGGTCGTCAAGGCCAGCGGCGCGACGGTCGAGTGACGCGTCGCCGCGCCGCCCGCGGGCGCGGCCTCAGTTCTTCTTCACGGTCTTCGAGGCCGGCGTCGAGCCGCCCTGCACGCCCAGCGTGCCGCCGGTGCCCAGCCCGCCCTTGACGGTCTGGGCCCGGTAGTTGCGCACCGCCTTGACGAGCTGGTTGTAGCTGTCGGCGAACGCCGCGATGATGATCTTGCCCTCGGGCGTGCTGCTGTAGCCGCCCGCCGCGGCACCACCGGCCCAGCCGAAGCTGCTGCCGAACATGTTGAAGTCGGTGTTCTTGGCGCTGCCTTCGGCCGCGGCGAGCTGCACCCCGGAGCGGTTGTCGATCATGATCAGCGTCGTCGAGGCCTCGTTGGTCTTGAGGCCGCCGGCCAGCGCACCGACCACGCCGAGGCTGCGGCTGAAGCCGGCCAGGCCGCCGCCGACGCCGCCGGTGTTCTGGCTGAAGGTGATCTGCGGGTTCATCGTGTAGTCGGCCGCCACCATCTGCCCGGCGCCGAAGTTGCTGCCGGCACGCATCTCGCCGGACTTCTGCAGGTTGCGTTCGGTGTTCATGTTCTGCATCGCCGCGCCGCGCTCGACGACGACGAAGCAGTTGCTCTGCTGGATCATCATGCGCAGCACCGGCACGGTGGAGCCGAGCTTGTAGCTGCTCAGCGTCCGATACCAGCCGGCGCTCTGGTCCTCGACCACGCCGATCGTGCCCAGCGACAGCTCGCAGCGCTCCAGGCTGCTGCTCGCGCCCTCGGTGCTGGCGCCACCGGCGGCGCCGGTGACCGCGGTCTTCGAGCCGCCCGCCTCGGGCTGGCCCGGCATCGTCGCGACACAGGCGCTGACGACGAGGCCGGTGCCCGCGGCCAGTACCAGCCGCAAGCCCGCGGCGGCGTTTCGAACCATCCCTGCTGCGCGATTCACCTTCATGACGACCTCCTGGGTTGATGGACTGCCGACGGTTCGTCCCGAACCGGTGCGGCTCTTGGAACGGGTCAGTTCGGCGGCGAGCGCCACTCCTTCTTCCACAGCGCCGCGAGCTCTGCGGCCACCGCGGGCGGCGGGTTGCCGATCAGCGTCGTGCGGCCCTTTTCGTAGAGCGTGCCGTAGACGAGCTTCTTCTCGGGCGAGTACAGGATGACCGCGCTGTGGTCGGCGCAGTCGTGGTTCTTGCAGAACGAATTCATCACGAAGCGCTCGCCGGCCACCTGCTGCAGGCTGGGCAACGGCGCCGGGCCGTCGCGCCGCGCCAGCCAGGGGGTTTTGGCCTTGGCGCCGAGCGCCTGCGTGTAGGCCGACTTGAACGCCGGCTGCTCCAGGTGTTGCCACGGCTCCTGCGGCTTCTGTGCCTGCGCGACACCCGCCGACAGGATGGTGGCCAACAGCGCTGCGGCGCAGCCTGCGGTCTGGAATTCGGTGCTGTTCATCGGCAGCCTCCCTGGCCTCGGTAGAGGTGTTCTGGCGTTGCGGACCGACGATAGGAGCGGAGCGTTACCCAAGCGTTACCGGCAACGCATGCCCCTGCACCGGCCCATCGAAGGGCGCGCCGACGCGCGACTTGCCGTAGCATTTATTTCATGGCCGCATCGCACATCGCGTTGCTGAACCTGCCCGCGGCGCGCGGGCCCGACGGCGTGCGCGTCGTGCTGGAGCGCAAGGCGGCGGCGTTGCTGGCGCGGCTCGCGCTCGAAGGCGCGGAGTCGCGCGCCGCGCTGGCCGCGCTGCTGTGGCCCGACGCGGCGCCGGCCCAGGCGCGCAACAGCCTGCGCCAGCGCCTGTTCCGCCTGCAGCACGCGAGCGGCTGCGAGTTCGTGCTCGGCGGCGACGACCTGCGGCTCGCCGACGGCGTCACGCACGACCTGGCCGACGCGCGCGCGGCGCTGCAACTCGATCCGCAGGCCGGCGCCGGCGAGCTGCTCGGCACGCTCGACTACGGCGACAGCCCGGCGCTCGCGGAGTGGGTCGGGATGGCGCGCGAGCGCTGGCGCCAGCGCCGCGCTGGGTGGCTGGCCGAGATCGCCGCCGGCCACGAGGCGCAGCACGAAATCGCGCGCGCACTGGCCTACGCGCAGCGCCTGCTCGCCGACGAGCCGCTGCTCGAGCAGGCGCACCGCCGCGTGATGCGGCTGCACTACCTGCGCGGCGACCGCGCCGCGGCGCTGGCCGCGTTCGAGCGCTGCCGCGAACGGCTGCGCGCCGAACTCGGTGCCGCGCCGGACCGCGAGACCGCGGCGCTGGCCCGGCAGATCGCCGCCGGTGACCTGCCCGCGCTGCGCCCGAACGCGCCGCTGGTCACGGTGCTGCGGCCGCCGCGCCTGATCGGCCGCGACGCGCAACGCCAGCGCCTGGACAGTGCGGTGCGCGAACGACGCGGCCTGGTGCTCAGCGGCGAGCCCGGCATCGGCAAGTCGCGCCTGCTCGAGGACCTGGTCGCGGCGCATCCCGCGCTGCTGGCCGTGGGCGCGCGCGCCGGCGAAGCGAAGCTGCCGTACGCACTGCTCGCGCGCCTCGCGGGCGAGGCGCATGCGCGCTTCGACGCGCCCCTGGACGAGTGGGTCGCGCAGGAACTCGCGCGCCTGCTGCCGGCCTTCGGCGCCGCGCCGGCGGCGCGCCTGGACCCGCTGCGGCTGCAGCAGGCGCTCGCGGCGAGCGTCGCGGCCTGGGCACAGCGCGGCCTTGCCGGCGTCGTCGTCGACGACCTGCACCACGCCGACGAGGCCTCGCTCGAGTGCCTGCTGGCGCTGGCCGACGCGCCCGGCGCCGAGCGCCTGGCGTGGATCTTCGGCGTGCGCAGCCAGGAGGTGCCGGCGCTGCTGTGCGACTGGCTGCAGGCCGCCGAACGCGACGCGGTCGACACCGAGACCGTGCCGGCGCTGGACGCCCCCGGCGTGGCCGCGCTGCTCGACTCGCTCGCACTGCCGCAGTTCGGCGCCGCCGACTGGGCCGCGCCGCTGCTCGCGCACAGCGGCGGCAACCCGCTGTTCGCGCTCGAGACGCTGCGCGCGATGCTCGCGCTCGGCGCCGCTGCGTCGCCGCCCTCGGGCGCGCGGCTGCCGGTGCCGGCGGGGCTGGGGGCGCTGATCGGGCGCCGCCTCGCGCGGCTGTCGGAGCCGGCACTGCGGCTGCTGCGCGTCGCGGCGCTGGCCGGCGCCGACTTCGATGCCGACGTCGCCGCGCAGGTGCTGCAGGCGCACCCGCTTGACATTGTCGAGCCCTGGCGCGAGCTTGAGCAGGCGCAGTTGCTCGCGGGCGGGCGCTTCACCCACGACCTGATCGCCGAGACCGCGGCGCGCGAGCTGCCCGACAGCATCGCGCAGGCGCTGCATGCGCGCCTGGCCACCGCCCTCGAAGCGCTCGGGCGCTCGGCCGCACGGGTCGCGCCGCACTGGGCGCGCGCGCAGTCGTGGGCGCGCGCCGGCGAGGTCCACGCGGTCGCTGCTGGCGAGGCGCAACGCGCGTCGCGGCGCGCCGACGAGGTCGCGCTGTGGGAGCAGGCGGCCGACTGCTTCGACCGCGCCGGCCAGCCCGGCAAGGCCTTCGATGCGCGCGCCGACGGCGTCGAGTCGCTGATCGTGGTGCGCGGCATCCCGCCGGCGCTGGCACTCGCCGGCCGGCTTGCCGCCGACGCGCGCACCGAGCCGCAGCGCATGCGCGCGCTGACCGCGCAGGCCACGGTCTGCCTGTACGCCGGCGACCAGGCCGGCGGCGAGGCCGCGGCACGTGCCGCGCTCGAGACCGCCACCCGGCTGGGCGCGCTGTGGCCGCGCTTCGAGGCAGCGCGGCTGCTCGCGGTGGCGCTGTCGCAGGCGTTTCGCGCGCGCGAGGCGCTCGAGACCATCGAGCCGTTCCGCGACATCGTCGAGGCCGAGGGCAGCCTCGAGCAGCGCCACCACTTCTGGGCCGACTACGCCTACGCGCTGAAGGCGGCGCAGCGCCTGCGCGACACCGCCGAGGCGCTGCGCAAGGCGATGGCGAGCGCGCAGGCGCTCGGCGACCACGCCGAACTCGCGACGCTGACCTCGAACCTCGCGGTCGTGGTCAGCAACTTCGGCTCGCCGCAGGAGGCGCTCGACCACGGCAAGCGCGCCCGCGCGCTGCGCGATCCGCCGGGTACCGCGGTCGGCCCGGCGGCCGGTGCGACCGACCTGTACATCGGCGTGGCCAACGGCGCGCTCGGCCGCTACAGCGAAGCGCTGGCCGACTTCGACCGCGCCGACGCCTGCTTCGGCAGCGAGCCGCCGACGATCTGGACCGCGCTGAGCGCCAACTACCGCGCCGCGCTGCTGCTGCACCTGGGCCAGTTCGCGCGCGCGCGCCAGGCCCTGGCGATCGAGGACACCGCGTCGCACGGCGTCGGTGCGCGGCGCGCGCTGCTGCGTGCGCGCATCGAGCGCGCACTCGGCGGCAACGGCCAGGGCGCGCTCGACGAGGCGCTGGCGATCGTCGGCCCGCAGGGCGACCACCTGGTGCGCATGCTGGCCCGGCTCGACGCGACGCTGACGATGGCGCCGGCCGAGGCCGCTGCGGTCTGCGCGCAACTCGGTGTCGAGGCCGACGCCGCCGAACACAGCGCGGTGGCGATGCGCGCGCGGCTGATGCGGCTCGACCACCTGCGCCGGGCCGACGCACTCGCCGGTGAACGCGGCGAGCTCGACGCGGTCACGGCGCTGCTCGATTCGGTCGAGCCGGCCGACATGTACCTGCCCGAGGCCTGGTGGATCGTCGCGCAGGCACGCGATTGCCTGGGTGACAACGCCGGCGCGGACGCGGCGCTGGCGCGCGGCCACGGCTGGGTCGTCGAGCGCGCGCTGCCGAACGTGCCGGCGCCGTTTCGCGAGAGCTTCCTGCACCGCAACCTGACCAACCGCTACCTGCTGGCGCGCGCCGGCCGACGCCTCGGGCTGCGCGTGCCGGCGATCGCCGCGGCCGGCGCATAACGCTGCGGTAACGCGGGCGATCTACCCTGCGCCACGCTGACCACACCGGGAGGACCCTTGGACGGCTTGACGATACAGGCGCTGCAATGGGCGCGGCTCGCGGACCTGCACGACGTGCCGGCGCTCGACCAGCACGACCTGGCCTGCATGGCCGAACTGCGCGAGGTGCTGATGCGCCACGGGCGTCTGCAGCGCTTCGCGTTGCACCTGGTGCACAAGCACTTCGAGCTCGCCGCCGACGAGGTCCTGGTCGAGTACAGCGACCCGCTCGCGCGCGAGCAGCTGCTGCGCGTCGAGCGCCGCGACGCCGCGGTGCTGCAAAGCGCGATCCCGACGACCTGGACGCTGGCCGAGGCGCAGCCGCTGGTGGCCTGCGTCTGCGCCTACCGCACCGAGCACGGCCATCTCGGGCGGCACCAGTCCGGCTGAGGGTTCACACGGCCCCGTTGCGCGGGGGCGGCGCGGCCGACCCGGCGCAGCGCCTTTGGTAAACTTGGGTTTCCGGTGCGCGGCGTTTGCCGCGGCCGGAGATTCGATTGTTCCGGCGCTTGGCCGCTCCGCCCAGCGCGGCGACAGATGCCAAACGGGCCCACCAGCATGACCTCTGTCCAAACCGATCTGCAGCGCGAAGTCGCGGCACTCGTCGTCGAAGCACTGAACCTGGAGGTCGCCCCCGACGCGATCGATCCGCAGGCCCCGCTCTACGGCGAAGGCCTCGGCCTGGATTCGATCGACATCCTCGAGGTGGCGCTGGTGGTCTCGCAGCGCTATGGCTTCCAGTTGCGTTCGGACGACGAGGACAACGTGCGCATCTTTACCTCGCTGGCCAGCCTGACCGAGCACATCGCCGCGCACCGGCTCAGCTAGGGGCTGCGTCATGCCAGCCCGCCTGGGGATCCGCATCGTCGCGGTCGCGCTGCTCGGCGCGAGCTATGTGCTCGCCTGCCACTGGCTGATGACGCGCGCACCGGCGTCGCCGTGGAACGTCGTCGGCGTGCTCGCACCGATGCTGGTGGCGGTCGCGATCGGCGCCTGGCGCGCCCGCCAGCGCTGGCTCGGTGCCGGCGCCGCGCTGCTGGTCGCCGCGCTGTGCGGCCAGGCGCTGCTCGGGCTGCAGAGCTCGCCGCAGCTGCTGTACCTGGCGCAGCACGTGGGCATCAACGGCTTCCTCGCGGTCGGCTTCGGCAGCACGCTGCGCGCCGGCCACACGCCGCTGGTCACGACGCTGGCGCGGCGCGTGCACCGCGACTTCACGCCGGCGATGGCGCTCTACACGCGCCGCTGCACGCTCGCGTGGACGCTGTACTTCGTCGCCATCAGCGCGGCCTCGGTGCTGATCTACGCGCTCGCCCCGTTCGATGCCTGGGCGCTGTTCGCGAACCTGCTGTCGCCGATCAGCGTGGTGCTGATGTTCGGCGCCGAGTACCTGCTGCGCTACCGGCTGCACCCGGAGTTCGAGCGCAGCAGCGTCGCCGACGCGATCCGCTCCTACCTGCACGGCAGCGCCGCCAAGGCGCCGGCCGCGCCGCGCGACTCCGCCGCATGACGACATCGCAGCCGCTGATCCGGGCCGACGACCTCGACGCGCCGCTGGCGCGCCGCGACGGCGCGAGCGTGTCGCGGCGCCAGTACCTGGCCGACGTGCGCGCGCTCGCGGCGCGCCTGCCCGAGGCCGGGCCGATGCTGAACATCAGCGCCGACCGCTACCGCTTCGCGGTCGGCCTGGGCGCGGCGATGTTGCGCGGTCAGGCCAACCTGATGCCGCCGAACCACACGCCGGACACGGTCGCGCGGCTGCGTACCTTGTTCCCGTCGAGCTACGCGCTGGGCGACGCCGAGGCGCCCGAGGTGGCGCTGCCGCTGGTCCGCCATGCCGACACGCCGGCCGCCACCGAAGCCGCCACGACCGTGCCGCGGATCGACGGCGCGGCACTCGCCGCACTGGTGCTGACCTCGGGCTCGACCGGCGCGCCACTGCCGCACGCCAAGCACTGGGGCCTGCTGGTGCGCAACACGCGCGCCGGTGCGCAGCGCCTGGCGCGCCAGATGGGGCGCGCGTCGCTGGCCGGCGTGAGCCTGGTCGCCACCGTGCCGGCGCAGCACATGTACGGCTTCGAGTCGACGGTGCTGATCGCGCTGCTCGGCGGCGCCGCGTTCGACACCGCGCGCCCGTTCTTCCCCGCCGACATCGCCGCCGCGCTGGCGCGCGCGCCGCGCCCGCGCATGCTGGTGACGACGCCGTTCCACCTGAAGATGCTGCTCGATTCCGGCGTCGCGCTGCCGGCGGTCGACCTGACCCTGTGCGCGACCGCGCCGCTGTCGCCGCAGCTCGCGCTGCGCGCCGAGGCCGCGCTCGCCGCACCGCTGCTCGAGATCTACGGCTGCACCGAGGCCGGCCAGGTCGCGTCGCGGCGCAGCACCGAGGGCGCCGAGTGGCACACGTTCGACGACCTGCACATCAGCGGCGACGGCGCCGAGGCGGTCGTGCAGGGCGGCCACGTGCCGCAGCCGACCTTGCTGGCCGACGTGCTCGAGGTCGTCGACGCGCAGACCTTCCGCCTGCTCGGCCGCTCCAACGACCTGCTCAACATCGCCGGCAAGCGCAGCTCGCTCGGCCACCTGAACTACCACCTGAACTCGATCGCCGGCGTGCAGGACGGCGCGTTCTGGATGCCGCCTGACGCGAGCGACGGCGGCGTCGTGCGGCCGGTCGCGTTCGTGGTCGCGCCCGAACTCGCCGCCGACGCGCTGCACGAGCGCGTGCTCGCCGGGCTGCGCGAGCGCGTCGATGCGGCCTTCCTGCCGCGGCGCATCGTCGCGGTCGCGGCGCTGCCGCGCGAGGCGGGCACCGGCAAGCTGCCGGCCGGCGCATTCGCGGCCTGGGCCGACCGCGTGCTCGCGGCCGCTCACGACTGACGTGGCGATGCACCGCGTCGAGCTGCCGATCGCGCCCGACCACCCGGCCTTCGCCGGGCACTTTCCGGGCCAGCCGCTGCTGCCCGGCGTGGCGCTGCTGGCCGCGGTGCTCGAAGCGATCCTCGATGCGCCCGCGCTGGCCGCGCTCGTCAGTGACGCGCCCCGCATCGGCGCGGCGAAGTTTCTCGCGCCGGTGCGGCCGGGCGCGCGACTGACCATCGAGCTCGAGGCCGGCCCGCGCGGCGTTCGCTTCGAGGTGCGCGAGGGCGAGCGCGTCGCGGCCTCCGGGCAATTCGAGGCGAAGGCCTGATGAGCACGCCGGCAGGGCGCGCACCGGGCGCGTGGGCCCGCGAGCGCGAACGCAGCAACCTGTGGACCTTGCGCCTGATGCGCTGGATCGCGATCCGCGCCGGCCGCCCCGCCGCGCGGCTCGTGCTGCACCCGATCACGCTGTATTTCCTGCTCGTCAACGGACGCGCGCGGCGCGCGTCGATGAACTACCTGGTGCGCGTGCTCGCCCGGCCGGTGCGCTGGGCCGACGCCTACCGCCACATCCACCACTTCGCAGCGACGATCCTCGACCGCGTCTATTTCCTGCAGGAGCGCTTCGACGCGTTCGAGGTCACCAGCACCGGCGCCGACCCCATGCAGGCGTCGCTGGCCAGCGGCGACGGCGTGATCCTGGTCGGTGCGCACCTCGGCAGCTTCGAGGCGCTGCGCGCGAGCGCACAGCATCGCGGCGCACGCGTCGCGATGCTGATGTACGAAGAGAACGCGCGGCTGATCAATGCGGCGCTCGCCGCAGTCGCACCCAACGTGCAGCTGCACACGATCGCGCTCGGCCGCCCCGGCGCGATGCTGGAGCTGCGGCGCTGGCTCGACGACGGCGGCCTGGCCGGCTTGCTCGCCGACCGCACGCTGCCGGGCCACTCCCGCGGAAGCGCCGGGCCGCCCCGAGCTTCCTCGCCCCCCCCGGGGGGCGGCTGCAGCGAAGCGGTGGCCGGCGGGCACTCATCTCGCTCGCGCACCTTGCGGCTCGATTTTCTCGGCCAGCCGGCACGCTTCTCGGATGGCCCGTTCCGCCTCGCGGCCATGCTGCGCCGCCAGGTCGTCTTCATGGCCGGGCTCTACCATGGGGCCAATCGCTACGAGCTGCGCTTCGCCGAGCTCGCCGACTTCCGCCCCCAGGCCGCGACCGGCGGGCTCGATGTCGAGCAGCGCGTGCAGGCCGCGATGCGGGCTTACGTCGCGCTGCTCGAATCGCTGTGCCGGGAAACGCCGTACAACTGGTTCAACTTCTTCGACTTCTGGGCCGACGATGCCGCTGTCACCCCTGCCCCGCACTGACCGCCTCACGCGCCGGGCCGCGCTGGCGCTGATCGGCGCGGGCGCCGCCGCGCTGGCGCTGCCGGCGCGCGCGCAGGGCACGTTCGACCTGGTGCAACTGATGCGCACCCTCGCGCAGGTGAAGGCCGGCGAGGCCAGCTTCGTCGAGAAGCGCAGCGTCGCGATGCTCGAGCGCACGCTGCAGTCCTCGGGGCGGCTGAGCTTCGAGGCGCCCGACACCTTCGTGCGCGAGACGCTGAAGCCGATGCAGGAAAGGATCGCGGTCGTCGGCAACGAGGTGACGATGAGCCGCGGCACGCGCAGCCGCACCGTGCCGCTCGATTCGGTGCCCGAGGCCGCGGTCATCATGGAGGCGATCCGCGGCACGCTGACCGGCAACCGCGAGGCGATCGAACGCAACTTCTCGGCCAGCGTCAGCGGCACGGCGCAGCGCTGGGAGCTGGAACTCAAGCCGAACGAGCCGCGGCTGCGCGAGCTCGTTATTTCGGTGCGCCTGTCGGGCGCGCAGGCGCTGGTGCGCGAGGTCGCGGTCGCGATGGCCGACGGCGACCGCTCGGTGATGACGATCGAACCGGTCGTTCCCGGCATCAGGCCGGCGAGCGCGGCGAGCGCGGCGAGCTGATTGCCGCCGCGATGTCGAACCCGTTCGCCCGCCTGCGCGACTGCGCGCGCCGCCACGCGCTCGCGCTGTGGCTGGTGTCTGTCCTGGTCGCCGCCGGCATCAGCGCGCGCACCAACTACGTCGCCGACCTGTCGGCCTTCCTGCCGTCGACGCCGAGCGCCGAGCAGGCGGTGCTGCTGGACCAGCTGCGCGGCGGCATCGCGGCGCGGCTGCTGCTGATCGGCATCGAGGGCGGCACGGCGCAGCAGCGCGGCGCGGCATCGCTGCAGTTCGCGAAGGCACTGCGCCAAAGCGGCGCGTTCGACGCGATCCACAACGGCGACAACTCGGGCTTCGAGGCGACCGGCAAATTCCTGTTCGAGCACCGCTACCTGCTCAGCCCGGCGGTCGACGCGCAGCGCTTCACCGCCGCCGGCCTGCGCGCCGGCATCGACGAGGCGACCTCGCTGCTCGGCACGCCGGCCGGCGCGGCGGTCAAGGCGGTGATCCTGCGCGACCCGACCGGCGAGACGATCCGCATGGCCGAGGGCATGCTGCCGTCGCGCTCGCCGCGCAGCGACGGGCGCGTGTGGATCTCGCGCAGCGCGGCGCGCGCCGTGCTGATCGCGACCACCCACGCCGACGGCGCCGACCTCGACGCGCAGCAGCGCACGCTGCAGCTCGTGCAATCGAGTTTCGCGCCGTTCGAGCAGCAGGGCCTGAAGCTCATCGTCTCGGGCTCGGGCACGTTCGCGGTCGCGTCGCGCGCGCAGATCAAGGCCGAGGTCGAGCGCCTCGCGATCGCCGGCGGCGTCGCGATCGTCGCGCTGATGCTGCTGGCTTTCGGCGGCTCGCTGAAGACGCTTGCCACGGCGCTCTTGCCCGTGGGCTCGGGCGTGCTCGCCGGCATCGCCGCGGTCAGCCTGATCTTCGGCAATGTGCACGGCATCACGCTGGGCTTCGGCACCACGCTGATCGGCGAGGCGGTCGACTACGCGATCTACTACCTGATTCAGGCGCGGCCGGCCGCCGGCGCGCCGGCCGGCGCCGGCGCGCGGCGCTGGCTCGC
>JANXZN010000316.1 GCA_025355545.1 Rhizobacter sp.
GGGGTTCTCATCGACCGATCACGCTCAATACACCCCGAGCGTCACGCAATGACAGTCAAGACACTCGTTGACCCCGGAAAACAGCGTCAAGATGGCCCATCAGGCCATACAGTGGTCGATGCGTGAAATATGCGGGCTAGAATCGACGCGGTTCGCGCGCAACCGGGATCAAAGGACGATCGTCATGAATCAGCAGGCAGCAGAGAAGGTCGAAGTGACCATCGAGGCAATCAAGGAATCGGTGCCGAGCACGGTGGCGGGCGCTTCCAGCGTGGTGATCGAGACCGAAGCGGTCGTCGACGGTAGGGTGCGCGACGCCTCGATCGAGGTGCGCGACGCCGATGCCCCCGCGGTGGCCGCCGCGCTGCTCAACGCCGACGCGGCGGCACCGCCGGCCGCGGCCGACCTGCCGGTCGCGGTGCAATGCATGGCGGCCGGCGTCGTTCACGGCGCGAGCGAGGGCCGGGTGCGCCTGCACCTGCAGTTCGAGTCGGGCCAGGTACTGCCGATCGAGATGCCGTACGACGCGGCCGCCGCGCTCGCGCGCACGCTCGCCATGCACACCGGCGTGCGCTGACCGGCGCGCGGGCTCAGAACAGGAAGTAGCGCTGCGCCATCGGCAACTCGGTGGCCGGCTCGCAGCTCAGCAGCACGCCGTCGGCGCGCACCTCGTAGGTCTGCGCATCGACCTCGATGTGGGGCGTGCCGGCGTTGTGGACCATGTCCTTCTTGCCGATTTGCCGCGTGTTCTTCACGACCTCGGTGCGGCGGCGCAGGCCGAGTTTCGCCGGCACGCCGAGGTCGGCCGCGGCCTTCGAGATGAAGCTCAGGCAGGTGTTGTCCATTGCGGCGCCGAACGCGCCGAACATCGGCCGGTAGTGCACCGGCTGCGGCGTCGGGATGCTCGCGTTCGGGTCGCCCATTGCGGCCGCGGCGATCATGCCGCCCTTCAGGATCAGGCTCGGCTTGACGCCGAAGAACGCCGGCTTCCACACGACCAGGTCGGCGAGCTTGCCGACCTCGACCGAGCCGACGACGTGCGCGATGCCCTGCGTGATCGCCGGGTTGATCGTGTACTTCGCGATGTAGCGCTTGACGCGGAAGTTGTCGTGGCGGCTTGAGTCCTCAGGCAACGTGCCGCGCTGCGCCTTCATCTTGTGCGCGGTCTGCCAGGTGCGGATGATGACCTCGCCGACGCGGCCCATCGCCTGGCTGTCGGAGCTCATCATCGAGAACACGCCGAGGTCGTGCAGGATGTCTTCGGCGGCGATCGTCTCGCGGCGGATCCGGCTTTCGGCGAAGGCCAGGTCTTCGGCGATGGCCGGGTCGAGGTGGTGGCACACCATCAGCATGTCGAGGTGCTCGTCGACCGTGTTGACCGTGTACGGCATCGTCGGGTTGGTGCTCGACGGCAGCACGTTCGGCAGGCCCGCGCACTTGATGATGTCGGGCGCGTGGCCGCCGCCTGCGCCTTCGGTGTGGAAGGTCGCAATCGTTCTGCCCTTGAACGCCGCGATCGTGTCTTCGACGAAGCCGGATTCGTTCAAGGTGTCGGTGTGGATCGTGACCTGCACGTCGTGCGCGTCGGCCACGCCGAGGCAGCAGTCGATCGCCGCGGGTGTCGTGCCCCAGTCCTCGTGCAGCTTCAGGCCGTAGGCGCCGGCCTCGACCTGCTCCTCGAGCGCACGCGGCAGCGAGGCATTGCCCTTGCCCTGGAAGCCCAGGTTCATCGGGAAGCTCTCGGCCGCCCTCAGCATCGCGTGGATGTGCCACGGCCCCGGCGTGCAGGTGGTCGCGAAGGTGCCGGTGGCCGGGCCGGTGCCGCCGCCCAGCATCGTCGTCACGCCGCTCATCAGCGCCTCTTCGATCTGCTGCGGGCAGATGAAGTGGATGTGGCTGTCGATGCCGCCGGCGGTGACGATGGCGCCCTCGCCGGCGATGATCTCGGTGCCCGGGCCGATCACGATGTCCACGCCCGGCTGCACGTCGGGGTTGCCGGCCTTGCCGATCGCGGCGATCCGGCCGTTCTTCAGGCCGATGTCGGCCTTCACGATGCCCCAGTGGTCGATGATCAGCGCGTTCGTGATCACGGTGTCGGCCACTTCGGCGGCGAGCCGCTGGCTCTGGCCCATGCCGTCGCGAATGGTCTTGCCGCCGCCGAACTTGACCTCTTCGCCATACCCGACGGGACGCCCGTCGGGGCCTGTGCGTCCTTCGCCGGCGGCCAGCGTGTAGTCCTTCTCGACCTCGACGATCAGGCCGGTGTCGGCCAGCCGCACGCGGTCGCCGGTGGTCGGGCCGAACATCTCGGCATAGGCACGGCGCTGCAAGGTCGCCATGCTCAGAGCGCTCCCTGCACCAGGCCGCGAAAGCCGTAGACGCTGCGCGCTCCGGCGTAGGCTACGAGTTCGACCGTGCGCTGCTGGCCGGGCTCGAAACGCACCGCCGTGCCCGACGCGATGTTCAGCCGCATGCCGTGCGCCGCCGCGCGGTCGAAGCGCCGCGCCGCGTTGGTCTCGGCGAAGTGGTAGTGCGAGCCGACCTGGACCGGGCGGTCGCCGCTGTTTTCGACCACCAGGGTCAGCGTGCCCCGGCCGGGGTTGAGTTCGAGATCGGGGCCATCGATGAGCAACTCGCCTGGAATCATGGATCGTCCCGGTCAGGCAATGGGGTGGTGCACGGTCACCAACTTGGTGCCGTCGGGGAAGGTCGCTTCCATCTGAATCTCGGGGATCAGCTCGGCCACACCGTCCATCACGTCGGCGCGGGCGAGCACGCTCTTGCCGTCGCTCATCAGCGCTGCCACGCTCTTGCCGTCGCGCGCGCCTTCCATGATCGCGGCACTGATCAGCGCCACCGCCTCGGGGTAGTTGAGCTTCAGGCCGCGCGCCCGGCGCCGCTCGGCGAGCAGCGCGGCGGTGAAGATCAGCAGCTTGTCCTTCTCGCGCGAGGTCAGTTCCATGGTGGTCCAGGTAGCAGGAGACGTGCCGGATGCTAGTGCAGAGATGCAATCTTGAGGGAACGTAAATGAATCCCGCCACACCAATGATCTACTACGGACTGGTGTGGAGAACGAGAGTGCGAGTTGCCCCTGAGATTGTGCTGTCGGACGAAGAGCGCGAGGTGCTCGACGAGCTGATTCGCTCCAAGCTGACGA
>JANXZN010000351.1 GCA_025355545.1 Rhizobacter sp.
CCGCGTGGCGATCTCGGAGAACCCCGAATCGGTGTCGCTGGCCTAGGAGGTCGAGCTCGCGCAGCGCTACCTCGCGATCGAGCCGGTGCGCTTCGGCAGCCGCCTGCAGGTCACCTGGGAGCTCGACCCCGACGCGGGGCACGCGCGCGTGCCGCCGTTGCTGCTGCAGCCGCTGGTCGAGAACGCGGTGCGCCACGGCATCGAGCCGTCCGACAGCGGCGGCGTGATCCGCGTGCGCACGCGCGTCAAGCTCGGGCGCGCGCTGATCTCGATCGTCAACAGCGTGCCGGCCGCGGCCTCGCAGCCCGGCAACGGCATCGCTCTGCGCAACGTGCGCGAGCGGCTGCGCCTGATGCACGACGTCGCGGCGCAGTTCGACACCAAGCGCGAGGCCGACGTGTTCCGCGTCCAGATCGTGGTGCCGCTTTGAGTGAGGCCGGGCCGAGCGCCGGGCCGCCAAGGGCCACGGAGGGGCCTCTTCGCGGCCCTGCCGGCCCGCATCCCCTCGGGGAATTGCCGGACATGCCCGGCCGGCGAGGGGCGCCATCATCGCTGCGGGTGCTGATCGTCGACGACGAGGAACTTGCGCGGCTGCGGCTGCGCGGCCTGGTGCACGACTGCGCCGAACCGAAGGCGCAGGTCGTCGGCGAGGCGGCGAACGCGGTGCAGGCGCTGGTCTGGCTGGCCGAGCAGCGCTGCGACCTGGTCCTGCTCGACGTCCAGATGCCCGGCCGCGACGGCACCCAACTCGCGGCCGAGCTGAAGCGTCTGGCCGACCCGCCCGCCGTGGTGTTCGTCACCGCGCACGCGCAGCACGCGCTGCAGGCCTTCGACCTCGACGCGGTCGACTACCTGACCAAGCCGGTGCGGCGCGAGCGCCTGCACGCGGCGCTGCAACGGGTCGCGCAGCGGCTCGCGCTGCGCCACGGCGCGGCGCCCGCCGCCGCGGTCGGCATGCCCGACGACGTGCCGGCCATCGTCGTCACCGACCGCGGCCGCGTGGTTCGGGTGGCGCTCGCCGACGTGCTGTATTTCAAGGCCGAACTCAAGTACGTGACGCTGCGCACCGCCGAACACACCTATGTGCTCGACGAGGCCCTGTCCGACCTGGAGCAGCGCCTGGGCGAGCGCTTCCTGCGCGTGCACCGCAACGCACTGGTCGCGCGCAACGCGGTGCATGCGCTCGAGCGCCGCGCCGCGCCGGGCGCCGCCGCCGAGCGCGACGAGGAGGGCGGCGAAGGCT
Source organism: Rhizobacter sp. (assembly GCA_025355545.1). Classification (GTDB taxonomy): domain Bacteria; phylum Pseudomonadota; class Gammaproteobacteria; order Burkholderiales; family Burkholderiaceae_C; genus LMDS01. The sequence continues at coordinate 1,244 of JANXZN010000351.1, forward strand.
GGGCCGTGCGCATGGCACCGGTCGACGAATGGCTCGCGGTGTCGCGCCGCCAGGTCGCGGCGGTGCGTGAGGCGCTGGTAGCGGCGGGGCGGTGAGGTGGTGTGGCCGGCGCCAGGGGCTGATGAGTCGTCGGTGAATGCAGAGGGTTCGCCCGATTTCGGTTCCCTCTCGACGTTCAAGGCTTGATCCTTGAACTTCCGCTATGCGGCGGAAATGAGTCAGACGTCCGCGACTGGCGACGGCTTGCTGCCGCAAGCGATCAGTGGCGACCGATAGCTACGGGGACATAACGCAGAGCTTTCATCGGCCCGCGTTGTTCGACAGCTTTCGCCACAGCTTGGCGCATACTCAGTCGCTTTCGTCCCTTGTGGCGAGCCCTGACCGGACCCGAGGTGAAGCATGAATGGCAGCGCGATCATCGGCGACCCGGAATCGGCGGTCCTTCGGGGTGCTCCGCACGTTGGGGGACTGGCGATCCTGCTGGTCGAAGACGACAAGCCATTGCTTGACAGCACCGCGGACGCCATGGCTGCCCTGGGGCACCTTGTGTACCGCGCAGTAGATGCCAGGCAAGCGGGGGTTTTCCTGGAAGCAAACGTCGTCGGCGTCCTGATGACCGACATCAACCTGCCCGAAATGTCCGGAGAAGTGCTGGCGGCAGAAGCACGCGCGCTTCACCCGCAGATAAGGATCGTGTTCGTCACCGGTCGCAGCGACATCCGCGATCCCAAGACGAGCGGCCTCGATCCCTACATGCTGCGCAAGCCCTACGACCTCGCGGCGCTCGAGGCATTGCTCGACGCGCTGACCGGCTGAGGTGCGAGGGGCTGAGCGCCGCGCTTACGCAGCCGGGTCCGCTTGCGACGCGAGTTCATCGAACAGCGTGATGTGCTGTGCGAATGCCCACTGGGCCTCGGCGATGATCGTGTCCGCGATCTCGGGGTCGGCCGCGCCAGACTCGAGCGATTCGCGAAAGGCGCCCGACAACGCCGCCGTGCACGCCGCGCCGCCGAATTCGTAGAACGCCGTCCCTTCACGGCCCGCAAGCTGCAGGGCATTCGCAACGATCGAAGCGAGCCTCTGCCCGCCATTCAGATCGCCCATGTAACGCACATACGCGTGTGCCAGCAGCCGTTCAGGGCCGGTCTCGGAGAAGCCTCGGAGACGCTGCACATAGGCCTGCGTGGCAGCGGCCAGGGGTTCCACAGAACGCAGAGCCGTCTCCTCGTCGCAGCTCAAGGCGCGAAGGTCTGCTCGCAGCGCAGCACAGCGAAACAGATCGAGACCGACGACGGGGGCGAGCAGCGGATGCTTCGCCTGTCGCAGGATGGCCGGCTCCAGTGCCGAATAGAGGGCTAGCAGGTTCCGGAGCAGCCTGCAGTAGGCCGGCGCACCCATCCTGCCACCGATCAGCAATCGCATGAACCCGGTTTGCTCGGCCTTCCGGTGCAGCGAACGTGTTTCGTCCTTCAGTCGTTCTGCGAAATTGGGCGGCAATGGGATGCGATCGAGAGTGAGCAACATCATAGGTTCGAGCCCAGCCGGTGATCCGTGCCACACTGGCAGCCGTTCCGTCCGCTTCCGACCTCGCGAGCTGTCAGACCAGAGGTACCGAAGCGATGCACCGTCTCGAACCCACCCGGCAGGCGTCGGCGATTTCCGATGCCGCACTCGGCGACTGCGCCTCCGAGCCCATCCGCATTCCCGGGGCAATCCAGCCGCACGGTGTGTTGATCGTCTTCGACAGCCGAACCCGTGAGGTGCAGCACGCGAGCGCCAACGTTTCGGAGCTCGTCGGGAAAAGCCTCGACGACGTCCTGGGCAGAGCGCCGGCCGCATGGCTCTCTTCCGGTGACGCCTTCCAGCTGGAGCGAGCGCTCGAACTCGACGACCCGCTCGATTCGGACGCGCCGATCCGGCTCGCGATCGGCGGCGCGTCGCTTGACGGGAGACTGAGTCGTCTCGGCGACCTGTCGATGCTGGAGCTCGAGCCTTCGGTGGGTTCGCTCGCAACCAGCGAACCCCTGCTGGCTCGGGCACTGCGGCGCTTGCAAGGGGCAGTGGGCCTGCAAACGCTCCACGAAGTCACCGTGCGCGAGGTCCGGCTTCTGACCGGCTGCGACCGTGTCGTCATCTACGCATTCGGCGCACAGGGTCACGGGCAAGTTCTGGCCGAAGCGAGAGCCGACGACATGGCCCCGTTCCTCGGCCTGAACTTCCCGGCCTCGGACATTCCGGCGCAGGCGCGGGAGCTCTACAGGTTGAACTGGCTGCGCATGATCCCGGACGTCGACTACGAACCCGTCCGCATTGCCACGCTGCTGAGCGCAAATCCAGCCGTCCCGCTGGATCTGACCTTCTCGTCGCTTCGCAGCGTTTCGCCGATTCACCGCGAGTACATGCGCCACATGGGCGCCGGCTCCTCGATGAGCATCTCGTTGCTCAGGGACGGCGAACTCTGGGGCCTCATCAGCTGCGTGCACCGGACACCACGCCTCATTCCCGCTGAGATTCGAACCGCTTGCCTCTCGATCGGGCGGCTGCTGTCATTGCAGATTTCGGCGCTCGAAAGCAAACAGGAGTCCGAACTCGCCGCTGCCAACGAGCGCTTGCTCGCGCCACTCGTCGAGGAAATGCAGCGTTCGCCGGGAGCGGTGTTCGAGAGCCTGTCGGGGTCGTCGCAGCACCTGCTCCAACTGACAAGTGCCAGTGGCGTGGCGGTCGTGATCGGGCCGGTGGTCAGCCTGTTCGGCATCTGCCCATCCGAGTCGCAGGTGGCAGACTTGTCGGTCTGGACCGCAGAGAAGGCCTCCGCCTCCGGTCACTTCGCCACCTCGATCCTGCCGCTTCAACACCCGCCGGCGCAAGAATTCGCGTCGATCGCCAGCGGGCTGCTGGCGATCACTCTTCCCAAGCCTGAGCTCAGCATGGTGCTCTGGTTTCGGCCCGAGCTGATCGAGGCGGTGACGTGGGGCGGCAACCCGCACAAGGCTCCCGAACCCGCACCGGAACCCGACATGCACCGGCTCAGCCCGAGACATTCGTTCGATGCCTGGACGACGCTGTCGCGCCATCACGCCGCAGCCTGGGGACAGCACCGTGTGCAGGCGGCGCGCGACCTCAGAAGAGCCGTCATCGAGCTCGATCTGGCAGACCAGGTTGTGCGCGAACGAAATGCCGTGGCGTCGCGAGACGAACTGGTCGCGGTCGTCTCGCACGACCTGCGAAGCCCGCTCTCGGTGGTTGCGCTCCAAGCTTCGATGCTGACACGAACGCTCGTCGCGGAAACGAGCGAGCCTTCCCGCCGCATCGTCGCCGCGGCCCAGTCGATTCAACGCGCGACAAGCCGCATGAGCGAGATGCTGCGAGATCTCCTCGATCTGACAGCGATCGAACAGGGTCGTTACCGCGTCCATCTGCAACTGCACCGCGTCGATGAAATCTTTGAGGATTCTTCCGTCTTGCTGGGCCCGCTCGCCGCGAGTCAGGGCGTTGCGCTGACCTTCCGCGGCGACGCCGACCTGGTCGTGAGTGCTGACGCGGAGCGCCTGTACCAGGTCATTTCCAACCTGGTCGGCAACGCGTTGAAATTCACCGCTTCAGGTGGCAGCGTCGCCGTCTCTGCGCACGTCGCCTCGGCGGGAGCAGTCGACTTTGTCCGGTTCGCAGTGGCCGACGCCGGCTCGGGCATATCGCCTGAACAATTGCCACGCATCTTCGAGCGGTACTGGCATGTGAGAGCGGCGAACCCGACCGGCACGGGCCTGGGCCTTTACATCGCCAGCGGAATCGTGGCGGCGCACGGCGGCAGGATCTGGGCAGAGAGCGTCGTCGGTGTCGGCAGCACGTTCCATTTCACGCTGCGGCGGTCGCAAGTTCCAACCGTCGAGGGTTGAGCGCACTCCCGGCTTGCGGCCGAAGCCGAGCTCGACGCTGGGGAAGCGATGCCTGGTCGCCAGGACGATCCTTGATCGTCTCCTCTCGAGATGACCGAACCTCGGATCCGATTTCCGCTGTGGGTCGCGTGTTGACCGTGGCGCCGCATCATTCAACGACCGATTGCCGTCTCAGCGGAAATTCAGCCGGTGTTGCGCAGCCCCGCGGCAATGCCGTTGATCGAGATGTGGATGCCGGTGCGCACGCGCGCGTTCTCTGGGTCGCCCTCGGTGCGCTGGCGGTAGCGCCGCATCAGCTCGACCTGCAGGTGGTTCAGCGGGTCGAGGTACGGGAAGCGGTGCTCGATCGAGCGCGCCAGCGACGGGTTCGAGTCCAGCCGGTTCTTCTCGCCGGTGATCAGCGACAGCGCGTCGTTCGTGCGCTGCCACTCAGCCCTGACCAATGTGAAGATCCGCTTGCCCAGCTTCCTGTCTTCGACCAGCTCGACATAGCGCGCGGCGATCGCCAGGTCGCTCTACGCGATCACCATGTCGAGGTTGGACAGCAGCGTGCGGAAGAACGGCCACTGCCTGTGCATCTTCTGCAGCAGCGCGAGACGCTCCTGGCGCTGCTTCGGCGCGCTGCCGAGGTAGGCCGCGATGGCCGAGCCGAACCCGCACCAGCCCGGCAACGCGACGCGGCACTGGCCCCAGCTGAACGACCACGGGATCGCGCGCAGGTCTTCGATCGCGCGCGTCGCCTTGCCTGACGTCACACGAGCGGCCGGGCGCGAGCCGATGTTGAGCTCGGCGATCTCGCGGATCGGCGTGGCGCTGAAGAAGTACTCGGTGAAGCCGGGCGTCTCGTAGACGAGCTTGCGGTAGGCGTTGAAGCTCGCGTCGCTGATCGCGGCGGCGGCGTCGAGGAAGGCCTTCGGCGCGCTCTTGGTCGGGTTCAAGAGAGTCGCTTCGAGCGTGGCCGCGACCAGCGTCTCGAGGTTGCGCCGGCCGATCTCGGGGTGCGCGTATTTCGACGCGATCACCTCGCCCTGTTCGGTCAGGCGGATCTGGCCGTTCACCGTGCCCGGCGGCTGCGCGAGGATGGCCTGGTAGCTCGGGCCGCCGCCGCGCCCGACGGTGCCGCCGCGGCCATGGAACAGGCGCAGGGTCAGGCCGTGGTCGGCGCGCAGCTGGTCGAACAGTTGCACCAGCTCGATCTCGGCGCGGTACAGCTCCCAGTTGCTGGTGAAGCTGCCGCCGTCCTTGTTGCTGTCGCTGTAGCCGAGCATGATGTCCTGCTCGCCGAATTCACCCGTTCGGCTGCGCTTCATCATCGCGGCGATGCCGGGCAGCGCGTAGAACGCGCGCATGATGGCCGCGGCGTTGCGCAGGTCGCCTATGGTCTCGAACAGCGGCGAGACGATCAGGTCCGAGATCGCGCCGTCGGCCTCGTCCAGCGTGCCGCGCAGCAGCCCGACTTCCTTCAGCAGCAGCATCACCTCGAGCAGGTCGCTAACGTCTTCGGTGTGCGAGATGATGTAGTGGCGCAGCGCCTGGCGGCCGTAGCGTTGCAGCATCACGACCGCGGCCTCGAAGATCGCGAGTTCGCTCGTCGCGTGCTCGCTGTAGCGGGCCGCGCGCACGCGCAAGGGCCGGGCGTCGTTGAGCTGCTGCAGCAACAGCGTGCGGCGCGCGTCTTCGGTCAGCGCGCCGTAGTCGGCCTCGACCTTCGCGACGCGCAGCAGCTCGGCGACGACCGCCTCGTGCTTGTCGGAACTCTGGCGCAGGTCGACCGTCGCGAGGTGAAAGCCGAACACCTGCACCGCGCGCATCAGCGGCTGCAGCCGCGGGGCCGAGAGCGCCTGGGCGTGGTGCGCGGCGAGTGACGCGTCGATCACTTTCAGGTCGGCCAGAAACTCGTCGGACGAGCCGTACGGGTTCTGCGGCGCGACCGCATGGCGCAGCGCCTCGGTGCCGGTGAAGAGCTCGAGCGTCGCGGCCAGCCGCGCATACATGCCGATCAGCGCGCGGCGGTAGGGCTCGTCGGCGCGGTGCACGTTCTGGTCGGGCGAGCGCGCGGCCAGCGCGCTCATCGCGGCGCTGACCGGCGCCAGCGTGGCCGAGATCGACAGTTCGGCGCCGAGCTCGTGCGCCTCGGTCAGGTAGAAGCGCAGCACCGTCTCGGCCTGCCGCGCCAGCGCCATCTGCAGCGTCTCGGCGGTGACGAAGGGGTTGCCGTCGCGGTCGCCGCCGATCCAGTTGCCCATGCGGAAAAACGGCGCGATGGCGTGGCCGGGCAGGGCGTTCTCGAGCTCGCGGTACATCTTCGGGATCTGGCGCAGAAAGGTCGAGCGGTAGTAGCTCAGCGCGTTCTCGATCTCGTCGGCGACAGTCAGCTTCGCGGTGCGCAGCATGCGCGTCTGCCAGATCTGCGTGACGCGGGCGCGCAGCAGCGCCTCGTTGTCGGCGCGCTCGCGTGCGCTGGCCAGTGCGTCGCGCTGCTCGACCAGTTCGGCGATCGCGCGCTCGGCGTCGAGGATGCTCTTGCGCTGCACCTCGGTCGGGTGCGCGGTCAGCACCGGCGAGATGTAGGCGTGCGCCAGCGTCTTGGCGATGTCGGCGGCGCGGATGTCGGCGGCGGCGAGGCGCTCAAGCGTCATCGCCAGCGATCCCTCCTGCAGGTGGCCCTGGCGTTCGTGGTGGTCGCGCCGGCGCACGTGGTGGCGGTCTTCGGCGATGTTGGCGAGGTGCGAGAAGTAGCTGAACGCGCGGATCACGCTGACGGTCTGGTCGCCCGACAGGTTCTTCAGCAGCCGGTCGAGCGCGCGGCCGGCCTGCGCATCGCTCTTCAGGCGGTAGGCCACCGACAGCCGGCGCACGCGCTCGACCAGCTCGAACGCGTCCTTGCCCTCCTGCTCGCGGATCACGTCGCCGAGGATGCGGCCGAGCAGCCGGATGTCGTCGACCAGCGGGCGGTTCTTCTCGGCGGCGCTGCGCGTGTCGTTCGGGCGAGTCTTGGCTCGGGGCATGGGGCGCTCGGTGGGTGGGGTGGCGGCCTGTCGATCTTAGAGGCGATGCAAGAGACGGGCCTGCTAGCATCCCGCGGATGTCCGAAACCACCCTGATCGCCACCCGCGAAAGCCGCCTCGCGCTGTGGCAGGCCGAGCACGTTCGCGACCTGTTGGCGCAACGCTTCGGCATGGCCGTCGGCCTGCTCGGCATGACCACGCGCGGCGACCAGATCCTCGACCGGACCTTGGCCAAGGCCGGCGGCAAGGGCCTGTTCGTCAAGGAACTCGAGACCGCGCTCGAAGAAGGGCGTGCGCAGCTCGCGGTGCACTCGCTGAAGGACGTGCCGATGGACCTGCCCGACGGCTTCGAGCTCGCCGCGGTGCTCGAGCGCGAGGACCCGCGCGACGCGTTCGTCTCGCCGCGCCACGCGTCGCTGGCCGAGCTGCCGCGCGGCGCGAGCGTGGGCACCTCGAGCCTGCGCCGCGTGGTGCAGCTGCTCGCGGTGCGGCCCGATCTTGATGTGCAGCCGCTGCGGGGCAACCTCGACACACGGCTTCGCAAGCTCGACGAAGGCGGCTTCGATGCGATCGTGCTCGCTGCCGCGGGTCTGATGCGGCTCGGGCTGGCGGGCCGAATCGCGAGCCGCTTCGAACCCGCGGCGATGCTGCCGTGCGCCGGCCAGGGCGCGCTCGGCATCGAGGTGCGTGCCGACGCGTCGGCGCTGCGTGCCCGGCTCGCGCAACTCACGCACCGCCCGACCTGGCTCGCGGTGCAGGCCGAACGCGCGGTATCGCGAGCACTGGGCGGCAGCTGCAGCATGCCGCTGGCGGCGCATGCGCGCTGGCAGGGCGACACGCTGGCGCTGCAGGTCGCGCTCGGTCACGCGCAGCTGCTGCGCGCGCCGCTGCTGCGCGCGCAGGCGAGCGCCGCGGTGCAGACCGACGCGCAGGCCCGCGCCCTCGGCGAGCGCGCCGCGCAGCAGTTGCGCGATGCGGGCGCGGCCACCTACCTCGGCGCGGCGCTGGCGGCAGATGCTGCCGATTGAGATGACGGCCCCCACGTCGCTTCGCTCCTGCCCCCCGAGGGGGCGCTCAGCCGCGAGGGCCACGCGGGGGCCGGTGTGTGGCCCATGGCGGCCCGGCGCCGGCTGAGGCGGGCGTGGCCGTGCGGGTGATCGTCACGCGGCCGGCGGCGCAGGCCGCCGATTGGGTGGCGCAGCTGCGTGCGCAGGGGATCGATGCGCTGGCGCTGCCCTTGATCGGGATCGAGCCGCTCACCGATGCAGCGCCGCTCGTCGACGCGTGGAACCGGCTCGCGGCGCGGCGGCTGGTCGTGTTCGTGAGCCCGAACGCCGCCGAGCGATTCTTCGCGCAGCGCCCGGCCGCGCTGAGCTGGCCGCCGGCCGTGCTCGCCGGCTCGCCCGGGCCGGGCACGACGCGCGCGTTGCTGACGCTGGGGGTGCCGCCGGCGCAGATCGTCGAGCCGGCGGCGGACGCGCCGCAGTTCGATTCCGAAGCCTTGTGGGCGCAGCTGTGCGGGCGCGACTGGCGGGCTGCCGAGGTGCTGATCGTGCGCGGCGACGGCGACGGCGGCCGCGACTGGCTCGCACAGGCCTTGCACCGGGCCGGCGCTCGGGTCGCGCAGGTCGCGGCCTACCGGCGCACGGCGCCGGCCTTCGACGCCGCCCGGACCGAGCTGCTGCGCGCCGCGCTGGCCGCACCCGCGCTGCACCTGTGGCTGTTCAGCAGCTCCGAGGCGATCGAGCATCTGCTGGCGTCGCCGCTCGTTGGGCGCCGGCACGACTGGACGCCGGCACGCGCCGTGACGACCCACCCGCGCATCGGGGCGCGGGCGCGCACTGCGGGCTTCGGACAGGTGATCGAGGTGCGCCCGTCACCGGCCGCCGTGGCGGCCTGCATACAATCGTTGCGACCGTGAGCGAAGAACCCGACACCCCAGTTTCGACCCCGCCTGCAAGCGCCGCGCTGGCCGGTGTGCCGCCCGCCGCGCTGCCTGCGGCCGACCCGACGCGCTGGCTGTGGCTGGCGCTGGCCGTGCTCGGCGCGCTCTGCGTTGCGAGCCTGGTGCTGGCCTGGAAGGCCGACCAGCGCGGCGCCAGCCTGGAACAGGAACTCGTGCTGCGGCAGCAGGACAGCGCCGCCAGGGCGACCGAGGCGCGCGCACTCGCGAAGCAGGCGCAGGAGGGCGTCGCCGACGCAAGCGCGAAGGTCGCGCTGCTCGAGGCCCGCGTCGCCGAGGTGGCGGTGCAGCGCGGCCAGCTCGAGGAGCTGATCCAGTCGCTGTCGCGCTCGCGTGACGAGAACCTGCTGGTCGACGTCGAGGCGTCGATCCGCGTCGCCATGCAGCAGACCGCGATCACCGGCAGCGCCGAGCCGCTGGTCGCGACCTTGAAGCAGGCCGACGAGCGCCTGGCGCGCTACAACGAGCCGCGCCTGGAGGGCGTGCGCCGCGCGATCACGCGCGACCTGGGCCGCGTCAAGGCCACCAGCGTGGCCGACTTCGGCTCGCTCGGCATCAAGCTCGACGAGGCGATCCGCATGGTCGACGAGCTGCCCTTGCTGGCGGTCGCCGAGCCGCGCAGCGGCAACGCCGCGGCCAGGCCCGCGGTGGCCAGGCCGGGCAGCGCGGCCGCGCCGACCGCCAGCGCCGTGTCGGACTGGAGCGGCCGCCTCGCGACCTGGAACGCCTTCGGCGCGAAGTTCTGGGACGAGGCCAAGTCGCTGGTGCGGGTGACGCGCATCGAGCATCCCGAAGCGATGCTGCTCGCGCCCGAACAGTCCTTCTTCGTGCGCGAGAACCTGAAACTGCGCCTGCTGAACGCGCGCCTGGGGCTGTTGAGCCGCCAGTTCGACACCGCGCAGGCGGATCTGCAGGCGGCGCAGACGACGCTCGACCGCTACTTCGACCGCGGCTCGAAGCGCACCGCACTGGCCGGCGAGCTGATTCGCCAGGTCGTCGGGCAGGCGCGCCGGGTCGTCGTGCCGCGACCCGACGACACCCTGGCCGCGCTCACCGCCGCGTCGGCCGGGCGCTGAGCGTCGGTCATGCGCAGCATCATCTGGTTCGTGCTGCTGTTCGGCGTCGCGGTGCTGGCCGCGTCCACGCTGGGCACCAACGACGGGCTCGTGACGTTCTACTGGCGCGGCTGGCGGGTCGACGTCTCGCTGAATCTGTTCCTGCTCGCGCTGCTCGGCAGCTGCTTCGTGATCGTCACCGCGATCCAGGCGCTGAGCGCGCTGGTCGGGTTGCCGCGGCGGGCGCACGAGTGGCGCGTCGCGCGCCGCGATCGCAGCGCGCAGGCGGCGCTGCGCGACGCGCTGGCGCAGTACTTCGGTGGTCGCTACAGCCGTGCGCAGAAGTCGGCGCAGCGCGCCCTCGTGATCCAGGCCGACACGCCCGAGCTCGCGCAGGACAACGAGTTCACCGTGCTCAGCCACCTGCTCGCTGCCGGCAGCGCGCACCGCCTGCAGGACCGCCCCGTCCGCGACGAGCAGCTGCGACGCGCACTCGATCTGTCGCGGCGCAGCGCCGCGGCGCGCTCGGCAGAGGAGGGCGCGCGCCTGCTCGCCGCCGAATGGGCGCTCGACGACCGCGACGCGCCGCGCGCGCTCGAACTGCTGGGCGAGTTGCCGCAGGGCGTGGCGCGCCGGACTCATGCGCTGCGCCTGCGCCTGCAGGCCACGCGGCTGGGCCGCCAGCCGCAGGAGGCGCTGAAGACGGCGCGGCTGCTCGCCAAGCACCAGGGGTTCTCGAAGATCGCGGCGCACGGCCTGCTGCGTTCGCTCGCGTTCGAGTCGCTCGACACCGCCCACGACATCGACCAGCTCAAGCGCGTGTGGGGCCAGTTCGAGCCGGTCGATCGACGCGATGCCTTCGTCGCGGCGCGCGCCGCCGACCGGGCCGCCGCGCTCGGCGCGTTCGACGACGCGCGCGGCTGGTTGCGCCCGTTCTGGGAGCAGCCGACCGGACTCGGCGCCGACGAGCGTGCGGCGGTGGCGCTCGGCCTGGTCAGCGCGATCAGTGGCATCGGGCCCGAATGGCTGCCGCGGCTCGAGGCGGCGGCGGGCGCGTACTCGCGCGACGGCGGCGTCGCGCTGGCGGTGGGCTGCGCGCTCGCCGAGCGCCAGCTCTGGGGCAAGGCGCGCCGGCTGCTCGAGCAGGCCGCCGGCGACGGCGCGCTGGCGAGCGCGCCGCGCCGCAAGGCCTGGCTGATGCTCGCGGAACTGGCTCGGCTGGAGGGCGATGCGGCGCGCGCCGCGGCGTGTTTCGAGGCCGCCGCGCGTCTGGGTTGAATGCGGCGCAGTGCTGCTATACTGCGAGACTTTGCGGCTGTAGCTCAGCTGGATAGAGTACTTGGCTACGAACCAAGGGGTCGTGGGTTCGATTCCTGCCAGCCGCACCAGTAAAGACGAGGGTTAGCAGGGTTGCACCTGCTAACCCTTTTGTCTTGTGAAAGTGTCGGCAACAGAATTGGCGACGGAATTTTGCTTCGGCACGATCTCCTCACTCTCACTGATAGCGTCAACGCTGGCAAAGGCCGGTCGCTCGCTCTCCCAAGGACTCTAAATTTGTATGTCGAGTATTCGAGTCACTCAGGGCCCACCAAAATAAGCAGTCAATTCAATTGATCTTGCAAAGGCGAAGAAGCCGGCCAAGTGCCGGCTTCTTCGTCGGTGCCACTCTGGTGCCAGTTTTGCGCTGGTTCCTGCCGAATTTTCGGCGGCCAAGCAGATGGCAGAGCAATCCACCATCAGCCAGGCCGAACCGCAGGAAACCTGGTTTAGCTGGAGCCATCTCTAAAGCTGATCGTTATGCTGGTACCGCCCCAAGCGCTGTGTCCCAAGATCACTGTTGCCCCATGCAGCGAGGCGATATCGCGCGCAATTGCAAGGCCGAGTCCACTGCCCTCGCCGGTTGCAATTCGACCCCGCACGAAGCGCTCGAACACTGTCTTGAGTTCGTCCTCCGGAATGCCGGGCCCGGAGTCGCTGACCCGGACCAGAGGAGGACTGTCGATCACCTCGACAAGCACCCGACCGCCGGGTGGCGTGTAGCGGATCGCGTTGTCGAGCAGGTTGCCGAGTGCCTCGGCCATCAACTCCGGCTGCAGGGTTACGAGCACGGGCTGCACCGAGGCGACCAGTTCGAGGTCGATCCTCTTCGCGAGCGCCTGGTCCGCGTGCGCCGCTCCCACATCCTGCGCCAGTGCGACCAGGTCAGCGCATTCAAAGTCAAGATCGCCGCAGGCTTCGGGGTCAAGCCTTCCGAGCGCGAGCAACTGCTGAACCAGGCGCGCGGTTCGCTGAGTGGCGTGACTCAGTTCTCCGAGCACCTCCCGGGCTGTCGAGATGTCGGGCGCTTCAGCGGCACGTGCAAGACCGAGCTGCAGCCCTGCCAGAGGGGTGCGCAGCTGGTGAGCCGCGGTGGCCGCGAACTGCCGCTCCCGGGCGAGCATCTCGCGAATGCGCCCCAGGAGATCGTTGAGTGCGGCGGCAAAAGGCAAGAGTTCGCGAGGCACGTTTTCGTCGCCGATCGGCTGCAACGAGGCATTCGAGCGTTCGTTCCAACGCGCCGCAATGACCTCCAGCGGGCGCACGGTGCGACGCACGGCGAGCACGATGGCGGCAGCCGCCGCAATCACCAATGCACCCATCGGCCAGAGAACGACCATCAGCTCTTGCGCGGAGCCCTGACGCTTCACGAGCGTCTCCGCGACCAGAACGACGACGGGCTCTGCACTGCCCGAGTCGAGTTCGGTGCGCACGATTCTTACTGGCTCACCCTCGTAGCTGGCATCAAAAGCGCGGCCTCGGCGGTAGGTGGTTTCACGCGCACCTTGCTCGGGTATGCCGCGGCGACCGGCCAGCAGGCGCTGACCCTGCATCACACTGAAGTGGGTGCGATCGATGTCGTCGTAAAGCAAAACGGTTTCCGCGGCGGGAGGCAACTCGATCGATGCTTGACCATGCTCGAAACTCACGAGCGCGCCCACCGATCGTGCCGCGTCGAGCAGCCATCGATCGAACACACGATCGGTCAGCCGGTGCGCGGTAAAGGTGCCCAGTGCAGCGGTCGCCACCACAATCGCCAGCAGCGGCAGCATGAGCCGCAGCAGCAAGTCACGCCTCAGCCATTTAGATTGTCCTGGACGCTGCATCAGCCTGCCCCCTCATCGCTGTCGAGCGCCAGGAAGTAGCCGAACCCCCGCATCGTCCGAATCGTGGTGCCCGAGCCAACGAGCTTGCGCCGCAGGCGTGAGACATAGAGCTCGGCGGCTCCGTCGCCGAGCTCCAGATTGCGCTCGGTCAATGCCTCGATCAGGGCACGCTTTGGCACCAGTCGCGGGGCGCGGCGGATGAGGAGGCCAAGTACCTCGAACTCGCGAGGCAGCAGTTCCAGGGCTTGGTCGTCGACATAGGCGTGACCCTCATCGCCCAGCCATGTCACGCGACCGTAGTGCAGCAATTCGCCGCGTGAGGTTTGAGCCCGTCGTTGCAGCGCTTCTACGCGCGCATCCAGTTCTTCCGCTGCGAAGGGTTTCACGAGATAGTCGTCGGCGCCGCTGCGCAACCCACGCACTCGGTCAGCGACGCGATCTCGCGCGGTGAGTACGAGCACCGGCGTCAGGCGATCGCGGCGGCGCAGTCGTTCCAACCAATGCACCCCATCGCCATCGGGAAGACCGAGGTCCAGCACAATGAGGTCGAACCCACCGGCACCAAGGCTTTGTGCAAAAGCCTCGTCCGCGACCGCGAGACTCTCGCAACTCTGAACGACCCAACCGCGCGATCGCCAGCGAAGGTTCAGTTCGCGCGCGATCAGAGCATCGTCTTCTACCAATAGCAAGCGCATCGCGCGGACTTTAAGGCACTGCGCGAATGCAGCCAGCGGCACCTTCGAGTTTTCGGGTCTTGCGTCGTATTGCAGGCGGCTGATAGGTCTTTGACAGCTAGGACGGCCACACTCGCGCTGCGGCGGTGATGCCAACTGTGCTGCTGTCTTTTCGCAGCGCTCCACGTATTCGAATCGAGAGTGATCTCCTTTGTATTTGAGGTTTGCATGATTGCTGCATTCAACGGGCTCTCTCGATCGCCGGGCCGCCTGGCGGTGATCGGTATTGCAGTCCTGCTTTTGCCGGCGCTGGCGTGGTTCGGGTTGAGTCGGCCGGACCAGCGAGTTGACCGACAAGCCGCACTTGCCGCTTCGCCCGCCTCCGCTGGCTTTCAACCGACGGCGTCCCAGTGGGCCGCATTGAAGATCGAGCCGATCGGAAAAGTCCGCTTCGATTCCGTCCTGGTCGCCGACGGCGTCGTCGCGACCAACGACAACGCCACGGCTGCCGTCTACTCGCCGTTCTCGGGGCGGGTCACCGCCATCCAGGCGCAGCTCGGACAAAGCGTGCGCAAGGGCGCGCCCCTGGCGACGCTTCTTGCGACCGAAGCCGCTCAGAGCGACAGCGATCTGGCCGCTGCCGTCGCCGCGGAGGGCACCGCCCGAAAGCAGCTCGAGCTGGTCCAACTGACCGAGCGGCGCCAACATGATTTGCTGCTCGCCGAAGCCGGTACGCAAAAGGACTGGTTGCAAAGCCAGAGCGATCTCGTGTCCGCAGAGAATGGCCATCGGGCAGCGCGGGCAGCGCTCTCCGCTGCGAGGGCGAAGGCGGCCATCTTGGGCGATGCCTCGGCGAAGCGCGTTGTTGCTGCGGGCCACGGGCTGATCACCGCGCCCATCGACGGTGTCGTGATTCAGCGCCAACTGGCCCCGGGGCAGTTTGTGAACAGCCTGTCTGCTGGCGGTAGCACGGCCCTGTTCACGATCGCCGACCTGCGCACGGTCTGGGTGTTGGCCAACGTCAGCGAAGTCGACGCCGCCCGAATCGAGCTCGGCCAGCCGGTCGAGATCAGCCCGTTGGCTCTGCCAGGGCGCGTACAGCGGGCGCGCGTGTCGTGGATTGCAGCCGTCGTCGATCCGATCACCCACCGTGTTGCGATGCGCGCCGAGCTGCCGAATCCGGTTCTGGCGTTGAAGCCGCAGATGAGCGTCACCGTCCAGCTGCTCGAAGCCCATCCAATCGAGGCGGTCGCCGTGCCCCGTGGCGCGGTGGTCTACGAAGGGCAGCAGGCCCACTGCTACGTGGTCGCCGGGTACCGAACGCTGATCGCACGCAAGCTTCAGATCGGGCGCATTCAGGGCGGCCTGGCCGAGGTGACGTCTGGGTTGTCCGTGGGTGATCGAGTGGTCACGCACGGCGCTCTCTTCATCGATCGTGCCACCGAAGACGCGGCCTCGTGAACCGCATTGTCGATTTCGCGCTGCGCCAGCGCGTGCTCGTGGTTGCGATGATGCTGCTGATGTTCGGCGCTGGGGTTGTCGGCTTCCTGAAGCTGAACATTGAAGCCTACCCCGACCCGGTGCCGCCCCTGGTCGACATCATCACGCAGAGCTCCGGGCAGTCGGCCGAAGAGATCGAGCGCTACCTCACGATCCCGATCGAAGTGCAGATGGCGGGCATCCCGCACGTCACCAGCATCCGCACGATTTCGCTGTTCGGCTTGTCCGACGTGAAGGTGCAGTTCACCTACGATTTCACGCACGAGCAGGCCGAGCAACTGGTGATCAATCGCCTGTCGCAACTGCCGCCGATGCCGAACGGGGCGCAACCCCAGATATCACCGACCAGCCCGATCGGTGAGGTCTATCGCTACCGGCTTGTCGGCCCGCCAGGCTTCTCCGTCACCGAGCTCAAGACGTTGCAGGACTGGGTGCTGCAGCGCCGTTTCAAGGCCATCCTCGGCGTGATCGATGTGACCGGGTGGGGCGGCAAGACCAAGACCTATGAGGTGACCGTCGACCAGAAGCGACTCACCGCTCAAGGTGTCGTGCTCAGTCAGGTGCTGCAGGCGTTGAATAACAGCAATGCCAACGTCGGCGGGCAAACGGTGAACCTGGGGCCGCAGTCCGTGGTCGTGCGTGGCGTCGGCCTCATTCGTTCGGTCGACGACGTACTCGCGACCCTGGTGTCGCAAAACCACGGCAGCCCCGTGCGCTTGCGCGACGTGGCAACGGTGAGTGTTGGCCATCAGCCGCGGCTGGGCATTGCCGGTCTGGATCAAACCGACGATGTTGTCGAAGGCATTGTGTTGATGCGGCGCGGCGCGCAGAGCAAGCCGACCATCGAGCGAGTCAAGGCCGAGATCGAGAAAATCAACGCCGGCAACGTCTTGCCACCTGGCGTTCAGCTCCAGAAGATCTACGACCGCAGTGAGCTGATCGATCTCACCACGCATACCGTCCTGCACAACATGGTGGTCGGCATCGCGTTGATCTTTCTGCTGCAGTGGGCGTTCCTCGGCAACCTGCGCAGCGCCGTCATCGTCGCCGCAACGATTCCGTTCGCGCTGGCGTTTGCGATCTGCCTGATGGTGCTGCGCGGCGAATCGGCGAATCTGTTGTCGGTCGGTGCCATTGATTTCGGGTTGATCGTCGATGCATCGGTGATCATGGTGGAGAACATCTTCCGCCACCTGAGCGAGAACGCAGCGACGCACCACACTGGCGAGGCGGTTCTGCACCGTTTGCGGACGTCGATGGGCTGGCGCGGCAAATTCGAGGTGATCTCGCAATCGGCGGCCGAGGTAAGCCAGCCGATCCTGTTTTCCGCAGCAATCATCATCGCGGGCTTCGTGCCGCTGTTCACGCTCTCGGGCATCGAGGGACACATCTTCGGGCCGATGGCGAAGACGTACGCCTATGCGATCGCGGGCGGCATCCTGGCGACCTTTACAGTGTCCCCGGCGCTCAGCACCTTCCTGTTGAAGGGGCACGTCGTCGAGAAGGAGACCTTTCTCGTCCGTTTCATGCGGGACCGCTACCCCCCTTTGGTCGATGCGGCGCTGTTGCACCGCCGTGTCGTTCTGCTGACCGCAGCGGGGGCTATCGTGTTGGCCGGCGTGGCGGCGTCGCGTCTCGGCCTGGAGTTTCTGCCCAAGTTGGAAGAGGGCAATCTCTGGATCCGAGCCACCATGCCGTTGTCGATCTCGCTGGAAGAAGGCGACAGCTATGTGAACGGAATGCGGCGCCTGATCGCGGGCTTCCCCGAGGTGCAAACCACCGTCTCGCAGCACGGCCGCCCCGACGACGGCACCGACGCGACCGGGTTCTTCAACGCCGAGTTCTTCGTGCCGCTGAAGCCTCAATCGCAGTGGCCGCCCGAGGTCGACAAGGAGGCTCTGACGGCCGAGATGTCGCACAAATTGCAGGAGCAGTTCCCCGGCGTCGAGTTCAGTTTCTCGCAATACATCGAAGACAACGTCGAAGAGGCGGCCTCCGGCGTCAAGGGCGAGAACTCGGTGAAGATCTTCGGCCCCGACCTGAATGTCCTGGAGAAGACGGCTGGCCAGATTGCTAGCGTACTCAAACGTGTTCCGGGCGTGACCGATCTTGCGGCGCTGCGCTCGTTGGGCCAGCCGACGCTGCAGATCGTCGTGGATCGCGATCGAGCCGCCCGCTACGGACTGACGCCCGGCGACATCAACGCCTCGGTGCAGACCGCGATCGGGGGCCAGGCGGCCGGCGATCTGTACGAGCCCGGCGGCGATCGCCACTTCGCGCTCATGGTGCGCCTGGCGCAGCAGTACCGCAGCGACATCGATGCGATTCGGCGGATCGGTATTGCAGGGCCCGATCCGTCCGGAAACGGCACCGTTCAGGTCGCGCTCGGCGAGGTCGCCAAGGTGTCGCTCGTGTCGGGCGCCTCGTTCATCTACCGGCAGCAGCAGGAGCGCTATGTGCCGGTGAAGTTCGGCGTACGGGGCCGCGACCTCGGCACCGCGGTGCTCGAAGCGCAGCGCAAGATCGCCTCAGAAGTCAAATTGCCGCCTGGCTACAGACTTGAATGGGTTGGCCAGTTCGGCAATCTGCAGGAAGCGTTGCAGCGACTGGCGGTCGCGGTACCAATGGCCATCCTTCTGATCGCGTTCCTGTTGTACCTGCACTTCGGTCGCCTCCGTGAAGTGCTGCTGGTCGCGAGCGTGATTCCAATGGCGCTCATCGGAGGGGTGCTCGCGCTGTTCGTGACCGACACACCCTTCAGCGTCTCCGCCGCGATCGGCTTCATTGCACTGTTCGGCATCGCTGCAATGGACGGCATCTTGATGCTTGCTTACTTCAACCAGCATATCGAGCAAGGCATGCCTCGGGCCGAGGCGTTGAAGCACATGTGCGAGGTGCAGATGCGCCCGGTGCTGATGACCTGCGTCGTGGCCTGCGTCGGTCTGATTCCGGCGGCGCTCTCGGGCGGCATCGGCTCGCAAGTTCAGAAGCCGTTGGCGCTCGTTGTTGTCGGCGGAATTTTGCTCGCCCCGGTCTTCATCCTGACGGTGTTGCCGGTGCTGATCGACCTGTTCTCGGACCGCGCTGCCAGGGAGGAGGCCGACAACACGGCTGGCACCACGCAAGGGGCACCAGCATGAGCCGCCGTTCGCCGATCGCCCTGATGTCGATGCCGCTCGCGGTGGCGATGGCGTTTGCTTCCGGATGCGCCGTCGGTCCCGACTATCGAATGCCCGCTGCGCCAGAAGTATCGAGTTTCACCGCGACGGCGCTGCCTGAATCGACGGCAGGCGGTGCGCATCCCGGGGATCGCGCCCAGCACTTCGTCGCCGCCACCACGGCACCCGAAGCCTGGTGGCGCGCATTCGGCAGTGCCGAACTCGACGCGCTGGTGGATCGCGCGCTCCAGCAGAACCCAACCATCGCATCCGCACAAGCCGCACTGCGCCAGGCCCAGGAGATGGCAGCGGCTCAGCGGGGGGCGTTCTTGCCCGCGGTTCAAGCGAGCTACTCGCCGACGCGGGCACGCGCAGCTGACGCGACCTCGTCGCCGCTCAGCTCGGGCGCATCCGTGTACAGCTTGCACACAGCCCAGATCAGTGTCAGCTATCTCCTCGACGCGTTCGGCGGCAACCGGCGCAGTGTGGAGTCGTTAGAGGCACAAAGCGAATCGCAGGCCTGGCAGCTGCACGCGGCCCGCTTGACACTCGCGTCCAACGTCGTCAATGCGGCGCTTCAAGAGGCTTCGCTTCGTGATCAGTTGACGGTAACGGAACGCCTGATCGGCATTGCCGAACGACAGTTGAGGCTGCTCCAGCTGCAGCGACGCCTGGGCGCTGCGTCCGGTGCCGCAGTGCTCGCTCAAGAGACGCTGCTGCGCCAGGCCGAAGCCCTGGCGGCGGGGCTGAGTAAGCAGCTCGCGCAGCAACGCGATCTGCTGGCGGCGCTGGTCGGAACGTTTCCATCCAAACTGCGGCCGCCTGCGCTTGAACTCTCCGCGATGCGCTTGCCCGATGTCCCGACGATCTTGCCGGCGCGCCTGGTGGAGCAGCGACCCGACGTTCGCGCGGCGGAGGCCTTGCTTCACTCGGCAAATGCAGGGGTCGGCGTGGCCGTAGCCAACATGCTGCCGCAAATGACGCTGACGGCAAACTACGGCGCGAGCGCCGAGACGCTCGGGCAGCTGTTCCGCGCGAGCGGCTTGCTGTGGGGCCTGGGCGCCAACCTGGTGCAGCCGGTGTTCCAGGGCGGCACCTTGCTCCATCGCAAACGTGCAGCCGAGGCACAGTTCGATCAGGCTCTGGCTCAGTACCGAAGCACGGTGCTGAACGCCTTTCAGAACGTCGCCGATTCCCTCGAAGCCGTGCGTCATGACGCCGATCAGCACATTGCCACAACTCGCCAGGAGAGCCTCGCGCAGGCATCGCTGAAGATCGCGCAACGGCAGCTTGAACTCGGCGACATCAGCACGCTCGTGCTTCTGAATGCTGAAACGTCGTTCCTGCAGGCGGCGGTTGCTCGCATTCAGGCGCACGCCAGCCGCTTGACGGATGTTGTGGCGGTCTACCAATCGCTGGGCGGAAGTTGGGGTGAGCAATCGGTGGGGCTGCACGAAGACGTCGTCATACGAAGCGGATCACGCTGAGGAGATATCAAAAATGAATCATTGGGCAAAATGTTGGGGCGGAGCGATCATTCTTGGTGGCGCCGGGTTGCTCGCCGGTTGTGCGGCAGACACCCTGGAATATCACTCGTATTGGTGGAACGCGACCGTGGTGAGCGTCGAACACGCCTCAGCACTACCGCCGGGAGTAGATCGGACTTGCGTACTTGCACAGCCTGGCCTTGCAACCTCTGACGAGCGCCCGGTTATCGTCGTCCTCTATCGCGTTGGCAAGTCATCGGTCACGAAGGCGTATGTCGAGGCAAAAGGGGAGCAGTGGCTTGCTGGAGACAGGGCACTCGTGCATCCGAATACCTGCCGAATAAAGCGCTCCTCGGCGGGCGTGATATAGACCTCGCAATCGAACGCGGCACTTGCGTTGAATGCATTATCAAAGGACCACACCATGGTTTTCGACCTCGGCAGCTTGCTTTCTCAATTCACCGGCGGCGGCACGGCTGCCGGCGCGACGGATCACTTCGACAAGGTGGCGCAAAGCGCCTCGCCCGACCTGCTCAGTCAAGGCCTGTCGGCGATGTTCCATTCCGACCAGACTCCGCCATTCGGACAGATGGCCGGTCAGTTGTTCGGCCAGGCCAACCCCAGCCAGCAGGCGGGCATGCTCAATCAGATTCTGGGCAGCATGGGACCGGGGGTACTCGGGTCGCTGGTCAGCGGCGCACAGGGCGGCGGCCTTGGCGCGATCGTGGGGCAACTGACCCAAGGCGGCGCGGCGCCCTCAGCGATCACGCCTGATCAGGCCTCGAAGCTGACACCGGAGCAGGTTCAGGTCATCGCCAGCCATGCCGAACAGAACAACCCCGGCATAGTCGACGAGATGAGCAGCTTCTATGCACAGCACGCCGGGTTGATCAAAACGTTGGGTGGTGCGGCGCTCATGATCGCCCTGGCCAAGATGGCCGAGAAGCACCAGGGATAGCCATCACCAATTCAATCTTTTTTTTTCACTCAACCCAAAGGATCAATCCATGAAGCTCTCCCTGATTTCCCTTGCCCTGACCGCTGGCCTGTTCGTTTCGAGCGCGGTGTTCGCGCAAACGCCCGCTGCCGCCCCGAGTGGCTCGACCGGCCTGTGCAAGGATGGTTCGTACACCTCCAACGAAACGAAGAAGGGCGCCTGCGCGGGCCACAAAGGCGTGAAGGATTGGTTCGCGACCGCGGCGGCTGCCCCGGCCCCGGCCAAGACCACCGCTGCATCGGCGTCAGCGCCTGCGGCGGCGACCATGCCTGCAAAGACCGCACCTGCGGCCACGAAGACCGCAACGGCGGCGCCTTCAGCGGCGCCGGCTGCGGGCGGTGGCCCAGGCCAAGTCTGGGTCAACACCAGTTCGAAGGTCTATCACTGCTCGGGCACGAAGTATTACGGCAAGACCAAGCAGGGCGAGTACATGACGGAGGCGGCAGCAAAGACGGCGGGCAACCACGCGGACCATGGGAAGGCTTGCTCCTGAGGGACTCGTTCCTGGCTGGTGTCAGCCGATCGGGTGGCCTGCCAAGGGCGCAGAGGCAGTGAGCAAACTTCGTCAGACGCAGGCGGAGTATTCTGCTGCCCGGCCCGCGTCAGAGCCGGACCGGACGTTCCGGTCCGGCTCGAGGTTATACGTGTGCCGCCGCTGCCAAGCGAACTTCAGGACAGGCGATGGAAATGCTGACCCGCGACTGTCCGGCCTAGGGATTTGCAACCCTTGCTTGGCAACGCCTCGCTTGAGTGCTGAGCGCCTCTGACGGCGCGGCGGCGAACTGACACCGCCGCGCGGTTCGCTGTGCTCCGGGACCCGGAGGTGTCGAGCGGACCACCGACGGGCCGGAGTTGGGGAGGTGTCGCGCCGCGCGCGGCTGAGCACATAAGCAGGTAGGTCTGAGGGTTCGAGGAGCCGTGAAGATGGATGGATGCGAAGTCGTCGAGGTCTTCAACTATCTCGTCTTCGATGTCGAAGCAAGGGAGATGCGCCTGTCCAGGCACAAGGCCTCGCGTCAAGTCGTCTCTCGCTTGGACGGCAGAGTGCTCGAAGGCACGTCGGAGATGGTGGCGCGTACCGACCTCGACCCCTACGGACGCTTTTGCTGCGTGGCGACAGGGTGGACCCCGAAGGCTTGAGTGACCTTGAGTCGCGAAAACTTCGCCGCTTTCTTCATGCGTCCTGTCAACGGCACTTTGCTCACCTCGATCGCACTGACGAACATGTTGGCCTCACGCATGCGAGCCACATTCGAAACAGGCTAATCCTTGTGCGAGCGCAGCCACTGAACCGCACCGACCAACCCTGCGATGACGACGATCGACAGCGCGACCATGGCTTCGTAGCGTTCCGCATGCGCCAGCAGCCTTTGCAGGGCTTCGCCGAACACATAGCCCGCCCCCGCGATAAGGATCGCCCAAACAGCGGCACCAACCATGTTGAACAGCAAGAACCGTCGTGCCGGAACCTCGCTCATGCCGATCACGACCGGGCCAATGATGCGCAGCCCGTACATGAAGCGCACGCCGACGATCAACCCACGGTGATGCCGAAGCAGCAGCCGCCTGACTCGTTGGGCGCTTGCCCGCAGGCCTGGCACTCGGACCAACAAGTGCTCGCCCCAACGGCGGCCGATGAAGAAGAAGATCTGGTCCCCCAAGGTTCCGCCGAAAAACGCGATGCAAATGACCCAGGGCAGCGACAGGTAGCCCTGATGCGATGCGAATCCAGCGAGGACGAGAATGGTTTCGCCTTCGAGCAAGCTGCCTGCGAACACGGCGAGATAGCCGTATTCGGCGAGCAGTGTTGCCAGCGACATCGATTGATCCTTCCGCGCCATCACTTGCGCGGCGCCGCCTGCGATTGTGGGCCGACCTACGGTGCCTTCGCAAAGCATGTCGTGACAAGGGCGCCGCGTTTACCTCGACAAGCGGTCCGACACCTAGTGTAGTGATGCAATCTTGAGGGAACGTAAACGAACCCTGCCACACCAATGATCTACTACAGACTGGTGCGGAGATCGAGAGTGCGAGTTGCCCCTGAGATTGTGCTGTCGGACGAAGAGCGCGAGGTGCTCGACG
>JANXZN010000359.1 GCA_025355545.1 Rhizobacter sp.
GCGCGTGGATTGAAACGGTTGCTGATTTGATGAGGATCATGCGATCCGCGGTCGCGCGCGCCTCACGGCGCGCGCGTGGATTGAAACTCGACCAGCCCGGCCCGGTACAACACGAGATTCCCGGCGCGCGCGTGGATTGCAACACCGAGCACGACCCGCGGCACGGGTCAACGTGATGGAGCTGGACCCGGCACTGGACGTGCGCAACCGCACCGCGATCGTCGCGGTCGACCTGATCGAGAGCTTGTTCGGGAAGAGCACGCTGATGCGCAAGTAGCGCGGCGCCGGGTTCCGATCCCCTCGGGTTTTGGGGATCGACAGGGCGGGCTGCGCAAGGCATATTGTCTGCCCGGTCTCCTGGAGATTCAGAAGATGCCATCGCCGCGGCCGCATCGACAGGCACACGTCACGCGGGGTCTGCGCTCGCTGAGTGCCGCGCTCGCGTTGGCGTTGCCCGCAGCACAGGCGCTGTCGGCCGATCCGACCCGCGTCGCCGCATTGCGCGAAGAGGCGCTGGCCCATGAAGCCGGCAACGGCGTGGTCAGGGACGCTGTGCTGGCGGTGGCCCGCTATTGCGAGGCCGCCAGGCTGGGCGATGCGATCTCGCAGTTCGACCTGGGCTGGATCTACGCGAATGGCCGCGGCGTGGCGCGCGACGACGCGCAGGCCGTGTTCTTCCTGCGCCTGGCCGCCGATCAGGGCATCGAACAGGCCGCCAACGTATTGCGGCTGATGGGCGAGCCCGATCCGGTGTCGGCGCCGCCGGCATGCATGCGCGACCCGGCGGTCGTGCGGCCGCCGATACCCGCACCAGAGGCGGCGCCGCTCGTGCCGGCGGTCGCGCCGAAGCCGATCGCTGCGCTGGTCGGCAAGATCGCACCGAAGTTCCGCGTCCCGCAACCGCTCGTGCTCGCCATTATGAAGGCCGAGTCGAACTTCGACAGCGAAGCGCTGTCGCCGAAGAACGCGCAGGGCCTCATGCAGCTGATTCCCGAAACCGCCCTGCGCTTTCAGGTCAGCAACGCCCTCGATCCGGCCCAGAACATCCGCGGCGGCGTGGCCTACCTGCGCTGGCTGCTCGCCTACTTCGAGGGCGACGTGGCGCTGGTCGCCGCGGCTTACAACGCCGGCGAAGGCACGGTGGAGCGCTACCGCGGCGTGCCACCCTACCTGGAGACACGCGCCTACGTGCAGCGCATCCTGGCGGCGGTGGGCTCGGCAGCGCAGCCCTTCGACACCCGTGTCGTCGCGCCCTCGCCCTATCTGGCCGAGATTCGCGAGCGGCAACGCTCGCGCCTGGGCCCCCAGTCTGCCGCCCGAGCGTCACCCCTGGCGGCGCAGTGATCGCCGCGGCGGCGTGTCATTCGCAGCCGCCGCCTGATCGGCCGCGCGTTCCATGTCCTGCAGCAACCGGTCCAGCCGGTCCTTCAGCTTCTCGGTCGACAGCTTCTCGCGGAAGCGCTCGACCATCAGCGGCAGCGCGAACGGGCTCGGCACGCGCAGCTCGACGAACGCGATGCGCTGCGCGCGCATGCGCGCCAGGCTCGCGCTCAGCCGAGCGATGGCTAGCTCCTGGCTCAGCACCTCGGTCTGCGCCTGCGTCAGCAACAGGTTGCCGGCGACGTACTTCGCGAACACTTCGTAGAACAGCGAGCTCGAGGCCTGCAGCTGGCGCGTGCTCTTCGGCTGGCCCGGGTAGCCGGTGAAGATCAGCCCGGCGACGCGCGCGATCTCGCGGAAGCGCCGGCGCGCGAGCTCGCTGCTGTTCAGGCTCGCGAGCACGTCGTGCAGCAGCTCGGTGTCGCTGAACAACGTGTGGTTCAGCAGCGGTGCGGGGTCGATCGGCACCGCGCTGAGCAGCTCCAGGCCGTAGTCGTTCATCGAGATGCTGAAGGTGTTCGGCACCTCCTTCGCCAGCCGCCACGCGAGCAGGCTCGCCAGGCCGATGTGGGCATTGCGGCCGGCGAACGGGTAGATGAACAGATGCTGGCCTTCACGCGACGTGAAGCGCTCGATCAGCAGGGTCTTCGGCGTCGGCAGCGTCGACAGGCGCAGCTGCGTTTCCAGCATCGGCCGCGCGGCCTCGAGTTCGGGCTCGCCCATCGTGTCGATCCGGTCGCCCCGCGCGACGCCGGCCAGCACCTCCAGCACTGAATCGGCCAGTTCGTTCGACAGCGGCATCTTCGCGCCGGCCCAGCTCGTCACCACGCCGCGCGGCTTGTCGGCACGCCGCACGTAGGCCGTCATGTCCTGAGTGCGGATGTACTCGAGCGTGCGGCCGGCGAACACGAAGCAGTCGCCGGCGCGCAGCCGCGCGATGAAGCCTTCCTCGACCACGCCGATGCGCCCGCCGCTCAGGTACTTCACCTGCATCACCGAGTCCGACACGATCGTGCCGATCTGCAGCCGATGCCGGCGCGCGATGCCGCGGTCGGGAACGCGGTAGACACCGTCGACCAGCTTCACGCGGTGGTACTCGGGGTAGGCCGCCAGGCTCGCGCCGCCCTGCACGACGAAGGCCAGCGCCCATTCGAACTCGGCCTTCGTCAGCCGGCGATAGGCGTGTGCCGTGCGCACCTCGGCCCGCATCGCCGCGGCCTTGAAGCCGCCGCCGAGCGCGACCGTCACCAGGTGCTGCACCAGCACGTCCAGCGGCTTGGCCGGGGTCGCGCGCTTCTCGATCCGGCCGGCCTGCGCGGCGCGCCGTGCCGCGACCGCCTCGACCAGCTCGAGCGTGTTCGTCGGCACCAGCGTGATGCGGCTCGCGCGCCCCGGCGCGTGGCCGCTGCGGCCGGCGCGCTGCAACAGCCGCGCCACGCCCTTGGCCGAGCCGATCTGCAGCACGCGCTCGACCGGCAGGAAGTCGACGCCGAGGTCCAGCGACGAGGTCGCGACCACCGCCTTCAGCCGCCCTTCCTTCAGGCCGAGCTCGACCCATTCGCGCGCTTCCCTGTCCAGCGAGCCGTGGTGCAGCGCGACCACGCCGGCCCACTCGGGCCGTTCGGCGAGCAGCAGCTGGTACCAGATCTCGGCCTGCGAGCGCACGTTGACGAACACCAGCGTCGTGCCCGAACGCTCGATCTCGGCGACCACCGGCAGCTGCATCTGCTTGCCCAGGTGCCCGCCCCACGAGAAGCGGCCCGGCTGATCGGGCAGCATGGTGTCGATCACGATCGCCTTGTCGATGCGGCCCTGCACCAGCGTGCCGTCGGTCCGGCCGAGCAGCACCTGCATCGCCTCGCGCAGGTTGCCGAGCGTCGCGCTAAGGCCCCAGACCGCGAGCGCCGGGTTCCAGCGTTTCAGCCGCGCCAGCGCGAGCTGCACCTGCACGCCGCGCTTGTTGCCCATCAGCTCGTGCCACTCGTCGACGATCACGGTGTGGATGGCGGCGAGCTCGTCACGGGCCTGCTCGCGCGTCAGCATCAGGCTCAGCGATTCGGGCGTCGTCACCAGCACGGTCGGAAAGCGCCGGTCCTGACGCGCGCGCTCGGCCGCGGGCGTGTCGCCGGTGCGCATGCCGATGCTCCAGGTGAGACCCAGGTCCGCGAGCGGCGCGAGAAGCGCACGCGTCGTGTCGGCCGCGAGCGCGCGCATCGGCGTCAGCCACAGCACGCCCAGCGGCGGCGCAGGGGCCACGGAGCGGCCACTTCGTTGCCCTGCCGCGCTCAGCGGCACGCCGAGCGCCGAAGCGCGCGCCAGCGCGCCGAACCAGACGGCGTAGGTCTTGCCGGAGCCGGTGCTCGCGTGCAGCAGCCCGCTGCGCCCCTGCGCGAGCGCGGCCCAGACCTCGCGCTGGAACGCGAATGGCGCCCAGCCGCGCTGCGCGAACCAGGTCTCGCCCGCGGTCGGCGCGTCGCCGGCCGCGTTCACGACGCGGTCTTCGCGCGCGGCGCCAGCGCCAGTGCGACGCGCTCGATGCGGCCTTCGTGCAGGCTGCCGACGCTGAAGTGCGCGCCGTGCCAGTCGATGCCGTCGCCCTCGACGTGGTCGCGCGCGAGCTTGTCGGCGAGCCAGTCGCGCAGCGTCGCGGCGGCCGCGCTCTCGGGCAGGGGCAGCTGGAAGAACTCGAACACATCGGCCAGCGGCAGGTCGGCATCCAAGGTCAGGCGACCCTGCACCGCGCGGCGCGCCGGCGGCGGCGTCTCGGGCGGCAACACGACGCGCAGCCGCCTCGCGACCCAGCCCAAGGTCGTGCCCTGCAGCAGCAGCGAGGTCAGCACGACCGCGAACGCGACGTTGAAGAAGCGGTAGGCGTCGGGCACCTTCTCGATGAGCGGGAACAGCGCGAGCACGATCGGCACCGCACCGCGCAGGCCGACCCAGCCGATGAACAGCCGCTCGCGCACGCCGAAGCCCATCGGCCACAGGCACAGCCCCACCGCGAGCGGCCGCGCGACGAAGATCAGCACCGCAGCCACGGCCAGGGTCGGCGCGAGCGTCAGCAGCATGTCGTGTGGCGAGACCAGCACGCCCAGCAGCAGGAACATCGTGGCCTGCGCGGCCCATGCGAAGCCGTCGAGCGCCGACGACGCGGCGTGCGCGGCCGGCTCGGCGCGCGCGCGCAGCCGCAGCCCGAACAGGTAGATCGCGAGAAAGCCCGAGCCCTCGACCAGGCCGGCCGCCGCGAACACCGCCATGCCGGCCGACACCACGATCAGCGACAGCACGCCGCCGTGTTCGACGTTCAACGGCAGCCGGCCGAGCAGCCATGCGACGAGGCCGCCGCCGAGCAGCCCGAACGCCGCACCGAAGCCGGCCTGGCGCGCGAACAGCCAGCCCACGTCGGCAATGCCGCCATCGGTCTTCAAGGTCGCGATCAATGCGAGCACGAGGAACACCGCCATCGGGTCGTTCAGGCCCGACTCGAGCTCCAGCGTCGCCGAGACGCGGTCGCTCAGGCGCACGCCGGTCTGGCGCAGCAGCGAGAACACCGCGGCCGCGTCGGTCGAGCCGACGATCGCGCCGAGCAGCAGGCCGTGGCGCCAGTCGATGTGCATCGCGCTCATGGCCACCGCGCCGACCATCGCCGCGGTCAGTGCGACGCCGAGCGTCGCGAGCAGCAAGGCCGGCCTGAAACCGGCGCGGAAGGTCTCCATGCGCGTGCTGATGCCAGCCTCGAGCAGGATCATCGCGAGCGCCGCGTTGCCGACCCAGGCCGAGAGCTGCGCGTTGTCGAAGCGCACGCCGATCGGCCCGTCGACGCCGACCAGCATGCCTGCAACCAGGAACACCAGCAGGAACGGCAGGCCGAGGCGGGTCGACAGCACGCCGGCCAGCAGGCTGACGAAGACCAGCAGCCCGCCGGCGAGCAGCAGCAGGTTGAATGCTTGCATGGCGGCGACGTTAGCAGAGCGGCGTCAGGCCGGCGCCGGGCCGGCGCTGACGATCCAGCCCTCGAGCGGGTCGATCGCGTCGGGCAGGCCATGGTTCGGCCGCGTGCTCGCCCACGCGGCCTGCATCAGGCACAGCACCGCGTCGAGCCGGTCGCCGCTGGCGTCGGCGATCAGCGCCTCGCGCTGCGCGTGCGTCAGCCTCAGGCGCAGCGCCAGGCGCGTGCGGCCCTGGTCGAGCGCGTCGACGAGGGCCATGCGCGCGATCAGCCGTTCCGGTGTCTGCTTTGCCTTCGTGTCGCTCTTGTACGAGCGCACGCCGAGGACTTCGCGCGCCAGCAGCCCGGGGTAGCCTTCGAGCGCCACGCGCGTGGCGTCGCCGTCGTGCAGCCCGGGCAGGTGCAGGCCCGCGTCCAGCAGCAGCGGCACGCCGGCATGCAGCATCAACGCGACCGGCGGATTCACCCATTTCATCGACGGCGACGAGCCCGCCGGGCCGTCGGCGGCGCGGTGCGCGAACTTGGCGCCGGCCGGTCGCGCGTCGCAGAACGCCGCGAAGGTGGCACGGATCTCGGCACGCGACAGCGCTGCGTAGTGGCGCATCAGCGGCGCCCACTGCATCGGCCAGCGCAGCGTCGTCACGAGCTCGCGCGGCAGGCCGAATGGCAGGTCGAACACGCCGAGCCACGGGCCGGGCGTTTGCAACCAGCGCGCGAAGCTGTCGAAGTCGGCGTGCGATTCGACGCGGTCGAGCCGCACCGCGCCGTGTTCGAGGTGGCCCAGCGCCACCGTGATCGGCTTGCGCCCGGTCGGTCGGCTCGTGAAATCCACGCCGGCCAGCACGGGGAAACTGCGAGGCGCGCCGGTCATAGTCGCAGGTAGAGTCGAAGCATGCTCATTCCCGCACTCTAACGAGACCCCGCCCATGGCCGCACCGGACAACAGCAAGGACACCACCCTCACCCCGCCCGCGCCCGCCCCGGCCGAACCGAAGGAGCGCCTGGTCGTCACCGAGCACCGGCTCGTCGTCGGCAAGAAGACGCTCGAGTACACCGCGACCTGCGGCACGGTCGTGCTGCGCGACTACACGCCCAGCTACGACCCGAAGGACACCACGCCGCACAAGCCCGACAAGGCCACCGCGAGCTTCTTCTTCGTCGCCTACACGCTGAAGGGCGTGAAGAAGCCCGAGCAGCGCCCGGTCACGTTCAGCTTCAACGGCGGCCCGGGCTCGAGCAGCGTCTGGCTGCACCTGGGCATTCTCGGGCCGCAGCGCGTGGCTTGCGACGAATTCGGCCACGCGCCGCCGCCGCCCTATGCGCTGGTCGACAACGAGCACACGCTGCTCACCGACAGTGACCTGGTCTTCATCGACCCGGTGGGCACCGGCCACTCGCGCATGGCCGAGGGCGAGAAGCCAAACGAATTCCACGAGTACCAGCGCGACCTCGATTCGGTCGGCGAGTTCATCCGCATGTACCTGACGCGCTTCGGCCGCTGGGCCAGCCCGAAGTTCCTGATCGGCGAGAGCTACGGCACGACGCGTGCCGCCGGGCTGTCGCTGCACCTGCAGGGCAAGCACGACATCTTCCTGAACGGCGTGATGCTGGTGTCGATGGCGATCGACCTGCAGACCCTGAGCTTCGACGAGGGCAACGAGCTGCCCTACGCGCTGTTCCTGCCGACCTACGCGGCCACCGCCTGGTACCACCGGGCGCTCGTGCCGGAGCTGCAGAAGCGGCCGCTGGCCGAGGTCGTCGCGGCGGCCGAGGCCTTCGCGCTGGGCGACTACAACGCCGCGCTGCTGCAGGGCTCGCGGCTCGCCCCCGCGCAGCGCGACCAGGTCGCCGCGCAGCTCGCGCGCTTCACCGGCCTGACGCCCGAGTACGTGAAGCGCGCCGACCTGCGGCCCGAGGTCTTCCGCTACTTCAAGGAACTGCTGCGTGCGCGCGGCCAGACGATCGGCCGGCTCGACTCGCGCTTCGTCGGCCAGGACCGCGACGACGCCGGCGAACACCCCGAGACCGATCCGTTCATGAACGCGGTGCTCGGCGCCTACGCCGTCGGCATCAACCGCGTGCTGCGCGACACGCTGAACTACGAGGCCGACGGGCCCTACGTGCTGCACGCGCCGATCTGGGACAAGTGGACCTGGAAGGGTTTCGAGAACAAGTACGTCAACGTCGGATCGAGCCTGCGCAAGGCGATGCAGGCGAACCCGCACATGCGCGTCTATGTGGCCAGCGGCTACTACGACCTGGGCACGCCGCACGCCGCCGGCGACTACACGCTGAGCCATCTGGGCCTGCGCGACGCGGCGCACGAGAAGGTCCGGATCAGCTACTTCGAGGCCGGCCACATGATGTACATCCACGAGCCGTCGCTGGCGCGGATGGCGAAGGAGTTGCGCGCGTTCGTGAAGGCCGCCGGATGAATCCGATCCTCGTCGACGTGCTGCGCGGCGGCACGGTCGAGTCGGCGCACGGCGGCGCGCTTGCGGTGCTCGATGCCGATGGCGGCGTCGTGGCACGGCTCGGCGACATCGACCGCCCGATCTTCCCGCGCTCGGCAGTGAAGGTACTGCAGGCGCTGCCGCTGGTGGCCAGCGGCGCGGCCGACGCGCTGGCCCTGACCGACGCCGAACTCGCGCTGGCCTGCGCCTCGCACGGCGGCGAAGAGCGCCACGCGCAGACCGCGGCGGGCATGCTCGCGAAGGCCGGGCTGGCGGCGGCCGCGCTCGAATGCGGCACGCACTGGCCGTACAACGAGGTCGCGGCGCGCGCGCTCGCGGCGCAGCGGCGCGAGCCGAGCGCGCTGCACAACAACTGCTCCGGCAAGCACGCGGGCTTCCTGTGCCTGGCCTGCGCGCTGCACCGCGGCAAGCCGGATCTGCAGCAGTACGTGCGCGGCTATGTGAGCCCCGAGCACCCGGTGATGCGCGAGGTGACGGCCGCGCTGCAGGCGACGACCGGCCACGACCTCGCGCACACGCCGCGCGGCACCGACGGCTGCTCGATACCGACCTTCGCGCTGCCGCTGCGGCAGCTCGCGCTGGCGTTCGCGCGCTTCGGCACCGGTGTCGGCCTGAGCGCGGATCACGCACGCGCGGCGCAGCGCCTGCGCCGCGCGGTCGCGGCGGCGCCGTTCATGGTCGCCGGCAGCGGCCGCTTCGACACGCGCGTGATGGAGCGCCTGGGCGCGCGCGTGTTCTGCAAGGTCGGCGCCGAGGGCGTGTACTGCGCCGCGCTGCCCGAGCGCGGGTTCGGTGTCGCGATCAAGATCGACGACGGCAACAACGCGCGCGCCGCCGAGGTCGTGATGGCCGCGGTGATCGAGGCCTTCGTCGCGCTCGACGACGCCGAGGCTGCGTTGATGCGCTCGCTCAGCGAACTGCCGCTGACCAACTGGAACGGCATCGAGGTGGGCCGGCTCGTCGCAACGCCGCTGCTGCGCGCGCTGCACTGAGCCGCCTCAGCGGCTGCCGAGCAGCGCCTCCAGCGTCTGCAGCGTGTCGGCCTCGGCGAGCGGCTTGTCGTCGCGAATGCGCAGCATGCGCGGAAAGCGTACCGCGATGCCGCTCTTGTGGCGCGGGCTGCGGTTGATGCCCTCGAAGCCGAGCTCGAACACCAGCGTCGGTTTGACGCTGCGCACCGGGCCGAACTTCTCCAGCGTGTGGGCGCGGACCACCTTGTCGACGCGGCGGAACTCCTCGTCGGTCAGACCGGAGTACGCCTTCGCGAACGCGACGAGCTGCAGCGCACCCTCCTGCGGTGCAGCGCGCTTCTCGATCGCGTCGACCACGGCCTGCGCCTCGGCAGCGTCGCGCGGCGTGCGGCTCCAGACCGCGAACGTGTAGTCGGTGTAGACGCTCGCGCGGCGGCCGTGGCCGGCCTGCGCGTAGATCAGCACCGCGTCGACGCGCAGCGGCTCGATCTTCCACTTCCACCAGGTGCCGCCGGCCAGATCGTCCTGCTTCCTGCGACCGGTGCCGTAGCGCGCGTCTCGGTGCTTCAGCATGAAGCCTTCGACGCCGCGCGCGCGCGACGACTCGCGCAGTTGCGCGAGCTCGGCCCAGCTCGCACGCGCCTCGATCGGCGACAGCTGCAGCCCCCGCGCCGCGCCCACCGCCGCTTCCAGCAACGGCCTGCGCGCAGACTGCGGCTGCTCGCGCTGGTCGGCGCCGCGCCACTCGAGCAGGTCGTAGGCGATGAACCCGACCGGCGCGTCGGCGAGCACGCGCTTGTTCAGGGTCTTGCGGCCGATGCGCTGCTGCAGCAGGTTGAAGGCGCCAAGGCCACCGTCCTTCCAGACCACGATCTCGCCGTCGAGCACCGTGCCGTCGGGCAGCGCTTGCGCGAGCGCGACGATCTCGGGGAAGCGCTCGGTCACCAGTTCCTCGCCGCGCGACCAGACCCACACCTGACCGGCGCGCTTGACGATCTGGGCGCGGATGCCGTCGTACTTCCATTCGACCAGCCAATCAGCCGGCGGACCGAGCTTGGTGTCGAACCCGGCCAGCGGCACATCGAGCTGGTGCGACAGGAAGAACGGATAGGGCTGGCCCGCGTCGGTCGGTGCGTGGTCGCCGGCCGATGCGAGCAGCTGTGCATAGCGCGCCGCGTCCGGCATCTGCTTCGCATCGGTGTAGCCCATCATGCGCTGCGCGACGAGCTTGGGGTCGATCCCCGCGACCTCGGCCAGCGCACGCTGCACCAGCAGCTTGCTGACGCCGACGCGAAAGCCGCCGCCGATCAGCTTGGTCAGCAGGAAGCGGCCGCCGCTGTCGAGCTCGTCCCAGTACTGCGCGACGCGCTCCGCCTGCGCCGCCGGCTCGGTGCCGCGCAGCGGCAGCAGGCGCTGCTCGACCCATTCGGCGAGACCCACGTCGCTGGGCGCGGCGGCCGGCGGCAGCACGTGGGCGATGGTCTCCGCGAGATCGCCGACCGCTTGATACGCCTCTTCGAACAGCCAGGGCGCGATACCGGCGCGCTCGCAGGCGAGCGCGCGCAGCAGCGCGGTCGGCACGACCTGGCGCGGCTTGCCGCCGGCCAGGAAGTAGACCGCCCAGGCCGCGTCGGTGGCCGGTGCCGACGCGAAATAGCGCTTCAGCGCCTCGACCTTCGCGCCGGTCGCGGTGCTCGCGTCGAGTTCGTTGAAGAGCTGCGCGAAGGCCTTCATGGATTCGCCTCGGGCGCAGGCGCGGCCGCTTCGCGGGCTTCCTCGCGCGCCTCCTGCTCGTCGCCGTACTCGGTGCTGAGCGCGCTGGCCTGCAGGCCCTGCTCGGCGAGCCAGCGCACCATCACGCTCTCGTAGCCGTGCGTGACGATCACGCGCGGCGCGCCGGTGGCGCGAATGGCGCGCTGCAGGCCGGGCCAGTCGGCGTGGTCGCTGAGCACGAAGCCGCGATCGACCGCGCGGCGCCGGCGCGCACCGCGCAGCTGCATCCAGCCGCTCGCGAACGCGTCGCTGTAGTCGCCGAGGCGCTTCGTCCAGGCCGAGTTCTGCACCGACGGCGGCGCGATCACCAGCGCCCGCCCGAGGCTGGCCTTGTCGGCGATCTCGGTGACGCGCCGGGTCGGCGGCAACGCGACGCCGGCGGCGCGGTAGGCCGCGTTCAGCGACTCGACCGCGCCGTGCACGACGATCGGCCCGATGCCCGCGTCGACCCCGGCGAGGATGCGCTGTGCCTTGCCGAAGCTGTAGCCGAGCAGCAGGCTGGCGCGGCCCGCCGCGGCATTCGCGGCCCACCACGCATCGATGCCGGCGAACAGCTCGTGCTGCGGCGCCCAGCGGTAGATCGGCAGCCCGAACGTGCTCTCGGTGATGAAGCAGTCGCAGCGCACCGGCTCGAACGGCGTGCAGGTCGCGTTGGCTTCAAGCGGATCGTCGGCCGCGCCGGCGACGAAGTAGTCGCCCGAAGCGACCCACACGCGCCCGCGATGCTCGAGCCGCACCTGCGCCGAGCCGAGTACGTGGCCGGCCGGGTGCAGCGAGACGCGCACGCCGAAATGGTCGATCGCGGCGCCGTAGGTGAGCGTCTGCAAGTCGACCGCGCCCAAGCGCGCGCGCAGCACGCCTTCGCCGGGTGCCGCGGCCAGGTAGTGCGCGTGGCCGGCACGCGCGTGGTCGGCATGGGCGTGCGTGATCACCGCGCGCTCGACCGGCCGCCACGGGTCGATGTAAAAATCGCCCGGCGGGCAGTACAGGCCTTCGGGGCGCAGCACGACGAGGTCGTCGACGAGGCTCATACGGCATCGTAGCCGCGCCCGTGCCGGCGGCCGGCGCTGCGACGCAATCGCCTACGATGGCGCCTTGCGCCCATTCACGCGCCCCGCACCATGACCCTCGCCACCGCACCGATCGCCGCCCCGCCCTCGCCCTTCGACGACCCGATGTCGACGACGCGAATCCTGTTCGGCCTGCGCGGCCGCGTGCCGCGCAGGGTGTTCTGGCTCTACGGGGTGCTCGGGCCGCTGCTGCTGTCGGCGATGGCGGAAATGCTGCTGGGCATCGTCGGCGTCTCGGAGCGCCGCGCCGAACTGCTGACGACCGCGCTGCTGGTGTGGCCCTGCACCGCGGTCGGCGTCAAGCGCTGGCACGACCGCGACAAGTCGGGCTGGTGGGTGCTGGTCTGGCTGATCCCGTTGATCGGGTGGCTCTGGACGCTGATCGGCAACGGCGCGCTGCGCGGCAGCGTCGGCGCGAACCGCTTCGGCGCCGACCTGACCGGCCGGTTCTGACGCGGCGCTAGTGTAATGATGCAATCTCGATGGAACGTAACCCAACCCCGCCACACCAATGATCTACTACAGACTGGTGTGGAGAACGAGAGTGCGAGTTGCCCCTGAGATTGTGCTGTCGGACGAAGAGCGCGAGGTGCTCGACG
>JANXZN010000370.1 GCA_025355545.1 Rhizobacter sp.
CGCTCGGCCTGCTACGTGCCCTGCAGGGCGCGCGCTCGGTCGGCGTGATCTCGGAAGACGCCGCGCGCGGCATCGTCGAGATCGCGCGGCCGGTCGGCGTGGTGTGCGCGATCACGCCGTCGACGAATCCCGGCGCGACCCCGGCGAACAAGATCATCAACGCGCTGAAGGGCCGCAACGCGGTCGTCGTCGCACCGTCGCCGAAGGGCTGGGGCACCGCGGCGCGGCTGATCGAATTCATCCACGCGCAGCTGGATCGCGTCGGCGCGCCGCGCGACCTGGTGCAGCTGCTGCCGGCCCCCATCAACAAGCAGGCCACGGCCGAGCTGATGACGCTGTGCGACCTCGTCGTCGCGACCGGTTCGCAGGCCAACGTGCGCGCTGCCTACGCGAGCGGCACGCCGGCCTTCGGCGTCGGCGCCGGCAATGTCGCCGGCATCGTCGACGAGAGCGCCGATGTGGCGCTCGCCGCCGAGCGCATCGTGCTGTCCAAGACCTTCGACAACGCGACCAGCTGCTCGTCGGAGAACAGCCTGGTCGTCGTCGACGCGGTGCGCGCGCCGCTGCTCGCCGCGCTCGCCGCGCGCGGCGCGGTGCTGCTGAACGCGGCGCAGAAGGCGCATCTGCAGGCGCTGATGTGGCCCGACGGCAAGCTCTCGCCGGCGGTGATCGGCCAGTCGGCCGCCGAGATCGCGCGCAAGGCCGGCTGGGCCGAGATCGCGCAAGCGGCGCCGCGCATCCTGATGGTCGAGGAGGACGCGGTCGGCCACGACCACCCGTTCTCGGGCGAGAAGCTCAGCCCGGTGCTGGCGCTGTACCGCGCGGCGGACTTCGCGCGGGCCGCGCAGATCGTCGCGCGCATCTATGCGTACGAAGGCGCGGGGCATTCGGTCGGCCTGCACAGCCAGGTTCCCGAGCGCGCGCTGCAGCTCGGCCTGACCTTGCCGGTCGCGCGCGTGATCGTCGACCAGGCGCACTGCATCGCCACCGGCGGCAGCTTCGACAACGGGCTGCCGTTCTCGCTGTCGATGGGCTGCGGCACCTGGGGCAAGAACAATTTCTCCGACAACATGAACTACCGGCATTACCTGAACATCACGCGCGTGTCACGGCCGATCCCCGAGCGCGTACCGAGCGAGCAGGACATCTTCGGCGCGTACTTCGAACGCCATGGTGCCGCGTGAGCACTGAGGCCGCGACCAGCGTGCACGCGCTGATCGAGTGCGGCGCCGCGCGTTCGCCCGACGCGCCGTACGCCATCGGCCTGGTCAACGGGCAGACGCTGCGCTATGGCGAACTCGCCGCGTCGTGCCGCCGCGTCGGCGCGTTGCTGCGTAGCCATGGCTTGAGCAGCGGCGACACGGTTTCGGTCGTGATGCCGAACGGCCTGCAGACGCTGCGCGTGCTGCTCGGCGCGATGCACGCCGGGATGATCGTGAACCCGGTCAATCTGCTGGCGCAGCCCGAGCAGATGCGCTACGTGCTCGGCCATTCGGACTGCAGGCTGGTCTGCGTCGCGCCCGAATGGGAAGCGCGCGTGCGGGCGCTGCTCGCCGGGCTCGACCGGCCGGTCGCGGTGATCGTCGCCGACCCCGATGCTGCGGCCCTGCCGGGTGAAGCCGACTCTTCACCGGCTGCGCCGGTCGACGAGCCCACGCCGAACGCGGTCGCGCTGCTGATGTTCACCTCCGGCACCACGGGCGTGCCCAAGGGCGTGATGCTGACGCAGGCCAACCTCGCCGCGAACGCGCACGCGATCAGCGCCGAGCACGGCCTGAGCGCCGGTGATCGCGTGCTCGCGGTGCTGCCGCTGTACCACATCAACGCGTTCGCGGTGACGATGCTCGCGCCGCTCGCGCACGGCGGCAGCCTGACGATGCCGGCGAAGTTCTCGGCCGCACGCTTCTGGGAACAGGCCGCGGGCTGCACGTGGATCAACGTCGTGCCGACGATGATCTCGTACCTGCTCGAGGGCGCGGATCGCGACGACCTTCCGCCGCGCGCGCAGACCGCGGCGATCCGCTTCTGCCGCTCGGCTTCGGCCGCGCTGCCGCCGGAACACCACCGCGCGTTCGAGCAGAAGTTCGGCATCGGCATCATCGAGACCATGGGCCTGACGGAGACGGTCGCGCCGGCGTTCTCGAACCCGCTCGACGCGGGTCGGCGCAAGCTCGGTTCGGTCGGCCGCGCATCGGGCTGCGAGGCGCGCGTGATCGATGCGGCGCTGCAGCCGGTGCCGACGGGCACGACCGGCGAACTCGCGATCCGCGGCCCGAACGTGATGCGCGGCTACTACAAGAACGACCCGGCGACGCGCGACGCCTTCACGCCCGATGGATGGCTGCGCAGCGGCGACCTCGGCCACGTCGATGCCGACGGCTTCTTCTTCGTCACCGGACGCATCAAGGAGCTGATCATCAAGGGCGGCGAGAACATCGCGCCGCGCGAGATCGACGAGGCCCTGCTCGCGCACCCGGCCGTGCTCGACGCCGCCGCGGTCGGCATCCCCGACCCGCACTACGGCCAGGAGATCATGGCCTGCGTGGTGCTGCGCGAAGGCATTGCCTGCAGCGCGGACGACCTGCGTGCGTTCTGCATCGAGCACCTGGGCCGCTACAAGACGCCGAAGCTCCTGCGCTTCGTCGCCGAGCTGCCGCGCGGCCCGTCGGGCAAGGTGCAGCGGCTCAAGCTGCTCGAGCTGCTCGAGCTGCCTGACGGCTGACCGGACCCTGCTACGCTGGCGTGCATGCCACACTGCATCGCCTTCCTGCGCGCCGTCAATGTCGGCGGCCGCAGCGTCAAGATGGACGCGTTGCGCGCCGCGTTCGAGGCGCTCGGCCTGGCGAACGTGCAGACCTTCATCGCCAGCGGCAACGTGATCTTCGAGACCCGATCGCGCGAGCTCGCGGCGCTCGAGCGACGCATCGAGAAGCAGTTGCACGAGAGCTTCGGCTTCGAGATCCAC
Source organism: Rhizobacter sp. (assembly GCA_025355545.1). Lineage (GTDB taxonomy): Bacteria > Pseudomonadota > Gammaproteobacteria > Burkholderiales > Burkholderiaceae_C > LMDS01. The sequence continues at coordinate 2,966 of JANXZN010000370.1, forward strand.
ACCTTCATCCGCACCGAGGCCGAGCTCGCCGCGGTCGTCGCGCACCCGGCGTTCGAGGCCGCCGAGGCCGAGGCCGCGGCGACGCACGTGGTCGGCTTCGTCGCGGCCGCGCCGGATGCCGCGGCGCAGCGGGTCATCGCCGGCTTCGGCAGCGCGGTCGACCGGTTCCATGTCCACGAACGCGAGCTGTACTGGCTGTCGACGCGCAAGCAGAGCGATTCGACCTTCTCCAACGCCGCATTCGAGAAGGCGCTGCGGCTGCGCGCCACGTTCCGCGGCATCGGCACGCTGCGCAAGCTGCTCGCGAAACTGGCGCAGCCCTGAATCGATGCGCGACTCAGCCCGTCGCGCGAACCTGGTTGCGCCCGCCGCACTTGGCCTCATACAGGGCCTTGTCGGCCGCGTCGAGCAGATCGGCTGCGCCGGCGCCCGGCGGCAGCACCGCGCTGGCGCTGCCGATGCTGATGGTCACGACACCCAGCGGGCTGTCGGGGTTGACGATGCCCAGCGCCTGTACCGCGACGCGCAGCCGCTCGGCGACGACCTGCGCGCCGGCGGCGTCGGCCTCTTGAAGCAGCGCGACGAACTCCTCGCCGCCGTAGCGCGCCAGCACGTCGACCGGGCGCGCCAGCGCCTGCCGCAACACGCGCGCGACCTCGCGCAGGCAGGCGTCGCCGGCGCTGTGGCCGCAGCGGTCGTTGAGCAGCTTGAAGTGGTCGATGTCGATCATCAGCACCGACAGCGACTGGCTCGCGCGCCATTCGCTGCGCCAGGCTCCGGTCAGCGCATGGTCGAGAAACCGCCGGTTCGCGACGCCGGTCAGCGCGTCGGTCCAGGCAATCGCCTGCAACGCGCTGCGATCACGCTGCAGCACGTCCCCGCGCTCGATGTGGCGCAGCTGCGTGGCCGTGCTGCGCAGCCCGTAGCCGAGCACGGCGATCAGCACGCAGGCCGCGCCCAGCCCGTACTCGACCCGGATCAGGAACAGCCCGACGATCAGCAGCAGCCCGGCCAGGAACAGCGGGCTCGCGCTGTGCACCGCGCGCGTGAGCCCGCTGCGACGCCGGCGACCCGGCTCGGCCGACGGGCGCCGCAGCGCCAGTGCCGCGACCAGCGCGAACACGACGGTGACGATCGAACTCGTCGGCGGCCCGAAAGCCGGGTCCGCGACGACGTAGTGGTTGTTGACGAACGCGATCACCACGTAGCTCACCGTGTAGGCGGCGAGCGCACGGAAGACCGCGCGTTCCTGCGCCTCCTCGGCGGCGAACCAGCGCACCAGCGCGCCCAGCGCGACAACCAGGTTCTGCGCGTCCATCAGCCACAGCAGCGAGCGCACGCCGGCTTCGTCGGGCGCGCCACGCGCAGTCAGCATCGACCAGGTAAAGACGAAATAGCCATAGCCCAGCGCCAGCGCCAGCAGCGCGTCGACCAGGCGCGGCAGGCGCCGCGTGCCGGCGTTCCACTCGCCCGCCAGCAGGAAGGTGATCGGCACGATCGCGAGGTTGAACGCGAGGATCGCGTCGCGGTACATCTCGTCCAGCCGGCCGAGGATGACCTCGTGCCAGAAATTGCCGAACGCACCGAGCGACCAGATCGCCAGCGACAGCGCGATCGCGAGCCAGCCGACGCGCGCCGAGCCGCGCTCGATCCAGCCGCGGCGCAGCGCCACGATGCCGGCCAGTGCCGGCGCCGCGACCATGAACAGGTACGAGGCTTTCACGGCCAGCCCCGGCAACAACCTGAACAGACCGAACTGCAGCAGCAGGAACGCCGCCGGAAGAATCAG
>JANXZN010000382.1 GCA_025355545.1 Rhizobacter sp.
CTCGTCGAGCACCTCGCGCTCTTCGTCCGACAGCACAATCTCAGGGGCAACTCGCACTCTCGATCTCCGCACCAGTCTGCAGTAGATCATTGGTGTGGCAGGGTTTGGTTAAGTTCCATCAAGATTGCATCTCTACACTAGCTTGTGCGCCGCCAGCGCCTGCGCGATGCGTTGGCCGACACGGCCGTAGCCGACCAGCACGATCTGGCCGGTCAGCAGACTGGTGTCGACGCTCACCGGCAGTTCGGAGAGCGGGTCGTCGGGCTGCTCGAGCCGGCGCGCGAGCGCCGAGCGCTGGCGCAGCCAGGCCTGCACCGGCTCGATCGCGCCGAACAACAGCGAGTTCAGCGCGATCGAGATCAGCGCGCCGGCCAGGATCAGGCTTTGCCCTTCGACCGGCAGCAGCTTCAGCGCCACGCCCAGCCCGGCAAGGATGAAGGAGAACTCGCCGATCTGCGCCAGGCTCGCGCCGACCGTCAGCGCGCTGTTCAGCGGGTAGCGGAACGCGACAACGAGCACCACCGCAGCGAGCGTCTTGCCGACCATGATGATCGCGACAACCGCGAGTACGCGCAGCGGTTCGTCGATCAGCACGCGCGGGTCGAACAGCATGCCGACCGAAACGAAGAACAGCACCGAGAACGCGTCGCGCAGCGGCAGCGACTCTTCGGCGGCGCGGTGGCTGAACTCCGACTCGCGCATCATCATCCCGGCGAAGAACGCGCCGAGCGCGAACGACACGTCGAACAGCTTGGCCGAACCGTAGGCGACGCTGACCGCGCCGGCGATCACGCACAAGGTGAACAGCTCGCGCGAGCCGGTGCGCGCGACCAGCCACAGCAGGCGCGGGAACACGCGCCGCCCGACCACCAGCATCAGCGCGATGAACGCGCCGACCTTGGCCAAGGTGATCGCCAGCGTCGCCCAGATGTTCTGGCCCGGCGCCGCGTGCTCGACCGCGCCGCCGAGCAGCGGCGCCAGCGCCGGCAGCAGCACGAGCACAAGGACCATCACGAGGTCTTCGACGATCAGCCAGCCGACCGCGATCTGGCCGTTGACGGATTCGAGCACGCCGCGCGATTCGAGCGCGCGCAGCAGCACCACCGTGCTCGCGACCGACAGCGCCAGCCCGAACACCAGCGCCGCACCGAGGCTCCAGCCCCACAGCGTCGCGGTGCCCATGCCCAGCGCCGTGGCCACCGCGATCTGCAGCAGCGCGCCGGGGATCGCGATGCGCCGCACCGCGAGCAGGTCCTTCAGCGAGAAGTGCAGGCCCACGCCCAGCATCAGCAGCATCACGCCGATCTCGGCAAGCTGGCCCGCCAAGTCGACATCGGCGACGAAGCCCGGCGTCGCCGGCCCGATCAGGATGCCGGCGAACAGGTAGCCCACCAGCGGCGGCACCTTGACACGCGCCGCGATGTAGCCGAAGACCATGGCCAAGCCGAACCCCGCGGCTATCGTGGAGATCAGGCTGACGTTGTGGGGCATCGAAGACCTCGGCGCGCGTGGACAGGAAAATTTGCGCAGAGTCTAAAGGTGCGCGCATGGCAGCGCGCCTCTCGATGGCGGGCGTGGCCAAGGGCCTTCGCGGCCCAGGGGCCGCGGCGATCAGCAGATCGGCATCGGCGCCTGCTTGCGGATCGCCTCGTGGGCCTTGGTCATCGCATAAGCGAGCGCGGCATCGGCCGATGCCCAGCGGTGGCCGCATGCGAGGCTCTCGTCGCGCAGGATCTCGCGCGTGGCGCCGGCCGAGCCCGGCTCGCGCAGCACCACCAGTGCGGCGATGTAGCCATCGCCCATCGGCCCTTCCAGGGCGCCGGTGTAGACGCGGTATTCCCCGATCTTGCGTTCATCGAAATGCATCTGAATCGCTCCGGCCGGCACACCGAGCCCGCCCATGAACGCATCATCCGCGCATCGTTTGCGCAGCGGTATCCACCGTAAGGGGGAAAACCCCCCGTGGCGTGGCCGGGTGGCCACAGATCGAACCGGCCCGCGCAACGGCTCAGCCGTGGGTGACGCGGTGCACTTCGGCGGCGCGCCCCCCGAAGCGTGCCTCGCCCTGGCGCCGGAACTCCTTCGGCGTCATGCCCTTGATCTCGAGGAAGCGGCGGTTGAAGTTGGCGACGTTGTTGAAGCCGCAGTCGTAGCAGACGTTGCTGATGTAGCGATCCGTCTCCATCAGCAGCTGGCAGGCGCGCGCGATGCGCAGGCGATTGACGAAATCGGTGAAGGTGTTGCCGGTGGCACGCCGGAAGTAGCGCGAGAACTGGCTCTCGCTCATGCCCACGCGTCGGCTCAGCTCGCCCATCGAGAACGATTCGGTTGCATGCTCGGTGATGAAGTCGACGATCGCGCTGATCTGCGCCAGCGAATGGTCGTCGTCGAAGCTTTGCAGCGGCATGCTCGACAGCAGCCGGTAGTCGGTGCACTCGGCCAGCTCGCCGAGGAATTTCAGGAACTCGCCGAAGCGCTTGACGCCGTGCGCTCTCTTGATCTGCTGCAGGCTCGCGTGGGCGCGCTCGGACATGCCGAAGAACTCTATCCCCAAGCGCGCGCGCTCGAGCAGCGGCAGCACATCGCGCAGGTCGCTGATCAGCTCCGCCGCGCGCTTCAGCGGCTCGCCCGAGAACTGCAGCACCACGTCGCGCTGCGCCACGCCCTCGGGGCCGACGTCGGTCGAGATCCAGTTGTGCGGCAGGCGCGGCCCGGTCAGCACCAGGTGGCCGGGCTCGAAGTGCCCGATGTAGTCGCCGACGAAGACCTTGCCGCGCGTCTGCAGGATCAGGTGCAGCTCGTATTCCTCGTGGTAATGCCAGCGCACCAGCGGGTTCGGGAAGCCGTGCTCGAGGCAGCGCACGTAGCCGTAGCTGCCTTCGGGCTCGTAGCCGAGCGTGGGGTCGCGAGCGAAATCGTGCTCCAGCTCCGGGGTGCGCGCCTGCCTGTGTCCCATGGTGCGATTCTGGACCGTCAGCTCATCACGTTGCCGCCGTCGACGTTGAGCGTCTGCGCGGTGATATAGGCCGATGCGTCGCCGGCGAGGAAGACCGCGGCGCCGGCGATGTCCGCGGCCACACCCATCCGGCCCAGCGGCACGGCCAGGCCGACCGCCTTCTTCTTCTCGCCGGGCTGCAGGCCCTCGGCCCTGGCGAACAGCGCATCGACATGCGCCCACATCGGCGTGTCGACGACGCCCGGCGAGATGCCGTTGACGCGGATGCCGTGCGGTGCCATCGCCAGCGCCGCCGACTGCGTGTAGCTGATCACCGCCGCCTTGCTCGCGCAGTAGTGCGCGACCAGCGCCTCGCCGCGCCGGCCGGCCTGCGACGCGATGTTGATGATGCTGCCCTTCGCGCCGTCGGCGACCATCTGCTTCAGCACCGCCTGCATCGTGAAGAACAGGCCCTTGACGTTGACGTCGAAGATGCGCCGGTAGCTGGCCTCGTCGGCCTCGAGCAGCGGCGCGAGGTCGAACACCGCGGCGTTGTTGAACAGCACCGTGATCGTGCCGAAGCGCGCACGCGCGGCGGCGACCATCGCGGCGATGCTGTCGGCCTGGACGACATCGGCGCCGACGTACTGCAACCGGTCCGGGTGGCGCACCATCAGCGCGGCCAGTTCGGCCGGCGGCGTGGCGCCGAGATCGACCGCGGTGCAATGTGCGCCTTCGTCCAGATACGCCTTCGTCACCGCCAGGCCGATGCCGCCACCGGCGCCGGTGATCAGCGCGTGATGCGACGCGAGCTGCTCAGCCATGCGCGTTCTCCTGCAGGAAGTGCTGCACGTCGGCGTGTGCCGCTGCCAATGCCGCGCACAGCCGCTCGTCGCCGGCCAGCGGGCCCCAAAGGATCGGGTCGCGGCCGAACGCGCCCAGCGGATCGGTGGTCTCGAAAAGCGCATGCGCCGCGGCCGCGTCCATGCCCTGGTCCTGGTACTCGAACGGCAGCTCGCCGCGGTGCCAGCGGCCCAGGAATTCGAAGAACAGCGCCGGCAGCTTCGCGGTCGACGCGATAGCCGCGCCGCGCGCCAGGCACTCGCGCAAGGTCGGCCCGAGGAAGCCGGGGATCTTCGCGAAGCCGTCGGCGGCGACGCGCTGGTTGGTGTCGCGCAGGTGCGGGTTGCTGAAGCGGTCGAGCACGACATCGCGGTACGCGGCGAGGTCCACCGGGTACGGGCTCATGCCGGCATGCAGCGACGGGATCACGTCGTCGCTCACGTAGTCGAACGCCATCTTGCGGATCGACGGGTGCGCGACCCCCTCGTGGATGTAGTTCAGCCCGATCAGCGCGCCGGCCCACGCGAAGCAGCTGTGGCTGGCATTGAGGATGCGGATCTTCGCCTCCTCGTAGGGCAGCACCGAGTCGACCATCTCGGCGCCGGCCTGTTCCCAGGCCGGGCGGCCGGCGATGAAATGGTCTTCGATGACCCACTGGATGAACTTCTCGCCCATCACCGGCGCGCCGTCGTCGAAGCCGGTCGCGGCCTTCACGCGTGCGGCCACCTCGGGCAAGGGTCGGGGCGTGATGCGGTCGACCATGTCGTTCGGCGTGCTGGTGCTGGCCTGGACCCACGCGAGCAGCGCGACGTCGCCGCGGCGCGCGAGGAAGTCGCGAAAGCCCGCGCCGAAGCGCTCGCCGTTGCTGCGCAGATTGTCGCAGTTGAGCAAGGTCACCGGGCCGCTGTCACGCTCTTTGCGTTCGTTCAGGATCGCGGCGAGCGCGCCGTAGATCGTGCTGCGCGTCGTGCCGGCGAGGTCGCTCGCGAGTTCGGCGTAGCTCGTCTCCAGGCGGTTCTCGCTGTCGAGGTAGTAGCCGGCTTCGGTGACGGTGAACGAGATGATGCGCGTATTCGGGTTGGCGCCGACCTCGATCAGCCCGGAAAGCTGCGGCTCGTACGGGATGATTTGGCGGATCGACGTGATGCGCTCGTAGTGGCGCTCGCCGGCCGGCGATACCGTTTCAAGCGTGTACGCGCCTCCCTGCCGCTGCAGCGCCGCGACGGTGTCGGCCATGTCGGGGCGCAGGTTGCCGCCGGCGAGCACCCAGCGCGCACTCTGCGAGCGTGCGGACTCCTGCTTGATCAGCTCGTGCAGGTA
>JANXZN010000240.1 GCA_025355545.1 Rhizobacter sp.
TTCTACGGCGGCCTGGTGCGCAGCAAGAACATGCTGTCGGTGCTGATGCAGGTGATGGTCACGTTCTCGATGGTCGTCGTGCTGTGGTGCATCTACGGCTACAGCCTGGCGTTCAGCGAAGGCAATGCCTACATCGGCGGCTTCGACCGGCTGTTCATGAAGGGGCTGTTCAACCCGGCCGACGGATCGTTCGCGATGGCCGGCACGTTCAGCAAGGGCGTCTACATTCCCGAGTTGCTGTTCGCCGCGTTCCAGGCCACGTTCGCCGGCATCACCTGCTGCCTGATCGTCGGATCCTTCGTCGAGCGCATCAAGTTCTCGGCGGTGTTGCTGTTCATGGCGCTGTGGTTCACCTTCAGCTATGCGCCGATCGCGCACATGGCGTGGTTCTGGATGGGCCCGGACGCGTACAGCGGCAAGGGTGTGGTCGATGCGATGAACGCCAAGGCCGGCCTGGTCTGGCAGTGGGGCGCGCTCGACTTCGCCGGCGGCACGGTCGTGCACATCAACGCGGCGGTCGCGGGCCTGGTCGGCTCCTACATGATCGGCAAGCGCGTCGGCTACGGCAAGGAGGCGTTCACGCCGCACTCGCTGACCCTGACGATGGTCGGTGCCGCGCTGCTGTGGGTCGGCTGGTTCGGCTTCAACGCGGGTTCCGCGCTCGAGGCCGGCAACAGCGCCGTGCTGGCGTTCATGAACACCTTCAGTGCCACGGCCGCCGCGGTGCTCACATGGTGCATCGGTGAATCGCTGCTGAAGGGCAAGGCCTCGATGCTGGGTGCCGCGTCGGGTGCGGTGGCGGGCCTGGTGGCGATCACGCCGGCGGCCGGCAACGTCGGCCTGATGGGCGCGATGGTCGTCGGCGGCGCCGCGGGCTTCCTGTGCCTGTGGGGCGTGACCGGCCTGAAGAAGCTGCTCCGCGCGGACGACTCGCTCGATGTGTTCGGCGTACACGGTGTCGGCGGCATCACCGGCGCGTTGCTGACCGGCATCTTCAACAACCAGGCGCTGGGCGGCCCGGGCCTGGTGACGGACTGGGTCACCGCGACGGTCGGTTCCAACGGCATGTTGGATCAGTTCCTGATCCAGCTCAAGGCCGTGGTCCTGACGATCGTCTGGTCCGGGGTGGTCTCGCTCGTGTCCTACTTCATCGTCGACAAGCTCATCGGCCTGCGCGTGACCGAGGAAGACGAGCGCGAGGGCCTGGACATCAGCGCCCACGGCGAGACGGCGTACCACAACTGACGCGCCGCGCCCCGTACGGGCGCGACCGGTTCAGCCCAGGGTCACCGCGAGGTGGCCCTTTTTTCGTGCCGCGCCACGCTTGCGTCGGCGGCCTGCGATCCCCAGATGCCTAGAATCGACCCGGCGCCTCAACGCTCCCAGAGACCCCCGCATGGTTCCGCACCTCATCACCGCCCTGAACGGCCCGATCAACGAGCTCGAGCAGCGCATCCTCGAATCGCTGCCGGCGATCGAGCGCTGGTTTCGGCTCGAGTGGATGGAGCACACGCCGCCGTTCTACACCTCGGTGGACGTGCGCAACGCCGGCTTCAAGCTCGCGCCGGTCGACACCAACCTGTTCCCCGGCGGCTTCAACAACCTGACGGACGAGATGCTGCCGCTGGCGGTGCAGGCCGCGATGGCGGCGATCGAGAAGATCTGCCCCGAGGCGAAGAACCTGCTGCTGGTGCCCGACAAGGACACGCGCAACACCTTCTACCTCGCCAACGTGCAGCGCCTGATGCAGGTCTTCCACATGGCCGGGCTGAACGTGCGTCTGGGCACGCTGGACGAATCGATCGAGCAGCCGACCGAAGTCACGCTGCCCGACGGCAGCACGCTGACCCTGGAGCCGCTGCTGCGCACCCGGGGGCGCCTCGGCCTGAAGAATTTCGACCCCTGCACGATCCTGCTGAACACCGACCTGTCGGCCGGCGTGCCCAAGGTGCTGGACAACCTGCACGAGCAGTACCTGCTGCCGCCGCTGCACGCGGGCTGGGCGATGCGGCGCAAGTCGAACCACTTTCATGCCTACGAAGAGGTCGCGAAGAAGTTCGCCAAGCTGCTCGGCATGGACCCGTGGCTGATCAACCCGATGTACGCGCGCTGCGGCCAGGTCAACTTCGAGGACGGCACCGGCGACGAATGCCTGATGAGCAACGCCGAGACCCTGCTCGGCAAGGTGCGCCGCAAGTACAAGGAATACGGCATCCAGGAGAAGCCGTTCATCATCGTCAAGGCCGACGCCGGCACCGGTGGCACCAGCATCATGACGGTGCGCGACCCGAAGGACCTGGCCGATCTGTCGCGCCGCACGCGCAACAGGATGAGCATCGGCAAGGACGGCCAGGAGGTGCACGAGGTCATCCTGCAGGAGGGCGTGCCGACCTACGAGCGCGTCAACGGCGCGGTCGCCGAGCCGGTGGTCTACATGATCGACCGCTACGTGGTCGGCGGCTTCTACCGCGTCAACGCCGAGCGCGGTATCGACGAGAACCTGAACGCGCCGGGCGCGAGCTTCGCGCCGCTCGCGTTCGCCGAGCACAACCAGCTGCCCAAACCCGGCGCCAAGCCGGGCGCGAGCGCACCGAACCGCTTCTACATGTACGGCGTGATCGCGCGCCTGGCGATGGTGGCGGCCAGCTACGAGCTGGAAGCCACCGACCCGAACGCCGAGGTCTACGAGTAGACGGAGTGCCGGGCGCGGTTGCTGCGCCGCAACATCATGTGCCTGAGCTAGCCGACCCGACCCGGGGACGGGCGCAGAATCCCCTTCCTACCGACCGACACCCCGCGCTTTGCCGCGGGGTCAGTTCTTGTGAGCAGCAAATCCGGCCGTTCCCGCCTCGCCGCCCTGACCCTGGGCGCGCTCGGAGTGGTCTATGGCGACATCGGCACCAGCCCGCTGTACGCGTTGCGCGAGGTCTTCGCCACCAAGCACGCGACACTGTCGGAGCCCGACATCCTGGGTGTGCTGTCGCTGGTGTTCTGGACGCTGACGGTGATCGTCTCGCTGAAGTACGTGCTGCTGATCATGCGTGCCAACAACAACGGCGAGGGCGGCACGATGGCGCTGATGGCGCTGGCGTCGCAGGCCACGCGCGAACGGCCGCGACTGCTCCGCGCGCTGATCGTGATGGGCATCCTCGGCGCGGCGCTGTTCTACGGCGACGGCGTGATCACGCCGGCGATCTCGGTGCTGTCGGCGGTCGAGGGGCTGGAGGTCGCCACGCCCACGTTCAAGCCCTATGTCGTGCCGATCACGCTGGCGGTCATCACCGTGCTGTATGCCGTGCAGCGCTACGGCACCGGCGCGATGGGGCGCTGGTTCGGGCCGTTCACGATCGTCTGGTTCGTCGTGATCGGCTTCTGGGGCGTGGTCTGGATCGCGCGCGCGCCGCAGGTGCTGTACGCGTTGAACCCGTGGCACGCGCTGAGCTTCGGCATCGAGCACGGGCGGTCGACCTTGCTCGTCCTCGGCGCGGTGTTCCTGGCCGTCACCGGCGCCGAAGCGCTGTACGCCGACATGGGCCATTTCGGCCGCAAGCCGATCCAGCTCGCGTGGTTCGCGCTGGTGTTCCCGGCGTTGGTGCTGAACTACTTCGGCCAGGGCGCGCTGATGCTGATAGATCCGGGCAAGGCCGACAACCCGTTCTTCAACATGGTGCCGTCCTGGTTCCTGCTGCCGATGGTCGTGATGGCCACGCTCGCCACCGTGATCGCGTCGCAGGCGACGATCTCGGGCACCTTCTCGGTCACCAAGCAGGCGATCCAGCTCGGCTACCTGCCGCGCCTGCGCGTGCTGCACACCTCGGTGCGCGACACCGGGCAGATCTACATCCCGGGCGTGAACTGGCTGCAGTACGCGGCAATCGTCGCTGCGGTGCTGCACTTCGGCTCGTCGAGCGCGCTGGCCACCGCTTACGGCATCGCGGTCACCGGAACGATGGTGCTGACCACCGTGATGACCTTCTTCGTGATCCGCTACCGCTGGAACTACCCGCTGTGGCTGTGCCTGGCCGCGACCGGCTTCTTCCTCGCGATCGAGGGGGTGTTCTTCGCGTCGAACATCCTGAAGGTGCTGTCGGGCGGCTGGTTCACGCTGCTGATCGCGGCCTTCGTGTTCACCGTGATGATGACCTGGGCGCGCGGTCGCGATCTGCTGGGCGCGAGCCTGCGCGCCGACGCGATCGAGCTCAAGCCGTTCCTGCAGAGCGTGCTCGCCGACCCGCCGATGCGCGCGCCCGGCACCGCGGTGTTCATGAACGGCGAGGCCGACCTGACGCCGACCGCGCTGCTGCACAACCTGAAGCACAACAAGGTGCTGCACGAGACGAACTTGTTCGTCACCGTGACCACGCTCGACGTGCCGTGGGTGCCGTTCGCGCAGCGCGCCCGGGCCCAGCCGCTGTGCAAGGGCTGCTGGGCGGTGAGCCTGAGCTTCGGCTTCAAGAACGACGTCGACGTGCCGGCCGCGCTCGAATCGCTGGCGGGCCACGGCTTCGAGGTCGACCCGATGATGACCTCGTACTTCCTGTCGCGCGCCACCGTCGTGCCCACGCTGGGCGGCGGCATGGCGCCGTGGCGCGAGAAGCTGTTCGCGAACATGCACCGCAATGCGTCCTCGGCGGCCGACTTCCTGAACCTGCCCCCGAATCGCGTGGTCGAGCTCGGCACCAAGGTCCAGATCTAGGCGTCGGCGCGTGGCGCCGGGGCACAATGACATTCGATCAGCACTTGCGGCAGTCGGCTTGAGCACCACTTCTTCGCCCTCCCGGTCCGCACTGGCCGGGCTCACCCTGGCGGCCGTCGGCGTCGTTTACGGCGACATCGGCACCAGCCCGCTGTATGCGCTGAAAGAGGTGTTCGCGCACGGCCGTGTGATCCTGACCGCCGAGAACATCTACGGCGTGCTTTCGCTGGTGTTCTGGACGCTGACGGTGGTGGTCTCGGTCAAGTACGTGGTGCTGATCCTGCGCGCCGACAACAACGGCGAGGGCGGCCTGATCGCGATGCTGGCGCTGGCCTCGACCGCGGTGCGTGGCAAGCCCGCGCTGCGCCGGCGCCTGTTGCTGCTGGGCATCTTCGGCACCGCGATCTTCTTCGGCGACGGCGTGATCACCCCGGCGATCTCGGTGCTGTCGGCGGTCGAGGGCCTCCAAGTCGCCGCGCCGGCGCTTCACGAGTACGTCGTCCCGGTCACGCTGCTGGTGCTGACGGCGCTGTTCTTCGTGCAGCGCCACGGCAGCGCGAGTGTCGGCAAGATGTTCGGGCCGGTGATGGTGCTGTGGTTCATCGTGCTGGCGGTGCTGGGCCTGCAGCACATCGCCGAGAACCCGGCGATCCTGTGGGCGCTGAGCCCGCACTACGCGCTCGTGTTCCTGGTCGGCAATCCGCATGTCGCGTTCATCGCGCTCGGCTCGGTGGTGCTGTGCGTGACCGGCGCCGAGGCGCTGTACGCCGACCTGGGCCACTTCGGCAAGAAGCCGATCCGCGTGGCGTGGTTCACCCTGGCGATGCCGGCGCTGGTGCTGAACTACTTCGGCCAGGGCGCGATGCTGCTCGGGCACCCGAGCCGCGTGAAGAACCCGTTCTACGAGATGGCGCCGGAGTGGGCGCTGTACCCGCTGATCGGCCTGGCGACCTGCGCGACCGTGATCGCCTCGCAGGCGCTGATCACCGCGGCGTTCTCGGTCACCAAGCAGGCGATCCAGCTCGGCTACCTGCCGCGACTGCGAATCCTGCACACCTCGGCGCGCGAAGCCGGACAGATCTACCTGCCCTTCATCAACTGGGGCCTGTACGTCTGCATCGTGATCGCGGTGCTGGTGTTCGGCTCGACCACCAAGCTGGCGGCGGCCTACGGCATCGCGGTGACGATCGACATGCTCATCACGACGACGATGACCTTCTTCGTGATCCGCTACGGCTGGAAGTACCGCTGGTCGCTCAGCTTCGCGGCGACGGGTTTCTTCTTCATCGTCGACTTCGTCTACTTCAGCGCCAACGTCGTCAAGGTGTTCGACGGCGGCTGGTTCCCGGTCGCGATCGGCCTGGTGATGTTCACGCTGATGATGACCTGGAAGCAGGGGCGCAAGCTGATGACGGCGCGGCTGCGCGAGGATGCGATCGACCTGAAGAGCTTCCTCGAGGCGGTATTCGTCAGCCCGCCGACGCGGGTGCAGGGCACGGCGGTCTTTCTGGTCAGCGATCAGGGCATCACGCCGAACGCGCTGCTGCACAACCTGAAGCACAACAAGGTGCTGCACGCGACTAACCTGTTCGTCACGGTGCGCCAGCACGAGGTGCCGTGGATCGGCTTCGACAAGCGCTGCGAGATGGAGGCCCTGGGGCACGATTGCTGGCAGGTGACGCTGAACTTCGGCTTCAAGAACGAGCCCGACGTGCCCGAGGCGCTCGCGTTGCTGGAGCGGCGCGGCTGCGTGATCGACGAGATGGACACCTCGTACTTTTTGTCGCGCGACATCGTGATGCCCACGATCGGCGGCGGCATGGCCGACTGGCGCGAGAAGCTGTTCGCGAGCATGCACCGCAACGCCGCGGGGGCGGCCGATTTTCTGAGCCTGCCGACGAATCGGGTGGTGGAACTGGGGTCGAAGTTGGAGATCTGAGCGTTGCCCGGCGCTGCGGCGCTGCGGCGCGCCGGAGCCGATGCCGCCTCGCATCGCGCGGCTATCCTCGCTCGATGCGTTCACTGCTTCGAGACCTCTCCCTGTCCGCCGCCACCGCCGGCTTCGTCGCGGTGCTGGCCGGCGACTTCGGCATGGCGGAGGCGACCGGCGCGTTCATCGCCTGCGCGGCGCTGATCACCTTGTTCGGCGTCACCGGCTGGTTCGAGAAACTGCTCGGTCGCATCCCGATGCGATCGCCAGCGCGCTGCTCGCCGGCGTGCTGACGCGCTCCGGGCTCGGCGCGTTCGTCGCCGTGAAGTCTGCGTTCACGCTGGTGCGGCTGACCGGGGTCGCGACGCTGCTGCTCGCGCCCTTCGGCGCGTTCGCGCTCAATCTCTCGCCGATCACGGCCGCGATCTGGATGGGACGCGAGGCGCATCCCGACCCCGGCAAGCGCTGCGTGGCCGCCGCCGCGTGCGGGCTGCTCTATTGCGTCGCCGGGCTGTTCGGCGCGGCGGCGACGGGCGTGCTGACCGCGTTCCCGCGCGAACTCGTCGTCGCGATCGCCGGCGTGGCACTGCTGGGCAGCATCGGCGGCGGCCTGGCGGTGGCGCTCAAGGACAACGCGCAGCGCGAGGCCGCGCCGATCACCTTTCTGGTCACGCTCAGCGGCCTCAGCCTGGCCGGCATCGGCTCGGCGTTCTGGGGCGTGGTCGCCGGCGCGCTCGCCCTTTTTGTGCAACAGTGGCGGCCCCGCGCTCCTCTCTGATCCCGATCATGAAACTGCTGTTCGTCGCCGACCCGCTGGAGAAGTTCAAGACCTACAAGGATTCGACCTTCGCGATGATGCGCGAGGCAGCCTCGCGCGGCCACCAACTGCTTGCGTGCGAACCCGAGGACCTGATGTGGCAGCGCGGCGGCAGGGTCGGCGCGCCTTTGCGCGCGTTCACGCTGACCGGTGATGCGCACGCCTGGTTCGCGCCGCAGGGCGACGTGCAGCTGACCGCGCTCGCCGATGTCGGCGCGGTGATCATGCGCAAGGACCCGCCCTTCGACAGCGAGTATTTCTACGCGACACACCTGCTCGAGCAGGCCGAGCGCGAAGGCGCGCGCGTCTTTAACAGCCCGCGCGCGCTGCGCGACCACCCCGAGAAACTCGCGATCCTCGAGTTCCCGCAGTTCATCGGGCCGACCCTGGTGACGCGCAGCGAGGCCGACGTGAAGCGCTTTCACGCCGAGCACCGCGACATCATCCTGAAACCGCTCGACGGCATGGGCGGCATGGGCATCTTCCGCGTCGGCCCGGACGGGCTGAACCTGGGCAGCATCGTCGAGACGCTGAACAAGGGCGGTGCAGAAACGGTGATGGCGCAGCGCTACCTGACCGAGATCGTCAACGGCGACAAGCGCATCCTCGTGATCGGCGGCAAGCCGGTGCCGTTTGCGCTCGCGCGCATCCCGCAGGGCAGCGAGATCCGCGGCAACCTGGCGGTCGGCGGCAAGGGCGTGGCGCAGCCGCTCGCGGCGCGCGACCGCGAGATCGCCGAGGCGATCGGGCCGGTGCTCGCGGCGCGCGGCCTGCTGCTGGTCGGCCTGGACGTGATCGGCGACTGCCTGACCGAGATCAACGTCACCAGCCCGACCGGCTTCCAGGAGATCACGACGCAAAGCGGCTTCGATGTCGCGAAGACGTTCGTCGATGCACTGGAGGGAGCGCTCGCGAACTGAGTCCCGGGGATAATCCGCGTTTTCCCTTGGAGCCGCGTGCGTTCGCACCGCGGCCGCGCGTGACTTCATGGCTGTTCTTTCCCTGTCCAACGCCCACCTGGCCTATGGCCACGTGGCCCTGCTCGATGGTGCCGGATTCTCGCTCGAAGCCGGCGAGCGCCTCGGCCTGATCGGCCGCAACGGCGCCGGCAAGTCGTCGCTGCTGAAGATCATCGCTGGCCAGGAGAAGCTCGACGACGGCCTGCTGCAGATGACGCAGGGCGTGCGCATCTGCTACGTGCCTCAGGAGCCGGTGTTCGAGCCCGGCCACAGCGTGTTCGACGCGGTCAGCGAGGGCGTGGCCGAGGCGCGCGCCGTGCGCCAGGCCTACGAAGAGCACGCCGAGGGCGTCGATCTGGACGCGCTGCAGACCCGCATCGAGGCGCTCGACGCGTGGAACTGGGAGCAGCGCGTCGAGACCACGCTGGCGCAGCTGCACCTGACCGGCGCGCGCGAGATCGGCCAGCTTTCGGGCGGCATGAAGAAGCGTGTCGCGCTGGCACAGGCGCTGGTCGCGGTGCCCGATGTGCTGCTGCTCGACGAGCCGACGAATCACCTCGACCTCGATTCCATTGCGTGGTTGGAGGAGTTGCTCCGCGGCTTCAAGGGCAGCGTGATGCTGATCACCCACGACCGCGCGTTCCTCGACGGCGTGGCCACGCGCATCGTCGAACTCGACCGCGGCGTGATCCGCAGCTACCCCGGCAACTTCAGCGCCTACGAGCGCCTGAAGGAAGACCAGCTGGCGTCGGACGCGCTGGCGAACGCGCGCGCCGACAAGCTGCTCGCGCAGGAAGAGGTCTGGGTCCGCAAGGGCGTGGAGGCGCGCCGCACGCGCAGCGTCGCGCGCATCCAGCGCCTCGAAGTGCTGCGCGACCAGCGCCAGAAGCGGCGCGATTCGCTCGGCCAGGTGCGGCTGGAGGTCGACTCGGGCGCTCCCAGCGGCAAAATCGTCGCGGAACTGAAGGAGGTCTCGCTGAGCTTCGGCGACCGCGGCGCCGAGAAGGTCATCGTCAAGGGCTTCAGCGCGACCATCCTGCGCGGCGACAAGGTCGGCCTGATCGGGCCGAACGGGGCCGGCAAGACGACCTTGCTGAAGCTGATCCTGGGCGAGCTGCAACCGGCGAGCGGCAAGATCCGCCAGGGCAGCAAGCTCGAGGTCGCCTACTTCGACCAGATGCGCAGCACGCTGAACCTCGACGCGACGCTGGCCGACACGATCAGCCCGGGCAGCGAATGGGTCGAGTTCAACGGCGCGCGCAGGCACGTGATGAGTTACCTGAACGACTTCCTGTTCGCGCCGGCGCGCGCCAACTCACCGGTGCGCACGCTCAGCGGCGGCGAGCGCAACCGCGTGCTGCTGGCGCGCCTGTTCGCGCTGCCGGCCAACGTGCTGGTGCTCGACGAGCCGACCAACGACCTCGACATCGACACCCTCGAGCTGCTCGAGGAGCTGCTGCAGAACTACCAGGGCACGGTCTTCCTGGTCAGCCACGACCGGCGCGTTCTCGACACCGTCGTGACCAGCACGATCGTCTGGGAGGGCGACGAGTCGCCCGGTCGCTGGCGCGAGTACGAAGGCGGCTACGAGGACTGGATGGTCCAGCGCGACCGCGCCCGCGCGCTGCGCGAGCAGGCGGCACGCGCGTCGGGCAAGGCCAGGGAAGTGCCGCCGGCGGCGCCGCCGGCCGCGGCTGCCCCGGCCCCGTCCAAGCCGCGCAAGCTCAGCTACAAGGAACAGCGCGAGCTCGACGAACTGCCCAGGCGCATCGAAGCGCTGGAGGGCGAGCAGAAGGCGCTCGGCGAGTTCCTCGCACGGCCCGAGTCGTACTCGAAGGAAGCCGACAAGGCGATGCAGGCGCAGGCCCGGCACGCGAAAATCGACGACGAGCTGCTGGCCGCGATGGAGCGCTGGGAAGACCTCGGCGCGCGCTGATCGGCGCGTCGGCGCCCGGGTTCAGATGCCGAACCAGCTTTCCCGCACCGCATCCGGGTGCGAGCGGCTGACGATCAGCCCGGCCTGCAGGTACAGCGCGTTCAGCAGCCGCACCGCGCGCTCGCGGTCGAAGGCCGGCCACGCCGCCAGGCCGCTCAGCGATATCGCCTGGTGGTGCAGCCGATCGATCGCGGCGCGCAGCGCGCCGCTGATCGGCAGCGCCCCCAGATCGAGCGCCGGCGAGACCCGGTAGACCGCGGGGCCGGCGATCTCGGGCAACAACTCGCGGCGCGGGCCGCGCATCGCGAGCGCCCACAGCAACGGTGTCAGCGGGTGGTACAGCCGCGCCTCGCCGACCAGCTCGTGCGCCGCGTCGCCGGGCGGGCGCAACATGGCCGGCTCGAGGTGCATCACGTGCAGTTGCGACAGATGGCGTTCGATCAGCTCGCCGAGATTCATCGGGCAGTGGACCAGGCGCTCCTGGGGGAACACGGTCAGCGGCACGACCCGTTCGGCGCACTGCAGATGAATCGTCACCCGAGACGAATGCCTGATGCACGCCGCGACTGCTTCGACGATCTCGTAACCACCGGCGTGCTGCTCATGGCGCCACAGATCGGCCTGCAGCGAAGGGCTCAGCTGCGACAGGTGCGCGCTCGTGCGGCCGGACCCCGTGTCCACCTCGAGTTCGTCGAGGTAGCGCCGGTACGCACTCGCCTTCAGCAACTCCGGTTCGCCGAAGGGGATGGTGGAGTCGAACAGCTCGCCTTTCATGGAACGCCTATTTTCGCCTGTAACCCGCGCTTACCACACGCCCGGATCGGGTTATCCCTGCTCGCCGTTCGATCGAGCCGGCCGCAAGCTGCCGCGGGCACGGGCTAGCGCGCGCCAGAAGCGGGTGTCCTGCGAGGTCGCGAAGTTGATGCGCATCAGGGTGGTCGGCCGGTGGCTGGCGTGGAACAGCGCACCCGGCGCGATCAACCAGTCGTCGAGCATCAGTTCGGCGAGGCGCTCGGTGTCGACGCCCACATCGACCCAGCCGAACAGCCCGCGCGGCGGCGCCGCGAACCGCCCGCCATGGGCCTCGGCGAGCTTCACGGTGCGTTCGCGGGCGTGCGCGAGGCGGTCCATCACGCGCTCGGTGTGGCGTCGCAGCAAGCCCTGTTCCAGGCAGTGCGCCAGCGCCAGCTCGGTGATGCCGGGCGTCGTCAGCGTGGTCAGCAGCTTGGTGTCGACCAGCCGCTCGACCAGCGCCCGCGGCGCGGCGATGAAGCCGACGCGCCAGTTCGGCACCAGGATCTTCGAGAAGCCCGAGATGTAGATCGTGCGTTCGAGCGCGTCCAGCGCTGCCATGCGCGGCAGGTGCGCCGGCGCGAGGTGGGCATAGGTGTCGTCCTCGACGACGTGCAGGTCGTGCGCCTGGGCGAGCTGCAGCACGCGGTGCGCGGCCTGCAGCGACAGCGAGGCGCCGGTCGGGTTGTGCAGCACCGAGACCGTGACGTACAGGCGCGGCCGTTGCGCCGGCTTCTGCGCCTCGATCAGGCGCTGCATGACGCCGAGGTCGGGGCCGTCCTCGCCGCGCGGCACCGGCAGCACGCGCAGGCCGAGCGCCGCCAGCCGCGCGTACTCGACCGACCAGCCGGGCTCGTCGACCAGCACGCTGTCGCCGGCGCGCACCAGGGTGCGCGTCACGACATCGAGCGCCTGCGTCGCACCGATCGTCGTGATGATCTGCCCGGCCGACGCGCTGACGCCGAAATCGGCCAGTTTGGCCGCGAGCGCCTGGCGCAGCCGGCCTTCGCCGGCGGGCTCGCCGTACTGCAGCGACACCGCGCCGAGCTGCGCGCCGCTCGAGACCTTGCGCAGCGCGCCGGCGAGCAGCGGCAGGTCGAGCCAGTCGGCCGGCAGCGTGCCCAGGCCCGGCATCGGCCGCGCGCCGGGCGGCTGGAACATGCCGCGGATCAGCGCGGTGGCGCTGACCGGCAGCGGGTGCGCGCTGACACGGTCGGTGGCGTGCGTGCCCGATGCTGCGGGGCGCGCCGCCGCGCCGTCGCGCACGAAGAAGCCGCGCTGCTTGCGCGCCTCAACCAGCCCGAGCGCGAGCAGCTGGTCGTAGGCCGCGACCACCGTGTGCGGGCTGACCCGGTGGCGGCGTGCACATTCGCGCACCGATGGCAGCCGTGCGCCCGGTGCCAGCAGGCGCTGCTGGATGCGGTCTCTGAACCGGCCGGCAAGCTGCTCGGTCAGCGTGGTGTCGGCCCCGCGCGACAGCGGGGCCGGGCGGGGCGGGGAAGCTGGGTCCGGCATGGGTGTTCGGTGTGCTGCCCTGAAGACCGATACAGAGGCGTTGATCGTCTGGCCGAGTGTACTGGTTCTGTGCTGGTCTGCGGGCGTAGACTGCGGCCATGACGACGAACGCGCACGACGAGACCCGCGGCCTGTGGCTCGGGCTGCTGGGTGTCGTGATCTTCGCGATGACCTTGCCGATGACGCGTCTGGCGGTCGGCCCGGCCAGCGACCCGCAGCTGCCGCCGCTGTTCGTCACCGCCGGCCGCGCCGCGTGCGCCGGGCTGCTCAGCCTGCTGTACCTGCGGGTGACCGGCGCAGCGCGCGTGCAGCGGCGGCATTTGGCGGCGCTGGCCACCTCGGCGCTCGGCACGGTGGTCGGCTTCCCGTTGTTCCTGAGCCTGGCGCTGCGCCAGGTCGATGCGATGCACGCGGCGGTCGTCACCGGGCTGATGCCGCTCGCGACCGCGGTCGCCGCGGCGATTTTCTTCCGTCAGCGACCCTCGAACGGCTTCTGGACCTGCGCCGTGCTCGGCTGTGCGATGGTGCTGGCGTTCGCCGCCTGGCGCGGTGCCGGCCAGCTGTCCGCAGCCGACGGCCTGCTGCTGCTGGCGGTCGTCAGCGCTGCCGTAGGCTATGTCGCCGGCGCCCGCGTCGCCGCGGAGCTGCCCGCCGAGCAGGTGATCTGCTGGGTGCTGGTGATCAGCCTGCCGCTGACGCTGCCCTTGAGCCTCGCGACCTGGCCGGCCGCGCCGGTGCGCGCAAGTTCGTGGGGCGGCTTCGCCTATGTCACCCTGTTCTCGATGTGGCTCGGCTTCTTCGCCTGGTACCGCGGCCTGGCGCTCGGCGGCACCGTGCGGGTCAGTCAGGTGCAACTCGTGCAGCCGTTCCTCGCGCTGCTGTTTGCGGTGCCGGTGCTGGGCGAAACGCTCGACGCGACCACCGTGCTGTTCTCGCTCGCGGTGATCGCGGTCGTCTTCGTCAGCAAGAAGATGCCCGCCAGCATGGCCACTCTGCAACCCCGGAACCGGTGATGACTGCTCCCCTCGTCAACGCCACGCCCTGGCAACTCGCGCGCCGCGCCGAGAGCATGAACCCGTCGGTGATTCGCGAGATCCTGAAGGTCACCGAGCACCCCGGCATCGTCTCGCTGGCCGGCGGGCTGCCGTCGCCGGACAGCTTCCCGATCGACGCGATGCGCGAGGCCACCACCCGCGTGCTGCGCGATCACCCGCGCGAGGCGCTGCAGTACGCCGCCAGCGAAGGCTTCGCGCCGCTGCGCGAATGGGTCGCGCGGCAGATGGCGGCGCAGGGGCTGGCGGTCGATGCGCCGCAGGTGCTGATCACGACCGGCTCGCAGCAGGGGCTGGACCTCACGGCCAAGATCCTGATCGACGCCGGCAGCACGGTCGCGGTCGAATCGCCCACCTATCTCGGCGCGCTGCAGGCCTTTGCGCCCTACGAGCCCGAGGTGATCAGCGTGCCCTGCGACGACGACGGCCCGCTGCCCGACGCGCTGGGCATCGCCCAGGGTGCGCGCTTCCTGTACATGCTGCCGAACTTCCAGAACCCGAGCGGGCGCTGCATGAGCGAGCACCGGCGCGCCGCGCTGGTCGACGCCGCGCGCGCGCTCGGTCTGCCGATCGTCGAGGACAACCCGTACGGCGATCTGTGGTTCGACGCGCCGCCGCCGCCGTCGCTGGCGTCGCGCTGGCCGGAGGGCACGGTGTATCTCGGCTCGTTCTCGAAGGTGCTCGCGCCGGGGCTGCGGCTCGGCTACGTGATCGCGCCGCCGGCGCTGTGCCCCAAGTTGCTGCAGGCCAAGCAGGCGGCCGACCTGCACACGCCGGGCTTCAACCAGCGTGTCGTGTACGAAGTGATCCGCGACGGCTTCCTGCGCACCCACGTGCCGACGATCCGCGCGCGCTACAAGGCGCAGCGCGACGCGATGCGCGCCGCGCTCGAGAAGCACCTGCCGGCGGGCTGCCGCTGGAACGTGCCGAGCGGCGGCATGTTCTTCTGGGTCGAACTGCCCGAGGGCGTCGACGCGACCGCGCTGCTGCCGAAGGCGGTCGCGCTCGGCATGGCCTATGTGCCCGGCGCGGCGTTCTTCGCCGCCGCCCCGAAGCCGAACACTTTGCGGCTGTCGTTCGTGACCGTTGCGCCGGCCGAGATCGAGCGCGGTGTCGCGTTGCTGGCGCAGGCGCTGAAGGGAACCGCATGACGCGGGACGAGCGCCGGGCCGCTCCCGAGCCGGCCCGCATCCCCTCGGGGAATCGACCGGCGTACCCGTCGGGCGAGGGGCTGACATTCACGCAGGTCGATGTCTTCACCGACACGCCGCTGCTGGGCAACCCGCTCGCGGTGGTGCACGACGCGCAGGGCCTGAGCGACGCGCAGATGGCGGCGTTCGCGCGCTGGACCAACCTGAGCGAGACGACCTTTCTGCTGCCGCCTGCCGACCCGGCCGCCGACTACCGCGTGCGCATCTTCACGCCGCACCGCGAGTTGCCGTTCGCCGGCCACCCGACGCTGGGCAGCTGCCACGCGTGGCTCGAGGCCGGCGGCGTGGCACGCGGCGCCGACGAGGTCGTGCAGCAGTGCGCGGTCGGGTTGATCCGGCTGCGCCGCCGCCACGCACGCCTCGCGTTCGCGGCGCCGCCCTGCGTGCGCAGCGGGCCGCTCGAGCCCGCGCTGCTGGCGCGCATCGTCGCGGCGCTGGGGCTGCAGGCCGGTGCGGTGCTCGACCACCAGTGGGTCGACAACGGCCCGGGCTGGTGCGCGATCCGCCTCGCGTCGGCCGAAGCCGTGCTGGCGCTGCGCCCCGACTGGGCGGCGCTGGCGGGCATCAAGCTCGGCGTCGTCGGCGCCCATGGCGCGAGGCATGACGCGCAGTTCGAGGTGCGCGCGCTGATCGGCGAGGGCCCGGGCTACGAAGACCCGGTGACCGGCAGCCTGAACGCCGGCCTCGCGCAATGGCTGATCGGCAGCGGCGTCGCGCCGACCGCCTATGTCGCCGCGCAGGGCGCACGGCTGGCGCGTCGCGGCCGCGTGTTCATCGAACGGGTCGACGGCCAGGTCTGGGTCGGCGGGCACAGCGTCAGCTGCGTGCGCGGCGCCCTCCTTCTCTGACTGGCGGGCAACGCGATGCCGCTGCTGGCGCTCGATCATCTGGTGCTGGGCGCACGCACGCTCACGGAAGGGCTGGACTGGTGCGACGCGACGCTCGGCATCCGGCCCGAAGCGGGCGGGCGCCATGCGCTGATGGGCACGCACAACCGCGTGTTCGGGATCGGCTCGGCGCGGTTTCCGCGCAGCTATTTCGAGATCATCGCGATCGACCCGGATGCGCCGCCACCGCCGCATGCGCGCTGGTTCGACCTCGACGACGCGACGCTGCAGCGCGCGCTTGCGCAGGGCCCGCGCCTGTTGCACTGGGTCGCGCGCTGCGAGGCGATCGCCGCCACCCGCGCCGCACTGCTCGCCGGCGGCATCGACTGCGGCGAGCCGCGGCAAGCCGAGCGCATCACGCCGCAGGGCCTGCTGCGCTGGCGCATCGGCGTGCGCGCCGACGGCCACCGGCCGCTCGGCGGTGCCGCACCGGCGCTGATTGAATGGGGCGACATGCATCCGACCGATTCGATGCCCGCCAGCGGCGCGACCCTGCAGGCGATGGGCGTGGCCGGCTGGCCCGCCGCGCTGACGACCGCGCTGCCCGCGGCCATCGAATCCGAGCACCGGCCCGGGGCGCCGCCGATCAGCGTCATGCTGAGGGGCGCCCGCGGGCCCGTGACCCTCGAAACGCCGCACCTGGGAGCCTGAACATGATCGACCGCGACAGCCTCGACAACGCGCGCCGCATCGTCCGCGCCGCGATCCCGCCGACCCCGCAGCAGCGCTGGCCGTTGCTCGATGCGCGCGTCGGCGCGCAGGTCTGGGTCAAGCACGAGAACCACACCGCGGTCGGCGCCTTCAAGCTGCGCGGCGGGCTGGTCTATTTCGATGCGCTGCGCCAACGCGAGCCGCAGCTGCGCGGGGTGGTCAGCGCGACGCGCGGCAACCACGGCCAGTCGGTCGGCTTCGCGGCGCGCCGCCACGGCTTCGATGCGACGATCGTCGTGCCGCACGGCAACTCGGTCGAGAAGAACGCGGCGATGCGCGCACTCGGCGTCGAGCTGGTCGAGCACGGCGCGGACTTCCAGGCGGCGCGCGAGCACGCCGCCCAGCTCGCGCGCGAACGCGGCCTGCACATGGTGCCGTCGTTCCACGACGATCTGGTGCGTGGTGTCGCGAGCTACTGGCTCGAGTTCTTCGAGGCGGTGCAGCCCGACGTGGTGTTCGTGCCGATCGGCCAGGGCTCGGGCATCTGCGCCTGCGTCGCGGCACGTGCGCATGCGGGTGTTGCCACGCGCATCGTCGGCGTGGTCTCGGCGCACGCGACCGCGTACCAGCAGTCGTTCCGCGCCGGCCGGCCGATCGAGGCGCCGGTCGCAACGCTGCTCGCCGACGGCATGGCCTGCCGCGTGCCCGACGCGCAGGCGCTCGACGTCATTCGGCGCGAGGTCGACGACGTGATCGCGGTCAGCGACGATGCGATCGCCGCGGCGATGCGCGCGCTGTTCGCCGACACGCACAACGTCGCCGAAGGGGCGGGCGCGGCCGCGCTGGCCGGCGCACTGGCGCAGCGCGCCGCCCTGGCCGGGCGCTGTATCGGCGTGCCGCTGACCGGCGGCAATGTGGACAGCGCGGTGTTCGCTCGGGTGTTGGGCGGCGGTTGACCCGGCAGCGCGGGCGCGGTGGCGTCAGCCGCGCCAGCGCCACGCCTGCGCGAGCGCCGCGCGGGCCGCGGCGTCCTGCGGAAACTGCGCGCGCGACCAGGCGACGTAGCGGCACATCACGACGAGCGCGGTCGACAGCAGCAGCCCCAGCAGCGTGGCCGAGATCGCGACCAGCGCGACCGACGGCTTGGACTTGTGATCGGGCGGCAGCGCGATGTCGACCTGCTGCAGCGCCTGGCCTTCCTTGGCCTCGTCGAGCTTGGCCGCCTCGTACTGGCGCAGCATCGCTTCGAGCAGCGTTTCCTGCAGCTTCAGTTCGCGGCGCGCGCGCACGTACTCGATGCCGGCCTCGGGAAGCCTGCCCACCGGCATATCGACCGCGCTGCCGGCGTTGCCGCCCTGGCTCGATTCCATCCGTGTCAGCTCGGCGCGCAGCGCGCGCAGCTCCGAGCTGAGCCGGATCACGTCCGGGTTCTGTTCGGTCGCCGAAGTGCGCAATACCTTCAACTGCACCTCGCGCTCGGCGATCAGCGCGCGCACCTGCGCGGCGCCGGTGATCAGCGCCTCGGCCTGCTTGTCGAGCACGATCACGCCCGACCTTTCCTGTACCGTGCGCAGGTTCTGCTCGGCCCGGATCAGGTTCTCCTTGGTCTCGTTCAGCTGCTTCTCGAAGAACACGCGGCGCAACTGGGCTTCGGAGACCGCGAGCCGCCCCAGCACCTTGGTGATCTCGCCGGCATGCGCGTTGGCGAGGGCGGCGGCGAACTCGGGCTCTTCGTCGTCGACCTCGACACTGATCACGCCGCTCTTCTTGTCGGACGTGATGTGGATGTAGTTCGGCATCGCCTTGCGCAACGACTCGTAAGTCTTGGCCTTGTAGCGCGTCTTCAGGTCGAAGCGGTCGGCGAGCGCACGCTGCACGCTGTCGCTCTTGAGCAGCGCGACATAGAGCTCGTCGGGGGTCTTCACGCCGAGGCCGCCACCGAGCCCGCCGAGGGCGCCCAGCGAGCCGAGCGCGGCCAGCGCTGAGGCCGAGCCGCTTTGCTGCTGCGACCCGGGCGCGAGCATCGTCGCACGCGCCGTGAAGGTCTTGGGCCAGAGCAGCCCGGCCACGAGGGACAGCAGCGCCGCTGCGATCGTGACCGTGGCGATCAGCTTCTTGCCGTCGCCTACCCAGGTCAACAGCTGGGTCAGGTCGACGCTGGGCCCGTCGTCGTCGAACTCGTCGGTGCTGGGCGGGGCCGGCGGCTGCAAATCGTGGCTCGTCATGGCAGGCCCCTGCATCAAAGCGTGTGGATGGCCGCGATGCCGATGCCGAACCCGGTGAAGATCTGCGCGAAGTCTTTAAGGTTGCGCACGAAGGCGCGGCCCCAGGTTTCGAAGTCGAGCTGATTCGGCACGATCAGCGCGTCACCCGGCTGCATGACCTGCGACTCCAAACTGTTGCGACCCCAGAAGCTGCGGTTGTCGCCGGCGTGGCTGACAGTGCCGTCGGCACGCAGGATGAACATGTTCGCCGGTTCGGCGGCCTCGTCGGCCCCGGCCAGGCGCAGGTACTCGCCGGCGGTGCGGCCCGGCCTCCAGAGGAACGCATTGCTGTTGACCACCGCGCCGGCGACCGTGACAAAGCCCGGCCGCGGCGGCACGACGATGCGGTCGCCGCTCTCGAGCGGCACCGGCGGCAGCGCCGCCAGCGTCGCCACCTCGGGCTCCAGTTCGAGTGCGATCCGGCCGTTCGGCTGCACATTGCGCAGGCGCGACAGTTGCGCCTGCGTGGCCGCGTTGCTGACCGCGGTGGTGGAGGCCGCGGCGGTCGGGTCGTCGCGCCGGTTCGCGGCGTCGCGCGCGGCCTGCACCGCCGACAGCGCCTCGAGCCGCGCGATCGCCGCGACCAGGTTCTCGCGCTGGCGCTGGCGCGTCTCCTCGCGGCTGAACTCGAGCCCGTACAGGTAAGCCTGGGCCGTGAAGCCACCGGCGCGCGCGATCACGCTTTGCAAGGTGTCGCCGGGCAGCAGCTGGTACACGCCCGGCGACGCGACCTCGCCCTCGAGCGTCACCAGCCGTGTCTGGCGCGACACCGGCACGCGGATGTCCTTCTGGCTGTAGACCGTGACCACGTCGCCTGCCATCAGCTCGATGTTGTTGGCGTCGTCGCCCTGCAGCACGGCCTTGCCGAGGTTGAACGGGATCACCTGGGTGGTCAGGTCGCGCGCGTTCAGCCGCTCGATCACCGCATAGTCCCAGTTGAGTTCGTCGAACAGCGCGGTCGGCGCCCGCTTCGAGGCATTGACGACCGCACGATCCTCATTGCGACGCAGCTGCTCGGCGCGGGTGCGGGGCATCGACGACGAGCCCGGTGGCGGCGACGCGAAATCGGCGTTGCCGGCGTCGGGGCCATACGTGTTGTTCTGCATGTAGCCGTTGTTGACGCGGGCCCCGCCACGCGCCCCATAGACGTTGTCGTTGCCGTTGTTGCCGGCGCCGTTGTTGACCGGGTAGCCGTTGTTCGTCGCATAACCCTTGTTGGCAGCGAGCCCCATGCCCTCGCGATTGCTAGAGCCGTAGCCGTTGGCCCCGGCCTCCTCGTCATCGTCGATCACCTGTACCAGCAAGTTCTTGCGGCGGTAGAAGTCGGGCGAGATCAGCGCGTCGCGATCGGGGATCAGGTCGCGGATGCGCATGCCCGCCGTGAACGGGTAGCGCAGCGGCTGCGCGACATGGCCGCGCAGGGTCACGGCGTTGGCGAACTGCGGCGAGATCGGCAGCAGGGTCAGCACGTCGCCATCGCGCAGCGGCTTTTGCAGCCCGCTGCCGTCAAGCTTGAACTCTTCGACGAAGCGCGCCGCCGTCGGCTGGCTCACGTCGATGCGTTCGAGCTGGGCGCGGTTCGGGTTCGCCAGCGGCGGCGTGCCGCCGGCATAGCGCAGCACCTCGCGCACCGGCTCCTGCGCTGTCTTCAGCTCGAAGATCGACGGCGTGTCGAGCGCGCCGTTCAGCGCGACGCGCGCGCCGGCGGGCTGGAAGACGACGACGTCGCCGGCGGCGAGTTGCACGTCCTTGGACTTGTCGCCCTGCACCAGAAACTCGTAGATGTCGAGCTCGGAGATGACCTTGCCGTCGCGGCGCAGCAGCACCTTGCGCATCGAGCCGTTCGGCGCCGGGCCGCCGGCCATCACGACCGCCGACAGCAGCGTGGCCTGGCTTGCCAGCGTGAACACGCCGGGCCGCTGGGCCGGGCCGACCACGAACACTTTGACGCCGCGCAGCTGGCCCAGCGAGACGCTCAGGTCGAAGTTGGTGTACAGGCGCCCGATCTGCGCGCGCAGCGATTTCTCGAGCTCCGAGGCCTTCACGCCCGAGACGTTGAAGCTGCCGACCTTGGGCAGGTTCAGCAGGCCGTTGCGATCGACGGTGCTGCGGTAGTCGACATCGATCGAGCCCCAGGCACGCAGGATGATCTCGTCGCCGGGGCCGACGGTGTAGTCGGCCGTGACCGGCACGTTGTCGACCGGCGCGTAGCCGTCGGCCGCGTCGACGAAGAAGCGGCTGCCGAACAGCGGCAGCAACCGGCCGGTCGCGGTTTCGACGAACTTCTGGAATTCCCCCGGCTTGGGCGGCGGCTGGTCGGCGCGCCGCATCGTGAATTCGGGCTGATTCGGGTTCTGCGTCGCGCGCGGATTCGTGCCGTACCCGCCTTGAATCTGCGTCCCACGCAGGGCCGGGTTGTTCGACATGCCCTGCGGGTTGGTCTGGCCGGGCTGGCCCGGCTGCGCTGCGTTCCGCTGCTGGGTCGTGGGATAGCCCGGCGTGCTGAACGTGTTGGGGTTGCCCGTGTTGACCGGCTCGTCGGCGGCGCGCGCGGCCAACGCAGCGGCCGCGAGGCACAGCGCGAGACAGGGGGCGAGCAGGGCGCGTCGTGCGGGGCGGGGGCGGGGATCTGTCATGAGGTGTCGGCCACGAATTCGATATCTGGCGTCGGCCACGCGGCAGCCGATGCGTTTCGCTGCGGCGCGGTGTTCGAAGCCCTGGCGCGCGGCGGCACGTTGTTGACCTCGAGACGGGCCAGCGGCGGAGTTTAGCGGATGCCTGCGGCCCCGTGACGCCGCGCCAATGCGCAAGGGGCTCGCGCCAGATTGCCGGCGCGAGCCCCTCGGGCGCTGCGAGCGCGGGCCCTATTCCTTGCGGTAGTTGTCGTGGCAGGCCTTGCAGCTCTTGCCGGTCTCGCCGACGGCGGCCTTGATCGCATCGAGGTTGCCACCCTTCGCGGCGACGTTCAGCTTGGCCAAGTCTTCCTGACTCTTGCTCGCGGCGACCTTGAACTTGTCCATCTCGGACCAGATCTTCGGCTCGGCCTTGGTTTCGCCCTTGTCGCTGCCCTCCACGAAGCCGGCGAATTGCCATTTGGAGACGGCCGCCGCGATTTCCGCATTCTCGGCGACGGCCTTGGTGTCAAACGGGACTTTCCCGTTGGCCATTGCGAAAATGCGCCCAACATGCGCACCCATCAGCGTCATCGCCGCCTTGCGGTACTTGATGGCATCCTCCGGCTTGGCGAACTGCGCCGCGGCGGGCAGGGCGATCATGGTGCCGAACAGCGCGGCGCCGGTCATCAGCAGTGTCGGGACGAAGCGTTTCATGCAGTTTCTCCTGGCCGGAACGGGTGCGTGGTAGTGGGCTGGCACGCGCCGGGCCCCGCGGCATCGGCGGGCGCTGGCGAGTGTACGCAGTCGTCAGCGCATAAATTCCGGGCCCCGGGAATATCCGGGTGCGGCGCTTTGGTGTGGCGATTGCGGGTATCTTTCGCGGCATCGGTGCAACCCTTCCTGCCGGCGCGTCCGGCCGACGATGGACGAACCACAATTGACGACCGTGCGGGTCTGGGATCTGCCGACGCGAACCTTCCACTGGCTGCTGGCGACCTGCGTGATCGCCTCGATCGGCAGCGCCTGGGTCGGCGGCAATGCGATGGCCTGGCACTTTCGGCTGGGCTATGTCGTGTTCACGCTGCTGGCGTTCCGCATCCTGTGGGGGTTGGTCGGCGGGCACTGGTCGCGTTTCGTGAACTTCATCTACGCGCCGGCGACGGTCGCGCGCTACCTGCGCGGCCGCAGCCGGGCGCACGAACACCACGAGGTCGGCCACAACCCGCTCGGCGCGTTCTCGGTGTTCGGGCTGCTCGCGCTGCTGGTGCTGCAGGTCGGTACCGGGCTGTTCGCCGACGACGAGATCGCCAGCGCCGGGCCGCTGATCAAGCTCGTCTCGGGTGCGACCAGCCTGGCGCTGACGAAGTGGCACAAGAGCTTCGGCCAGTGGCTGATCATCGCGCTGATCGTGCTGCACATCGGGGCGATCCTGTATTACCTGGTCGCGAAGAAGCGCAACCTCGTGCGACCGATGCTGAGCGGCGACAAACTGCTCATGGCGCCGGCCCCGGCGGCCGTCGACAACGGCCGCTCGCGCACCTTGGCGGCCGTGCTGCTGGCGCTGTGCGCGGTGCTGGTCGGGTGGATCGTGAGCCTGGGCGACTGAAGAAATGACTGCCCCCACGTCGCTTCGTTCCTGCCCCCGAGGGGACGCTCAGGTCGCTTGGGGCGGCCCGGCGCCGCCTGAGTCGGCGCGCTCGTTGCTTGTGCCCGTCCATGATTGACGAACCGCCCGAAATCACGCTGGTGCGCGTCACCACGACGCCATGGATCGCGCCGGCGCGCGAGCTCCTGCGCGAATACGCCGCCAGCCTCGCGGTCGATCTGCGCTTCCAGAACTTCGAGGACGAGCTGGCGAGCCTGCCGGGCGAGTACGCACCGCCGGCGGGCCAGTTGCTGCTGGCCTTCGTCGGCGATGCGCTCGCCGGCTGCGGCGGGCTGCGCGCGCTCGCCGATGTCGATCACGCCAACGCCTGCGAGATGAAACGCCTGTACGTGCGCCCGGCCTTTCGCCGTTTCGGCCTGGGGCGCGCGCTGGCCGAGGCGCTGCTCGACGAGGCCCGCCGCGCCGGCTATTCGGTGATGCTGCTCGACACGCTGGACGAGATGGAATCGGCGCGCGAGCTCTACGCGACGCTGGGCTTCGAGGAGACCGCGCCGTACTATTTCAACCCGATCCCCGGTGCGCACTACCTGAAGGCCGATCTGGGCTGAACCCGGGGGCCGCACCGCAAGACCGGGGTACGATGGATCGCGGCGGCGGGGTGCGCAGTCAGGCACGCCCCGCCTCGATCTCAACGCGCCGGGAGGGCCATGACAGGATCAGCTAAGCCATCGTTTGAATTGCATGCCGGCGCGCTGCGGCTGGCGCTGCGCCCCGATCTCGGCGGCTGCGTCGCCGGGCTCTGGCATCGCGACACGCCGATCCTGCGTTCCACCGACCCCGACCTGCTGACCGGCTCGCGCCCGTCGGCCTGCTACCCGCTGCTGCCGTATTCCAACCGGCTGGGCTACCGCAAGTTTCGCTGGAAGGGCCACGAGCACACGACCCAGCCCAATTTCGATGCGAACCCGCATTCGCTGCACGGCGTCGGCTGGCAGCGGCCCTGGGAAATCGTTTCCAGCAGCGTGCTCGAGGTCGTGCTGCGGCTGCGACACAGGGGCGACGCCGACTGGCCGTTCGCGTTCGATGCGAGCCAGTACTTCACGCTGACGCCGCAATCGATGCATGTCGAAATGGTGTTCACCAACACCGCCGAGATCGCGCAGCCGGTCGGCCTGGGCTGGCACCCGTATTTCGTCAAGCGCGCGCGCAGCCGCCTGCACATCGAGCTGGCCGAACGCTGGGATTCGGACGCCACCCAGCTGCCGGTGCGCAAGGTCGCGCAGCCGGGCATCGACAGCGACGTGTCGCACCTCGCGTTCGACAACTGCTTCGAAGGCTGGGCCGGCCCGGCGCGCATCCGCGACGAGAAGTTCTCGCTGCAGCTGCGCTCGTCGCTGAGCCGCCTGGTCGTGTTCACGCCGCAGGACCGCGACTACTTCTGCGTCGAACCGGTGAGCCATGTCTCGAATGCGATCCACATGGCCGACCCGGCCGCGCACGGCCTGCGCAGCGTCGCACCGGGCGAGAGTTGCGAGGCGTCGATGACGCTCGAGGTCGCGGTCCTCTGATGACGGCGGGCGCCGACGTCCGCGTGGCCGTCGCGGCGGCCGCGGTGCTGGGCGAGTCGCCGGTGTGGCACCCGGGCGAGCAGGCGCTTTACTACTGCGACATTGCCGGCCACCAGTTGCAGCGTTTCGAACCGACCCGCGGCGAGTTGCGCCATTGGCAGTTCGACACCGATGTCGCGAGCCTCGCGCCGCTGCTGAACGGCCAGTTGCTGCTGGCGATGCGCGACGGCCTGTGGCACTTCGACCCGGTGAGCGGTCAACGTGCCCGGGTCGCCCGGGCGCCCTACGACTCGGCGGTCGAACGCTTCAACGATGGCAAGTGCGACCCGCAGGGGCGCTTCTGGGTCGGCACGATCTACGAGCCGCGCGACACGCCGCGCGCCTCGCTGAACTGCTTCACGCACGGCCAGATCGAGCCCCGCGTCGCCGGCCTGACGGTGTGCAACGGCCTGGCCTGGAGCCCGAACGGGCGCACGATCCACTGGAGCGACACCAAGGCGCACACGATCTACGCCGCCGACTTCGACGCGGCAACGGGCACGCTGAGCCGGCGGCGCGTGTTCGCGAACTTCCCGCTCAGGCAGCCGGGTCAGGCACTGAACGGTTACGGCGGCCGCCCCGACGGCGCCGCGATGGACGCCGAGGGCTGCTACTGGGCCGCGATGTTCGAAGGCCAGCGGCTGATCCGGCTGTCGCCCGACGGTGAAGTCATTCGCGAGGTTGCGCTGCCGGTGCGCTGCCCGACCATGCCCTGCTTCGGCGGCCCGGACCTGTGTACGCTGTACATCACGAGCTCGCGCGAAAACCGGCCCGCGGCCGAGCTGATCGAGCAACCCTGCGCCGGCTGTGTGCTCGCGCTCGATGTCGACGTGCCGGGGTTGCCGGTCAATTTCGCGCTTTGATGCTTGTCGAGAAAATGTTGCGATGAATCAACGCGACCGGGGTCCGGGTCGACACGATTCGCGCCATGGACGCCGCGGCCGGCGCACCGTCGACGCCGATGGTCGGGCCCAGCCAGGGCGTGCACCGCGTCGTTGACCGCAGCTTCCTGCCGACCGATCACGCGCTGCTGATCCCGAAAACCGACGACGGCCGGTGCTGTGGCTGGGCAAGACCGTGCTCGGCACGACCGACACGGCACCCGACGATCGCGCCGCGGAGCCGTCACCGTTTCGGGAGGAGGTCGAGTTCATCCTGAATGAGGCGGGCCAGTACCTGAGCAAGCCGCCGACGCGGGCCGACGTC
The DNA here is from genome assembly GCA_025355545.1 of Rhizobacter sp. Taxonomy (GTDB): domain Bacteria; phylum Pseudomonadota; class Gammaproteobacteria; order Burkholderiales; family Burkholderiaceae_C; genus LMDS01. The sequence goes on from JANXZN010000240.1 coordinate 25,745, forward strand.
TTGTCTGTCCGGGTCGGCCTGCGCCCGCTGGTGCGCCCGCCGCAGGCCGAAGACGCCCACACCCAGACGAAGGCGCTGTGGCGCGAACACACCGTGCTGACAGTGGCGCGGCAACAACCGCGGCGATTCGAGACGGGTCGGAAGGAGCGGGTTTTCACGTACACTTCGGGGCTGTACTAAAAGCGTTCGTGACCCGCCCCATGACTGACATGCGCACCCGTGGCGCGGGACAGAATCGCTTTGACGACGACACAGAAGATCGGCCGGTCAGGGCCCTGACGCGTGATGAAGCGCAGGCCTTGCGGGCCAGGAATCCGCCGGTGTCGCCATGGCGGGTGATTGCGGTGCAAGCCGCGATCGGTGGGGTGGTGGTTGCGCTCGCGTGGTGGATGTCAGGCAGCCCGAACGTGATGTGGTCGGCGTTGTACGGCGTGGCCACGGCAGTCGTTCCGGGTGCCTTGATGGCGCGCGGAATGACGAGCCGGTTGCCCAGGGCGTCGCCCGGCGCCAGCGCCGTCAGCGTCATGTGGTGGAGCATGGTGAAAATAGGTGTTTCGGTGCTCATGCTGATACTGGCGCCGAAACTCGTGCAGCCCGTGAGTTGGCCGGCATTGCAGGTGGCGCTGGTGCTGTGCATGCAGGTGTACTGGGTCGCGCTGTTGTGGCGCGGACGTTGAGAATAGAACCGGACAGGACTCGATCACATGGCTGCCGAAGAGCACGCGCTCACCGCTGGTGACTACATCGTTCACCACCTGACCCACCTTTCGACAGGCAAGCCCAAGGGGCTGGTGGACTTCTCGGTTTTCAATTTCGACTCCATCGTCTTTTCCTCGCTCATCGGCATGCTGGGCTGCTTCCTGATGTGGAAGGCGGCACGTTCGGTGACCTCGGGCGTGCCCGGGCGCTTCCAGGCCGCCGTCGAGATCCTGGTCGAGATGGTCGAGAGCCAGGCCAAGGGCATCGTCCACAACGCCAACAGCCGCAAGCTGGTCGCGCCGCTGGCGCTGACGGTGTTCGTCTGGATCTTCCTGCTCAACGCAATGGACCTGCTGCCGGTCGATCTGCTGCCGCTGATCTGGCAGGGTGTCTACGGGCTGACCGGTCACGACACCGCACATGCCTATCTGCGCGTCGTGCCCACCGCCGACCTGTCGATCACGATGGGGCTGTCGGTCGGCGTGCTGATCACCTGCCTGGTTTACAACGTCAAGATCAAGGGCGTCGGCGGCTGGGTTCACGAACTGTTCGCGGCGCCGTTCGGCAACCACTGGGCGCTGTACCCGTTCAACTTCGCGATGCAGATCGTCGAGTTCGTCGCCAAGACCGTGTCGCACGGCATGCGACTGTTCGGCAACATGTATGCTGGCGAGCTGATTTTCCTGCTGATTGCGCTGCTCGGCGGCGCGTTCACGCTGTCGCTCACCGGCTTTGCGCTGGGTGCCTTGCACATCGTCGCGGGCACCGTCTGGGCCATCTTCCACATCCTGATCATCACGCTGCAGGCGTTCGTGTTCATGATGTTGACGCTGGTCTACGTCGGCCAGGCGCACGATTCGCACTGATTTCGTTTTCCTTTTTTTTCACTTACCCCACTACAACAGGAGTCAACATGGAACTCATCGGTCTCGTCGCGGTTGCCGCAGGTCTCATCATCGGTCTGGGCGCCATGGGCGCATGTATCGGCATCGGCGTCATGGGCAGCAAGTACCTCGAATCGGCCGCGCGCCAACCCGAGCTGATGAACGAACTGCAGACCAAAATGTTCCTGCTGGTCGGCCTGATCGACGCGTCGTTCATCATCGGCACGGGCATCGCGCTGTGGTTCACGACGGCCAACCCGTTCCTGAGCCAGATCGCCAACCTGCCGAAGTAAGCCGGCTGCTCGACGCCAGTCCGTCGGCTCGCCGTGTCGAGCCTGCGGATCCCGCCATCCTGATTGAGGCAGCACCGTGAGCATCACCGCGACATTCATCTTTCAGATGATCGTGTTCCTGATCCTGGTCGGGTTCACGATGAAATTCATCTGGCCCCCGATCATGGCGGCGCTCGACGCGCGCGCCAAGAAGATCGCCGAGGGCCTGTCGGCCGCCGACAAGGCCAAGGCCGAGTTGAGCACCGCCAACAAGCGCGTCGAAGAGCAACTCGCCGCGGCCCGCACCGATGCGACCCAACGCCTGGCCGATGCCGGGCGTCTGGCGCAGTCCATGGTTGAAGAGGCCAAGGGCCGCGCCAGCGAAGAGGGCGCCAAGATCGTCGCCGCTGCCAAGGCCGAAGCCGAACAAGAGGCGATGAAGGCGCGCGAGATCCTGCGCGAGCAGGTCGCGACGTTGGCCGTCAAGGGCGCCGAGAAGATCCTGCAGCGCGAAGTCAACGCCGGCGTCCACGCCGAGTTGCTGACGCGCCTGAAGGCCGAGTTGTGAGCGGCGTCGTTTCGTTCGGAGCCTGACGCCATGGCCGAACTCGCAACCATCGCGCGCCCCTACGCCGAGGCGCTGTTCAAGGCCGCCGGTGTCGGTGACCAGGCGCGGTTCGCCGAGCAGGTGCAATCGCTCGCCGATGTGGCCGGCGACGCCCAGCTGCGCCAGTTCGCCGACAGCCCCAAGGTCAGCGCCGCCCTGGTCTTCGACCTGATCACCTCGGTGGTGAAGACGCCGATCTCGGAGGCCGCGAAGAACCTGCTGCGCATCGTGATCGACAACGGCCGACTGGCCGCATTGCCCGAGGTCGCGTCGCAATTCCACACCCTGGTGAACGCCGGCTCGGGCGTCTCGGACGCTGTCATCTACAGCGCCTATGCGATCGAGCCGGCGCAGCTCGCCGACGTGGTGGCGGCGCTGGAAAGGCGCTTCCGACGCAAGCTCAATGCGAGCGTCGTGCTCGCGCCCGAGCTGATCGGCGGTATCCGCGTCGTGGTCGGCGATGAGGTGCTTGACACCTCGGTGAAGGCGCGTCTCGAACAAATGAGGGTGGCGCTCACGGCTTGAGGCCGAGCACCGCCACCATGAATCCTTAAGTCGTCCAACCTGCTTCAGGCACCCGCCCCGCAGAACGGAGAAATGAAATGCAACTCAATCCCGCCGAAATTTCCGAACTGATCAAGAGCCGCATCGAGGGTCTCGGTGCGTCGACCGACATCCGCAACCAGGGCACCGTGGTCTCGGTGACCGACGGTATCTGCCGCATCCACGGCCTGTCCGACGCGATGCAAGGCGAGATGCTCGAGTTCCCGGCAGCACCCGATGGCTCGCCGACCTTCGGCCTGGCGCTGAACCTCGAGCGCGACTCGGTCGGCTCGGTGATTCTGGGCGAGTACGAGCACATCTCCGAGGGCGACACGGTCAAGTGCACCGGCCGCATCCTGGAAGTGCCGGTCGGCCCCGAGCTGAAGGGCCGCGTCGTCAACGCGCTGGGCCAGCCGATCGACGGCAAGGGCCCGGTCAACGCCAAGATGCAGATGCCGATCGAGAAGATCGCGCCGGGCGTGATCGCGCGCAAGTCGGTCGACCAGCCGATGCAGACCGGCCTGAAGTCGATCGACTCGATGGTGCCGATCGGCCGCGGCCAGCGCGAGCTGATCATCGGCGACCGCCAGACCGGCAAGACCGCGGTGGCGATCGACACCATCATCAACCAGAAGGGTCAGAACATGACCTGCATCTACGTCGCGATCGGCCAGAAGGC
>JANXZN010000394.1 GCA_025355545.1 Rhizobacter sp.
CTCGTCGAGCACGTAGAGCGTGTGCGGCGCCTTGTTGCCGCGTCTGCCCACATCGTCCCTGACCTTGCTCAGCTCGGTGACGAGCTTGATGCGCTGCGCCTCGCCGCCGGAGAGCGTCGGCGACGGCTGGCCGAGCGTCAGGTAGCCCAGGCCCACGTCCTTCAGCAGCTGCAGCGGGTGCGCGATGTTGGGCATAGCCGCGAAGAACGCGACCGCCTCGTCGACCTCCATCGTCAGCACGTCGCCGATGCTCTTGCCGCGCCAGCTCACGGCCAGCGTCTCGGCATTGAAGCGCGCGCCGTGGCACACGTCGCACGGCACCTTCACGTCGGGCAGGAAGCTCATCGCGATCGTCTTCATGCCCTGCCCTTCGCAGCCCGCGCAGCGGCCTTCGCCGGTGTTGAACGAGAAGCGCGCCGGCGCGTAGCCGCGCGCCCGGGCCTCGAGCGTCTCGGCGAACAGCTTGCGGATCGTGTCCCAGAAGCCGATGTAGGTCGCCGGGCAGGAGCGCGGCGTCTTGCCGATCGGCGTCTGGTCGACCTCGAGCACGCGGTCGATGAAGCCCCAGCCGTCGATCTGCGCGCAGCCCTGCCAGTTCGGCTTGCCGCCGCGGGTGTTGATGAATTGCAGGTTCGCGAGCAGCACGTCGCGCGCGAGCGTGGACTTGCCCGAGCCGCTGACGCCGGTGACGGCGACGAGGCGCTTCAGCGGCAGGTCGACCGTCACGTCGCGCAGGTTGTGCAGCGACGCGCCGCGGATCGTCAGCAGCCGGTTCGCCTCGCTCTCCTTGCGCAGCGTCGCGGCCGTCACCGGCTCGACGAACCGGCGCGCCTGCAGCGGGTGGCGCAGCGGGTTCGCGAGCAGGCGGCCGGTGACCGAATCGGGGTGCAGCGCCAGGTCGGCGACGCTGCCCTCGGCCACGAGGTTGCCGCCGCGCTTGCCGGCGCCCGGGCCGATGTCGATGATGTGGTCGGCGCGGCGGATCGTGTCTTCGTCGTGCTCGACGACGACCAGCGTGTTGCCCTTGTCGCTGAGCGTCTGCAAGGCGTTCAGCAGCACCTGGTTGTCGCGCGGGTGCAGGCCGATGGTCGGCTCGTCGAGCACGTAGCACACGCCCTGCAGGTTGCTGCCGAGCTGCGCCGCGAGGCGGATGCGCTGCGCCTCGCCCCCGCTAAGAGTCGGCGCGGCGCGATCCAGGGTCAGATAGCCGAGGCCCACTTCCTCGAGGAATTCGAGCCGGCTCCTGATCTCGCTGACCACGTCGCGGGCGATCTCGGCGTCGCGCCCGGCGAGCCTCAGCGCCTCGATCCAGACACGCGCATCGGCGACCGACCAGGCGCCGATCGCGGTGATCGGCTCGGCCTCGAAGGTCACGAGCCGCGAGGCCGGGTTCAGCCGCGTGCCGGCGCAATCGGGGCAGGGCTGGTCGACGACGCCTTCGACCTCCTGTTCCTCGGACGGGAAGCTCTGCTCGCGGCCCTTGTTGTCGTCGTCGCGTACCGAGTCGTCATACGCCTTGCGCTGCTCGCGCGTCAACGCGAGGCCGGTGCCGACACAGGTCGTGCACCAGCCGTGCTTGCTGTTGTAGCTGAACATGCGCGGGTCGAGTTCGGCGTAGCTGGTGCCGCAGGTCGGGCAGGCGCGCTTGGTCGAGAACACCTTGACCTGACCGATCTGCGCGGTCGGCGCGTCGGTCAGCATCGCGCCCTTCAGGCCGTCCAGCGGCGCGAGCAGGTGCATCACGCCCTTGCCGAGCTCGAGCGCACTGGCGAGCAGCGCGCGCAGCTCGGGCTCGTGCTCGGCGCTGACGACGATGTCGCCGACCGGCAGCTCCAGCGTGTGTTCCTTGAAGCGGTCCAGGCGCGGCCACGGATCGACCTTGACGAACTCGCCGTCGACGCGCAGGTGCGTGTGACCGCGGCCCTTGGCCCACTTCGCGAGGTCGGTGTAGACGCCCTTGCGCGCGACCACGAGCGGCGCGAGCAGCCCGACATGCTGGCCCTTGTGATCGCGCAGCAGCTGCGCGGCAATGCTCTCGGCGCTCTGCGGCCTGACCGGCGAGCCGTCGTTGATGCAGTGCTGCAGCCCGAGCTTCACGTACAGCAGGCGCAGGAAGTGCCAGACCTCGGTGGTCGTCGCGACCGTGCTCTTGCGCCCGCCGCGCGACAGCCGCTGCTCGATCGCGACGGTCGGCGGGATGCCGTAGACCGCGTCGACCTCGGGCCGCCCGGCCGGCTGCACGATGCTGCGCGCATACGCGTTCAGCGATTCGAGGTAGCGGCGCTGGCCTTCGTTGAACAGGATGTCGAACGCGAGCGTGCTCTTGCCCGAACCGGACACGCCGGTCACGACGCTGAACTTGCCGCGCGGGATGCTGACGTCGAGCGACTTCAGGTTGTGCTCGCGGGCGTTGACGATGCGGATGTTCTCGTCGACCGGGAGCCGCTGCGCGCGCGCTGCGCGCAACGGGTATTGCAGCGGGGCACCTTCCTCGACGCTGTGGCCGCCCAGCCCCATCGCGATGTCGTAGTCGGCGAGGGCCTTGCCGGTATGCGAGCTCGGGTGCCGCTTCACGTCTTCCGGCGTGCCGGTGCAGACGATCCGACCCCCGGCGTCGCCGCCTTCCGGGCCGAGATCGATCAGCCAGTCGGCGGCGCGGATCACGTCGAGGTTGTGCTCGATCACGATCAGCGAATGGCCCGCATCGAGCAGCTTGCGGAAGGATCGCATCAGCTTCGCGATGTCGTCGAAGTGCAACCCCGTGGTCGGCTCGTCGAACATGAACAGCGTGCCGCGCCGCGCGACCGCCTGGCGGCTCGCGGTCTGCGCCTGCGAGCTCTCGGCCAGAAAGCCCGCGAGCTTCAGGCGCTGTGCTTCGCCGCCCGAGAGCGTCGGCACCGGCTGGCCGAGCTTCACGTACTCCAGGCCGACATCGACGATCGGCTGCAGCACACGCAGCACCTCGCGATCGTCGCGGAACAGCTGCACCGCTTCGCTGACGGTGAGTTCGAGCACGTCGGCCACGGAGAGGTCGCGGATCAGGTCACCAGGCAGGCGCCGGTCGATCTTCACGTCGAGGATCTCGGCGCGGTAGCGGCGGCCGTCGCAATCGGGGCAGCGCAGGTACACGTCGGACAGGAACTGCATCTCGACATGCTCGAAGCCCGAGCCGCCGCAGGTCGCGCAGCGGCCGTTGCCGGCGTTGAAGCTGAACATTCCCGGGCCGTAGCCGCGCTGCAGCGCCAGCGGCGCCTGCGCGAACAGCTTGCGAATCTCGTCGAACGCGCCGACATAGCTCGCCGGATTCGAGCGCGCGGTCTTGCCGATCGGCGACTGGTCGACGAAGACCGCATCGCTCAACCAGTCGGCGCCGAGCATCGCATCGAACGCGCCCGGCGCGTCGGTGGCCTTGCCGAAGTGGCGTTGCAGCGCCGGGTAGAGCACGTCCTGCATCAAGGTGCTCTTGCCCGAGCCCGACACGCCGGTCACGCACACCAGGTGCAGCAGCGGGAACTCGACCGTCACGTTCTTCAGGTTGTGGTCGCGCGCGCCCTCGAGAATCAGCTTCGGCGTCTTCTCGCCCATCAGCCGCTTGATGCCCATGCCGACGTGCTTGCGCCCGCCGAGGTAGGCGCCGGTCAGCGTGTCGGCCTGCCGAATGGCATCCGGCGTGCCGTCGAAGACGATCTCGCCGCCGCGCTCGCCGGGGCCCGGACCCATGTCGATCAGGCGATCGGCGGCGAGCATCACGGCCGGGTCGTGCTCGACCACGACCAGCGTGTTGCCGGCGTCGCGCAAGCGGTGCATCGCCTCGATGATGCGGTTCATGTCGCGCGGATGCAGCCCGATGCTGGGCTCGTCGAGCACGAACATCGTGTTGACCAGCGAGGTGCCGAGCGCGGTCGTCAGGTTGATGCGCTGGACCTCGCCGCCGCTGAGCGTGCGGCTCTGGCGATCGAGCGTCAGGTAGCCGATGCCGACATCGACGAGGTATTTCAGGCGCGTGCGGATCTCGTCCTGCAGCAGCTTCAGCGCGTCGTCGAGCATCGTGCTCGGCAGCGTGAGCTGGTCGAAGAAGCGGTGCAGGCGCTCGATCGGAATCAGCATCAGGTCGTGCACCGTCAGCCCGGGTAAGGCCTCGAGCTGCGCGCGGCTCCACTGCGTGCCGCGCGGCAGGAAGCGCCTCGCGGGCGCGAGCACCGCGTCGGCATCGGCCGTCGTGCCCAGGCGCCACAGCAGCGCCTCGGTCTTCAGCCGCGCGCCGCCGCAGACCTCGCAGGGCGTGTAGCTGCGGTACTTCGACAGCAGCACGCGGATGTGCATCTTGTAGGCCTTCGATTCGAGGTACTCGAAGAAGCGCTTGACGCCGTACCATTGCTTGTTCCAGTTGCCCTTCCAGTTGGGCGTGCCGTTGATGACCCAGTCGCGCTGCACCTCGGACAGCGCGCTCCACGCGGTGTCGCGCGGGATGCCGGCCTCGCCGCCGTACTTCAGCAGGTCGTCCTGGCAGTCCTTCCAGGCCGGCGTCTGCATCGGCTTGATCGCACCGCTGCGCAGCGTCTTGCGGTGGTCCGGGATCACCAGGCCGTAGTCGACGCCGATCACGCGGCCGAAGCCCCGGCAGGTTTCGCAGGCGCCGTAGGCCGAGTTGAAGCTGAACAGCGCCGGCTGCGGGTCGGCATAGCGGATGTCGCTGTCGGGGCAGTGCAAGCCGGTCGAGAAGCGCCAGAGCTCCGGCTCGCCTTCATCCTTCAGCGCATAGACGATCACCCGCCCGCTGCCGCGCTTGAGCGCCGTCTCGATCGCCTCGATCGCGCGGATCTTCTCGGTGCCCTGCAGACGAAAGCGATCCGCCACCACATCGAGCAGCTTGCGCGGGCCCGTGGCCGACGCGACCTCGCGCTCCGCCTGCACGCGCGTGAAGCCGCTGGCGGCGAGCCACTGCTCGACTTCTTCCGCGCTGGTACCGCCGGGCAGTTCGACCGGAAACGTGACGACGAGCCGCAGATCGTCGGCGCGTGTGCGCTCCATCAGCTCGGCATAGATCGTCTCCGGCGAATCGTGGCGCACGCCCTGCGCGGTCTGCTTGTCGAACAGCTGCGCGGCGCGCGCGAACAGCAGCTTCAGGTGATCGTTCAGCTCGGTCATCGTGCCGACCGTGCTGCGCGAGCTGCGCACCGGATTCGTCTGGTCGATCGCGATCGCCGGCGGCACGCCGTCGACCCGGTCGACCGCCGGGCGGTCCATGCGATCGAGGAACTGACGCGCGTAGGCGCTGAAGGTCTCGACGTAGCGGCGCTGCCCTTCCGCATACAGCGTGTCGAACACCAGGCTCGACTTGCCCGAGCCGCTCGGCCCGGTGACCACCGTCATTTCGCCGGTGCGGATGTCGAGGTCGAGGTTCTTGAGGTTGTGCTGGCGTGCACCGCGAATGCGGATCAGACCGGAAGTCATGCGGGAACTACTTTCCAGAGCGAGCCGAGCATTCTAGGGACGGCGTGGCATTTGGCCTGCGCGGCGCTCAAAGACCCCACCTCGCCCGCCCCCGCCGGGCCGACATCTTTGATTCGTCCGAATCGCCTGCCGCTGCATGACTGACGATCCGTCCGTGCCGAAACCTGCCGAGAACCGAGTGTCGCAAGGCGTGCTCGGCGCCGCTGCGCGCAACGACCGGCGGAGGTTCGACAGCCTGAACGAAGGCGTCTGGGAGCGCGACCTGAAGACCGGCGAAGTCTGGCCGAGCCCTGACCCGACACCAGGGTTGCGCCAAGGCACGGCGGGCTGTGCAACAAGCTGGGTTTCGACCAGAACGCGCCGCCCGCCGAGCGCGCACACTTTGGGTTGGCTGATCCGTCCGAAAGCCTTCGGCGAACCCGCCTTCGGAGATCCACATGCTCGTATTCCGCCAACTTTTCGACCCTCAGTCGTCCACCTACACCTATCTGCTCGGCGATTCGGCTTCCGGCGAGGCGCTGCTCATCGATCCGGTGTTCGAGCATGTGCGACGCGACATGGCCTTGCTGCGCGAACTGGGCCTGCGCCCGATCGCCACGCTCGACACGCATGTGCACGCCGACCACGTCACCGGTGCCTGGTTGCTCAAGGCCGGTAGCGGCAGCCAGATCATGCTGTCCGAGGCGGCGGCGGCGGCGAACGCCGATCGACTGCTGAGGCACGGGGACCGAGTGTCGTTCGGCGCCCGCCACGTCGAGGTTCGCGCCACGCCCGGGCACACGAACGGGTGCGTGACCTATGTGCTCGACGACCACAGCATGGCCTTCACCGGGGACAGCCTGCTCATTCGTGGTTGCGGTCGAACTGATTTCCAGCAGGGCAGCCCCGAGCGGCTCTATCGGTCAGTGCGGGAGCAAATCCTCTCGCTTCAGCCAGGTTGTCTGCTGTACCCCGGGCACGACTATCGCGGCCTGACGGTGACCAGCGTGGCCGAGGAGAAGCGCTTCAACCCGCGCCTAGGCGGTGATGTCGATGAAGCCGATTTCGCCGGCTACATGAACAACCTGGGCCTGCCGCACCCCAAGCTGATGGACATCGCCGTGCCCGCCAACCTGCGCTGCGGCCAACCTGACCAAACCACGGCCCGGGCGCAAAGCCCGTCCTGGGCCCCACTGACCTGCAGCTTCAGCGGCGTGTGGGAGATTCAGCCCGCGGCGCTGGAGGAATGCATCGCCGGCGGTCGCGCCAATGACATCCAGGTGGTTGACGTGCGCGAGCCCACCGAGTTCATCGGCGGTCTCGGCCACATCCCCGGCGCGCGCCTGCTACCGCTGGCAGAACTTGCCGCGCGCAGCGCCGAGATCGACAAGGCGCGCCCGGTTGTCACGGTCTGCCGGTCGGGTGCTCGTTCGGCGCAGGCCACGGTGCTGCTGCAGAAATCCGGCTTTTCGCAGGTGGCGAATCTGGCCGGCGGCATGCTGCGCTGGCGAGCCGAGGGGTTGCCGTTCGATCAGGGTGCGAACTGAGGACCTACCCGACAACCGCGCGAGTCGGCTTCGAGGCGGCGGATTCCGCACCCCTTGTGTCTGCCAGGGGTCGCAAGCCACCGCTTGACAAGCTCTTGGTTTCATTCGCCGCGGGTCTAACCAAGTGCCATGGCCGACGCAGACGGCGGGGCCGTGACGCCGTCGATGGCGTCCCCCAGGCAGCTCAGGCCGCGCTGAAGAAGCGCTCCACCAGCGCCCACTGCTCGGGCGTGTTCAGCGCCGGTGCGTGGCCGCAGCCCGCGATCTCGACGACCACCGCGCAGGGCCCGCGCCGGCGCATCTGTTCGGCCGTCTCGGGCAGCAGCAGGTCCGAACTTTCGCCGCGCAGGCACAGCACCGGGATGTCGAGGCGATCCCAGTCGTCCCATTGCAGATAGTCGTCGGCGTGGTGGGTGAATTGCATCACCATCGAGGGGTCGTAGTGCGGCGTGACGCGGCCGTCGGGCAGGCGGCGCGTCGAGGTTTCGGTCAGGCGCCGCCATTGCGCGTCGGTCAAGGCGCCGTAGGGCTTGTAGACGGTGCGGAAGTACTGCTCAAGTTCGGTCACGGTCGCGAACGCGGCCGGGTTGCCGGCGTAGCCGCGGATGCGCGCGATCGCCGCCGGCGCGAGCTCGGGCCCGTTGTCGTTCAGGATCAGCCGCCGCACTCGGCCGCGCAAGGCACCGGCCGCCGCGCGCGTGCCGATCGCGCCGCCCATCGAGGTACCGATCCAGTGGAACTCGGCCACGTCGAGCTGGTCGACGAGCGCGAGCGCGAGCTTCTCGTAGAACGCCAGGCAGTATTCGCGCTCGGGCTCGGGGCTCCATTGGCTCAGGCCGCGGCCGATCGTGTCGGGGCAGATCACGCGGTAGCGTTGCGCGAGGTGCGCGGCGAGGTCGTCCATGTCGCGCCCGGTGCGCGCCAGGCCGTGCCAGGCGATCACGGTCTCGCGGTGCTGCGCACCCCACTCGGTGTAGTGCAGCTCGCGGCCTTCGCACACGAGATAGTTCGACGTGAAGCTCACGGCGCGGGCCCCTCGCGGCGCATCGCCCGCAACCTGCCGACCACCCCGCTGGGGAAGTAATAGACCGACAGCACGAACAGGATGCCCAGCCACAGCAGCCAGCGGTCCGGCGAGACGAGTTGCGCGACGACCGGGATGCCCTCGACCGTCGACGCCCCGAGCTTCATCAGGTCCTGCAGGTAGTTCTGCGCCAGCACCAGCAGCACGCCGCCGATGACCGCGCCGTAGATCGTGCCCATGCCGCCGATCACGACGATCAGCAGCACGTCGAGCATGATCTCGAACGACAGGGTCGTGTCCGGCCCGTTGTAGCGCAGCCAGAGCGCGAGCAGCACGCCGGCGAGCGTGGCGAACAGCGCCGACAGCACCGACGCGATGGTGCGGTAGACGACGGTGCGGTAACCGATCGCCTCGGCGCGGAAATCGTTCTCGCGGATCGCCTGCAGCACGCGCCCGAACGGCGAGTTGACGACGCGCAGCAGCATCAGAACCAGCGCCAGCGCGACGAAGAACAGCAGGTAGTAGGTGGCGAAGCGGCCGTCGACGGACGCGCCGAGCAGCGTGCCGTTCAGGTATTCGGTGCCGGGCTGCAGCGCTTCGGGCACCTTGAAGCTCAGGCCGTCCTCGCCGCCGGTGAAGTCCGACAGCTGCGACGCCAGCGTCAGGAAGGCCGAGGCCACCGCGAGCGTGATCATCGCGAAGAAGATCGCCTTGACGCGCAGGCTGAACAGACCGATCAGCAGCGATAACGCGAGCGACAGCACCAGCGCGACCGCGATGCCGAGCGCGATCGCACCCCAGGTCGGGCCGATCACGCTGCTGGCGATCGCCACGCCGTAGGCGCCGATGCCGAAGAACATGGTCTGCGCGAAGCTGACGATGCCGGTGTAGCCCAGTAGCAGGTCGAAGCTCGCCGCCAGCACGATGAAGACGATGATCTTCGCGGCCACGTTCAGCGCCTTGGTGCCGGGGAACAGGAACGGCGTGAGCGCGAGCGCGAGCAGGATGAGCAGCAGCACGACCGCGAGCACGCGGTTGCGCGGCAGGTCGTGCGACAGGAGTCGGTTCAGCATCGCGGTCACCGGTTCGCCACGGGGTACAGCCCTTGCGGCCGCCACAGCAGGATCGCCACCAACAGCCCGATGTTCGAGAACATCGCGACCTTGGGCGCGAGAAAGCCGGTGTAGTTCGCCATCAGCCCGACCAGCAGCGCGCCGATCAGGCAGCCGGTGGTCGAGCCGAGGCCGCCGATGATGATGACGATGAAGATCAGCACGTTCACCTGCGCGCCGATCTGCGGCAGCACGCCGTGCTGGTAGATGCCCCAGAGCGCGCCGCCGAGGCCAGCCAGCGCCGAACCGGCGACGAACACGCCGACGAACAGCCGCCGGATGCGGTAGCCCAGGCTCTCGACCATCTCGCGGTCCTGCACGCCGGCGCGGATCAGCAACCCGAGCTTGGTGCGGTTCAACGTGAACAGCATCGCCACCAGCACGAGCACGCCGACCACGGCCGCGAGCAGGCGGAACTTCTCGACCGCCGCGTCGCCGAACAGCGTGACGACACCGCGCAGCGCCTCGGGCATCTCGATCGTGATCGGCGTCGCGCCCCAGACCACCTTGATCAGCTCCTCGCCGATGATCATGCCGCCCATCGTGATCAGGATCTGCTTCAGGTGCTGGCCGTAGACCGGCCGGATCAATACGCGCTCGAAGGCCCAGCCGACCGCACTGGCCAGCAGCATCGCGACGAGCATCGTCGCGAAGATCGGCAGCAGCCCGCGCCACAACTCGGGCGCGGTGGTCCAGCCGCTCATTGCCGCGAACACGCTGGTCGCGAGGTACGCGCCGAGCGCGATGAACACGCCATGGCCGAAGTTCAGCACGTCCATCAGGCCGAACACCAGCGTCAGCCCGGAGGCGATGATGAAGATGATCATGCCCATCGCCAGGCCCGCGACGGTCAGGGTGACCCAGGTGCTGGGCGAGCCGATCAGCGGCAACGCCGCCAGCGCGAGCAGCACGACGAGCGCGATCGGCAGCATGTCGAAGCGCGCCTTCGGGATCGCCGCGGCGGCCTGCGCCGGTGTGGCTGCAACCGTGGTCGTCGTGCTCATTGATGCGCTCCCAGCGACAGGCCGAGGAAGCGCTGCTGCAGCGATTCATCGGCGGCGAGCTCGGCCATGCCGCCGCTGTGCACGATCCGGCCGTCGTCCATCACCGCGACGAAGTCGCCGAGCGCCTTCGCGACGCCGAAGTTCTGCTCGACCAGCAGCACGGTCGTCTTCGTGCTCTTCAGCTCGCGCAGCGCCGCGATCAGGTTACCCACGATCGCCGGCGCCAGGCCCTTGCTCGGCTCGTCGATCAGCAGCAGGCGCTGCTCCTCGACCATCGCGCGGGCGACGCTGAGCATCTGCTTCTGCCCGCCCGAGAGCTTGCCGGCCGGGTGGAGCCAGAATTTCTTCAGCGCCGGGAACAGGCCGAACAGCCACTCGAGCCGCACGGTGTCCATCTGCTCGACGCTGCGCGCATGGCGCGCCGCGAGCAGCAGGTTCTCACGCACCGTCAGGTCGCCGAAGATGCCCATGCTCTCGGGCACGTAGGCGATGCCGAGCTGCGCGATCTCGGGGGTGCTGCGCTGGCCGGCCGGGCCGCCGATGGCCTGGCCGTCGAAGCGCACGCTGCCCTGCGACGCGCGCCACAGGCCCATGATCGTGCGCAGGGTCGTCGTCTTGCCGGCGCCGTTGCGGCCGAGCAGCATCGTGACCTGGCCGGCGGGCACGGCGAGGTCCACGCCGTGCAGGATGTGGTACGCGCCGATGTGGGTGTGCACGCCGGAAAGCGTCAGCAGGTTCATGCGGGCTCCTCGGTCGTGATGCCCAGGTAGGCTTCTTGAACGACCCTCGACGCGATCACCGCGGCCGGCTCGCCGTCGGCGACGAGCTGGCCGTTGTGCAGCACGACGATGCGGTCGGCGAGCTCGCGCACCACGACCATCTTGTGTTCGACCAGCAGGATGGTCTTGTTCGCTTCGCGCTTCAGCGCGCGGATCAGGTCCAGGATCACCGACACGTCGTCGACGCTCATGCCGGCGGTCGGTTCGTCGAACATGTAGACGCCGGGTTCCAGCGCCATCAGCATCGCGACCTCGAGCTTGCGCTGGTCGCCGTGCGGCAGGCTGCTCGCCGCGGCATCGGCGCGGTCGGCGAGCGCCACCTGCGTGACGAGCGCCATCGCGCGGTCCAGCGTCGCGCGCCGGTCCAGCCACACCGACCACAGGTTCAGCCCTTCGTGGCGGCGCGACTGCACCGCGAGTCGCACGTTTTCGAGCACCGACAGCCCCGGGAACAGCTGCGTCAGCTGGAACGCGCGGCCCAGCCCGCGGTGCGTGCGCGCCGAGGCGGCCTCGTTGGTGATGTCGGCGCCGTTCAGCAGCACCGAACCCTCGCTCGCGCGCAGCTGGCCCGAGATCAGGTTGAAGTAGGTCGTCTTGCCGGCGCCGTTCGGGCCGACGATCGCCGTCAGCGTGCCCGGGTGAAAGGCACAGCTGACGTGATCGACCGCGACATGCCCGCCGAAGCGGATGGTGAGGTTCTTCGTTTCAAGCACGGCGGAGCCCTGCCAGTTCGTGTATCTGACTGGAGCCCCCTCTCGGAGGGGGCCCGGGGGAGCGGTGATCCTGCACGGCGTGCCGCCGCAGCAAGCGCGTTCAGCGCTTGTTTCGGACCGGCACGTCCATCTCTTCCGGCCTGATCTCGCGCACCAGTTCCGGCACGCCCCAGGCGAACGCCGGGTCGGCCTTGATCTTGAAGTGGTACATGCTCTGCATCGCCTGATGGTCAAGCTTGCGGAAGGTCATCCTGCCCTTCGGCGACTCGAAGCTCATGCCTTCCATGGTCTTGATCAGCTTGTCGGTGTTGGTGTCGCCGCTGGTCTTCTTCAGCGCCTCGACCAGCGCGATGCCGGCGGCCATGCCGCCCGCGGTGAAGAAGTCCGGCGGCGACTTGAACCTGGTGTAGTGGTTGGCGACCAGCCATTCGTTGACCGGGTTCTTCGGGATGCCGAAGTAGTAGTAGGTCGCGCCCTCCATGCCCGGGAACTGCTTGTACGCGACCATCGCCGGCATGATGTTGCCGCCGGTGGCGATCTCGATGTTGTAGCGCTTGAGGTCGAGGTCGGCGATCTTGAACGGGTTGCCGGCGCCGGCCCAGATGATCCAGATCACCTTGCGGCCCGGCTTGTCCTTCAGCGCGTCGATCAGGCGCTGCGCACCGGCGGTGAAGTCGGTGGTGCTCGGCGGCAGGTATTCCTCGTGGACGATCCTGGCCTTCTTGATCGCATCCTTGAAGGCCTTCACGCCATCGCGGCCGAAGGCGTAGTCCTGCGCCAGCGTCGCGATGCTGGTGCCGGCCTTGTCCTGCGCGACCGCGTTGCTGATCGCGTCCTGCGAGCTGTTGCGGCCGGTGCGGAAGATGTACTTGTTCCACTTGTCGCCGGTGATCGAATCGGCCACCGCCGGCTCGACCAGCAGGATCTTCTTGTACTCCTCGGCCACCGGCAGCAGCGCCAGTGCCACACCCGACGAGGTCGGGCCGACCGCGATGTCGGCCTTGTCATCGCCGTAGGCAGCGGCGAGCAGGCTCTTGCCGAGGTCGGGCTTGCCCTGGTCGTCCTTCTCGATCAGCACCAGCTTCTTTCCGCCGACCATCATCGTGCCGCCGGTGGCGTACTCGAGGCCCATCGCCAGGCCGGTCTGGGTTTGCTTGCCGTAGGCCTCGAGCGGGCCGGACTTGCTGTAGACGTGGGCGATGCGGATCTCGCCCTTGGACTGGGCGCTCGCGAGCGGGCTGGCGAGCATCGCCAGCGCGAGCGCGGCGACCGAGGCGGCACCGACGATCGCGCGGCGCGGGTTCGAGGGATGGGAATGCATGCGTGGGTCTCCTGGGCTGGGTCGTGAGGACTCGCTGCCGCCGCGTCGGCGACGGCTCGGTGGCCCGTTGAACGCAATCGTTGTGCCAGAGTGCACCATATAAGTGCAAACCCTAGGGTTCAGTCGGCCGCCGCGACGCGGGCATCGAAATTGAGCCGGAACAAGGACTCGGCGGGTGGTTTGGGATCCCGCCGACGAGCTGGCGGCGAATCAAGAATTGTCTACTTTCTGGACATAGTATGAAAATAGTGACCAATGTTCAGTCAGTGTCCGATCATCGGACGATTGAATGGCGCCAGAAGCGAGGCGGCGCCGCGCCCGGGAACCCGCGATCCCGGCCTCACGGCCGCGCGTTCGGCAATCCGACGAAGAAGCTCGCGCCCTGCCCGGGCCGGCCCTCGGCCCAGGCCGATCCACCGTGCCGCTCGACGATGCGGCGCACGATCGCCAGGCCCACGCCGGTGCCTTCGAACGCCGCGCCGTGCAGGCGCTTGAACGGCTCGAACAGGTCGGCGGCGCGCGCCGCGTCGAAGCCCGCGCCGTTGTCGCGCACCGCCACCACCACGCGCTGCGGCTCCTGCACGAGCTCGATGCGGACCCTCGGCTGCGGCGCATCGCGGCTGAACTTCAGCGCGTTGCCGATCAGGTTCACGAACACCTGGCGCAGCAGCCCCGCGTCGGCCTGCACGCTCGCCAGCGGTCCGGACTCGACGGCCTCGGTCGCCTGGCCGGCCAGGCGCAGCTGCTCGATCGCCTGGCGCAGGCAGTCGTCCAGATCCACCTGCACCAGCGCGAGCGTCGCATCGCCGACGCGCGCCAGCAGCAGCAGGTCGTCGACCAGTGCGCCCAGCGTCTCGGCCTGCGTCGCGACGGCCTCGAGCATCGGCAGCGCGCGCTCACCGTCGCCGCGCTCGACCGCCGCCTTCGCGATGCGCGTCAGCCCGGCGATGCCGCCGAGCGGGCCGCGCAGGTCGTGCGACACGCTGCGGTTGAAACTCTCCAGACCGGCCACGATCTCGTGCAATTCGGCGGTGCGCTGGGCGACGCGG
>JANXZN010000395.1 GCA_025355545.1 Rhizobacter sp.
CGGCCAACGTGCTCGCCGACGTCAAGCTGCGCCAGCTCGCGCGCACCGGCGCGCAGCTCACGGCCGACGAGATCGCCGCGATCCGCGATCCGGTCGTCGCCGACTACCGGCGCCAGTCGAGCGCGCTGTACTCTACGTCGCGCTTGTGGGACGACGGCATCCTGGACCCGGTCGATACCCGCAACGCGCTGGGCATCGCGATCTCGGCCGCGCTGAACGCGCCGATCGCGGCGCCGAGCTACGGCGTGTTCCGTGTCTGATCCAAGCCGCGCGCCACCCGGACTTCCCGATTGCCCGACGCCATGAAGACCAGCACCAGGCCAGCCCGGGCCAAGATCCCCGACGATGTCCCGCAGATGTCGCAGCGGCGCCAGAAGCGCGCCGGCGAGATTCTCGCCGCCGCCCGCGAGGTGTTTCTCGAAAAGGGCTTCGAGCGCACCGCCGTCAGCGAGATCGCGGCCCGCGTCGGCGTGGTCGAAGGTTCGGTGTTCAGCTACTACGCCACCAAGCGCGATCTGCTGCACGAGGTGCTGCGCGAACTCTACGAACCGCTGATCGAGGACTTCGGCGGGGTCTACGCGCGCCTGCGCGGCCTGCGCGCACGGCTGCGTTTCATCATCTGGCGCCACGTCCGTGTCTACGTCGAGACGCCGGGCCTGGCGCGGCTGGTGCTGCACGAGGTGCGCACCGGTGCGGAGTACGCGAGTTCGGGGCTGCACGCGCTGCATGTGCGCTATACGCAGTACGTGCGGCTCGCGCTCGAGGACGCGGTCAAGGACGGCGAGCTCCCGGCCGGCGTCGACGTCGAGATGGTCCGCTCGATGCTCTACGGCGGACTCGAGCACCTGATGTGGCCGGTGCTTCACGGCAAGCACCGGGTCGATGTCGATGCGGTCGCGGATCGCTACACCGAGCTGATGCTGCAAGGCCTGCAGCCGGCGCGAGCGCGCGGGCGTGGCGACCACGAGGCGCGCCTGGCCCGGCTCGAAGCGCTGGTCGGCGCGGCAGCGTCCCGGCGCCGGGCCCGGCCGGCCTGAACCCGCGGGCCCCGGGCGCTGTACGGGCGAATCCCGACTTGACTAACGACCGCGCTTAAAACCCACTCCACCATCCTCGCAGCTCGATCATCAACGCCACCGCCCATGCCTCGCCACCCTTGCTCCTTCGTCGTTGTCGGCGAGGCCCCGCGATGAACGCAGCGGCCGAGCAGCGCGCCGCCGTCCCGGCGCTGGAGTGCCGGCAGGTCGAGCGCCGCTTTGGCGGCCTGGTGGCGCTGACCGGCGTGGACCTGCGCATCGAACCCGGCGAGATCTTCGGCCTGGTCGGGCCCAACGGCAGCGGCAAGACGACCTTGACCAACGCGATCACCGGCTTCTACCCGCCGCAGCGCGGCCGGATCCTGCTCGACGGCCGCGACATCACCGGCATGGCGCCGCACGCGGTCGCGCGCCTTGGTGTGGCGCGCACCTTCCAGAACCTGGCGCTGTTCAACGGCATGACGGTGCTGGACAACATCCTGCTCGGGCGCCACGTCCACATGCACCCGAGCGTGCTGCGCACCACGTTCTACGCGCTGATGGCGCGCAAGGAGGAGACGGCGCACCGCGTGATCGTCGAAGAGACGATCGACTTCCTGCAGCTGCAGGGCGTGCGCGACGAGCTCGTCGACGTGATCCCGATCGGGCTGAAGAAGCGCGTCGAGCTGGCGCGCGCGCTGGTCGCCGAACCGCGCTTCCTGATCCTGGACGAGCCAATGGCCGGCATGAACCAGGAAGAGAAGGAATACATGGCGCGCTTCGTCCTCGATGCGCGCGACGAACGCGGCGTCACGGTGCTGCTGATCGAGCACCACATGGACATCATTACCGGCATCTGCGACCGCATGCTGGTGCTGAGCTACGGCGAGATGATCGACACCGGCATTCCGCGCGAGGTCGTCAAGAACCCGCGCGTCATCAAGGCCTACCTGGGAGGTGCCAGTGGCGCGGTCTGAAAAAGCCCGCGCCGCCAGCGCCTCGTGGGACTTCACGAGCGACACCACGCTGGTGTGCATCCTCGCGGCCAACGCGCGCGTCTTCCCGAACCGCGCGGCGCTGCGCGAGAAGGACCGTGGCATCTGGCAGCAGACGCGTTGGTCCGAATGGCTGGAGGCGACGCTGGCCTGCGCCGCCGGCCTCGAATCGCTGGGCTTCGCGCGCCACGATGCACTGCTGGTGGTGGGCGACAACCGGCCGCACCTGTACACCGGCATCGTCGCCGCCGGCGTGCTGGTCGGCCACCCGATGCCCGTCTACCCCGACGCGGCGCCCGACGAAGTGCGCCACGTGATCCAGGCCTCGAACGTGCGCTTCGTGCTCGCCGAGGACCAGGAGCAGGTCGACAAGATCCTCGATCTGCGCGAGAGCTGCCCGTCGATCGCGCACATCGTGTTCGACGATCCGCGTGGCCTGGCCGCGTACCCGGAGCCGGGGCTGATCTCGTGGCAGGCATTGCTGGCGCGAGGCGCCGAGCGGCTGCGCAGCGAACCGGCACTGCGCGACGCGCTGGTGCAGCGCGCGCAACCCGACGACCCCGCGGTGTTCATCCATTCGTCCGGCACCACCGGCCGGGCGAAGGGCGTGGTGCTGAGCCACCGCAACGTGCTGGCGGGCGTGGCCAACGCGCACCGCGCCCACGCCTTCGACTTCGGCGAAGAGGTGCTGGCCTACCTGCCGATGGCCTGGGTCGGCGATTTCTCGTTCACGGTGGCGGCGGGCATCGCGCTGGCGTTCACGATCAACATCCCCGAGCGGCCCGAGACCGTGCTGCACAACCTGCGCGAGATCGCGCCGACCTTCTACCTCGCCGCGCCGCGCAGCTGGGACAACCTGCTGACGACGGTGCAGGTGCGCATGGAAGACTCGACGCGCCTGAAGAAGTGGGTGTACGACTTCTTCATGGACATCGCGCTGGCCAGCGAGCGCAGCAAACTCGAAGGCAAGACGCCGACACCTTGGCAGCGAGTGTTGCGGCCGTTCGGCGAGTGGCTGGTCTACGGGCCGATCAAGGACCAGCTCGGCCTGACCCGGCTGCGCCACGCGTTCACCGGCGGCGAGGCGATCGGCGAGGACACCTTCGTGTTCTACCGCGCGCTGGGCGTCAGGCTGCGCCAGCTCTACGGCCAGACCGAGAACAGCGCCTTCAACGCGATGCAGGAAGAAGCCGAGGTGCGCCTGCACACCGTCGGCCGGCCGCTGCCGGGCGTGGACGTTCGCATCGGCGAGGGCGGGGAAATTCTCACGCGCTCGGGCAGCACCTTCGCCGGCTACTGGAACAACGAGGAAGCGACCCGCGCCGCGCTGGCCGACGGCTGGCTGCACACCGGCGATGCCGGTTACGTCGAACCCGACGGCCACCTGGTCGTGCTCGGCCGGCTGTCCGAGGTGGTGCACACGGCGCAGGGCGAGCGCTACATCCCGAACTACATCGAGAACCGCCTGAAGTTCAGCCCCTGGATCAAGGACGTGGCGGTGCTCGGCAAGGGCCGCGAGCGCCTGGCCGCGATCGTCTGCATCGACAAGGAGCCGGTCGGCCACTGGGCCGAGAGGCGGGGCATCTCGTACATGTCGTACGCCGACCTGTCGCAAAAGCCCGAGGTGATCGCGCTGGTGGCGCAGGCGGTGGCGCGCGTCAACGCGACCCTGCCGGACGCACTGAAGCTGAAGCACTTCGTCAGCCTGCACAAGGAGTTCGACGCCGACGACGGCGAGATCACGCGCACCCGCAAGCTGCGCCGCAATGTCGTGGAGGAACGCTACGCGCCGGTCATCGACGCGATCTACGGCGGGCTGCGCAGCGTGTCGATGAAAGCGCAGATCGTCTACGAGACGGGCGCGGCCGGCGTGACCGAGCGCGTGTTGTCGGTGCAGGAGGTCTAGGGTGGAACTGAACCGAGGCCTCCTGACGGAATATCGATTCGGATATCGGCGCGGCAAAGGTGCGTCAGCGGTGTTCGGGGGAACAGCTCGAACGATGCCTCAGCGGCGGGCGGCACCGGGCGGCGCGATGGACCCACCGACATGGACCTGAACTATTTCCTCGAGCTCGGTATCAACGGCGCGCTGTCCGGGCTGATGTATTCGCTGGTAGCGATGGGCATCGTGCTGATCTACAAATCGTCGTCGGTGCCGAATCTGGCGCAGGGCGCGCTGACGATGGTCGGTGCGTATGTGGTGCTCGCCTTCGCCGACACGCTGCACGCGCCCATCTGGCTCGCGATCCCGATGGCGATGCTGACGATGTGCGGGCTGGGCATCGGCATCGAACGCGTCGCGCTGCGTCGCCTGGCCGGGCGGCCGGTCGTGATGATCCTGATGATGACCCTGGGGTTGGACATCTTCCTGCGCGCGACCACGCTGGCGATCAGCGGCGGCACCGCGCGGCCGATGAAGATCGGCATCAGCGACGAGCCGCTGTTTCTCGGGCCGCTGCTGCTGAACCGCTCCTATGTGGTGGGCGCGATCGTCGCGCTGGCGCTGTTCGCCTTCTTCGTGCTGTTCTTCCGCACCCGGCGCGGCACGGTGCTGCGCGCGATCTCCGACGACTACATGGCCTCGTGGTCGGTCGGCATCTCGGTGGAGCGCGGCGTGGCGCTGTCGTGGGCCCTGTCGTCGCTGACCGCCACGGCAGCCGGCGTGCTGTGGGGCTCGATCCAGGGCGTGGACCAGTCGCTGTCGCTGCTGCTGCTGAAGGGCATCACGGTGGCCGTGCTGGGTGGCATGGACAGCCTGGGCGGCGCGATCCTCGCGGGCATCGGCCTGGGCGCGTTCGAGGCCGTGGCCTCGGGCGTGCTCGACCCGATGCTGGGCGGCGGCAGCCGCGATCTCGTCGTGGCGGTCGTGCTGATCCTGACCATCATGCTCCGGCCGCACGGCCTGTTCGGTCGCCACGATATCGAGAGGCTCTAGTGTAGTGATGCAATCTTGAGGGAACTTAAACGAACCCTGCCACACCAATGATCTACTACAGACTGGTGCGGAGATCGAGAGTGCGAGTTGCCCCTGAGATTGTGCTGTCGGACGAAGAGCGCGAGGTGCTCGACGAG
>JANXZN010000398.1 GCA_025355545.1 Rhizobacter sp.
CCGCGCTCGGGCGCCGGCTGCAAAGCGGCTACCTGTACTTCTATGCGCTGGTGATGATCGTCGGCGTGATCGGGTTGATGACCTGGCAGCTCTGGCCGTTCCTGACCGGCTCGGCGCCGAAGTAGCCCGCACGGAGAACAAGAACATGGGTTTGTTGAGTTTCGCGATCTGGCTGCCGATCCTGTCGGGCGTGGCGCTGCTCGCGTTCGGGCGCGACCGCAACGCGCCGCTGGTGCGCTGGCTCGCGCTGCTGGCCGCGCTGGCGAGCTTCGCCGTCACGCTGCCGCTGATCGGCGGCTTCGACAACGCCACCGCCGCGATGCAGTTCGTCGAGCGCGCCGACTGGATCGAGCGCTTCAACGTGCACTACCACCTCGGCATCGACGGCCTGTCGATGTGGTTCATCCCGCTGACCGCGTTCATCACGCTGATCGTGGTGATCTCGGCCTGGGAGGTGATCACCGACCGAGTGAACCAGTACATGGGCGCGTTCCTGATCCTGTCGGGCCTGATGGTCGGCGTGTTCGCGGCGCTCGACGGCCTGCTGTTCTACGTCTTCTTCGAGGCCACGCTGATCCCGATGTACCTGATCATCGGCGTCTGGGGCGGGCCGCGGCGCGTCTACGCGGCGTTCAAGTTCTTCCTGTACACGCTGGCCGGCTCGCTGCTGATGCTGGTCGCGCTGATCTTCCTGTACTACAAGTCTGGCGGCAGCTTCGACATCCTGACCTGGCACAAGCTGCCGCTGGGCATCTCGGCGCAGAGCTACCTGTTCTTCGCGTTCTTCGTCGCGTTCGCGGTCAAGGTGCCGATGTGGCCGGTGCACACCTGGCTGCCCGATGCGCACGTCGAAGCGCCCACCGGCGGCTCGGTGGTGCTGGCGGCGATCATGCTCAAGCTCGGCTGCTACGGTTTCCTGCGCTTCTCGCTGCCGATCGTGCCCGATGCGTCTCACAAGTGGGCCGGCTTCGTGATCGCGCTGTCGCTGGTCGCGGTCGTCTACATCGGCTTCGTCGCGCTGGTGCAGCAGGACATGAAGAAGCTGGTCGCGTACTCGTCGATCGTCCACATGGGCTTCGTGACCTTCGGCTTCTTCATCTTCAACGAGCTCGGCGTATCGGGCGGCCTGGTGCAGATGATCTCGCACGGCTTCGTCTCGGCTGCGATGTTCCTGTGCATCGGCGTGCTCTACGACCGGGTGCATTCGCGCGAGATCGCGGCCTATGGCGGTGTGGTCAACACGATGCCGAAGTTCGCGACCTTCGCGGTGCTGTTCGCGATGGCCAATTGCGGCCTGCCGGGCACGGCCGGCTTCGTCGGCGAATGGATGGTGATCCTCGGCGCGGTGAAGACAAATTTCTGGCTCGGCCTGATCGCCGCGACCACGCTGATCTTCGGCGCGGCCTACACGCTGTGGATGGTCAAGCGCGTCTACTTCGGCGCGGTCGCGAACGACCACGTGCGCGCGCTCGCCGACCTCGGCGCGCGCGAGTTCGGCATGCTGGCGCTGCTCGCGGCGGCGGTGCTCGCGATGGGCCTGTACCCGAAGCCGTTCACCGACGCGATGCATGTCTCGGTGGACAACCTGCTCAAGCACGTGGTGGTCAGCAAGCTGCCGGCTCCTTGAACCCATTCACCCTGAATCCGGCGCTGAATCACCCATGAATCAGATGAACTGGCCCGCCGTCTACCCGGAGATCGTGCTGCTGGCGATGGCCTGCGTGGTCGCGATGGTCGACCTGTGGGTCACCCACCCGCGGCGGCTGCCGACCTACCTGCTCACCCAGGCCTCGCTTGCGGTCGTCGCGGCGATGCAGCTGTTGGCCTTCAACGCCGGCGACACGGTCTACGCGATGCAGCGCATGGTCGTCGCCGACCCGATGGGCCACCTGCTCGGCCTGTTCTCGACGCTCGCGGTGATGGTGTCGCTGGTCTACGCGCAGCCCTACGTGGCCGAGCGCGACATGCTCAAGGGCGAGCTGTTCACGCTCGGCCTGTTCTCGCTGCTGGGCATCCTCGTGATGCTGTCGGCGAACAACTTCCTGGTGGTCTACCTCGGCCTCGAACTGATGTCGCTGAGCCTTTACGCGCTGGTCGCGATGCGCCGCGACCATGCCGACGCGACCGAGGCCGCGATGAAGTATTTCGTGCTGGGCGCGCTGGCCAGCGGCTTCCTGCTCTACGGCCTGTCGATGATGTACGGCGCGACCGGCTCGCTCGACATCAGCGAGGTCTTCAAGGCCATCGGCACCGGCCGGATCAACAAGTCGGTGATGATCCTGGGCGTCGTTTTCATCGTCGCGGGCCTGGGCTTCAAGCTCGGCGCGGTGCCGTTTCACATGTGGGTGCCCGATGTCTACCAGGGCGCGCCCACCGCGATCACCTTGCTGCTGGGCGGCGCACCGAAGCTCGCGGCCTTCGCGATCACGATCCGCCTGCTGGTCGAAGGCATGCTGGGCCTGGCGGGCGACTGGCAGCAGATGCTGGTGGTGCTGTCGGTGGGCTCGATGCTGCTGGGCAACATCGTCGCGATCGCGCAGACCAACCTGAAGCGCATGCTGGCCTATTCGAGCATCGCGCAGATGGGCTTCATGCTGCTCGGCCTGTGCTCGGGCGTGGTCTACGACAACACGATCTCGGCCGGCAATTCCTACGCCTCGTCGATGTTCTACATCGTCACCTACGTGCTGACGACGCTCGGCACCTTCGGCATGGTCATGCTGCTGTCGCGCCCGGGCTTCGAGGCCGAGGAGATCGGCGATCTCGCGGGCCTGGCCAGACGCAGCCCGTGGTTCGCGCTGGTGATGACGATCTTCATGTTCTCGCTCGCCGGCCTGCCGCCGACGGTCGGCTTCTACGCCAAGCTGTCGGTGCTGCAGTCGCTGGTCTCGACCAACGTGCCCGGCTTTGTCTACCTCGCGGTCGCGGCGGTCGTGCTGTCGCTGATCGGCGCGTACTATTACCTGCGCGTGATCAAGGTCATGTACTTCGATGAGCCGGTCGACACGCGGCCCATCGTCAGCACCCCCAGCGTGCGCGCGGTGATGTCGCTGAACGGCGTGGCGGTGCTGGCCTTCGGCATCCTGCCCGGCGGGCTGATGACGTTGTGCGTGCAGGCGATCGTCAAGGCGCTTGCGACTTGACCTGCCTAACCATTCAAGGCGCTTGCGACTTGACCTGCCTAACCATTCAAGGCGCTTGCGACTTGACCTGCCTAACCATTCAGGGCGCTCGCAACCTGAGTGCGGCATGACGACCCGGACCGCGCCTCGTTGATGGATTCCTCGGCCGCCGTCTGGCTGGTGCTGCTGATCGCGGTCGTCGCGGCGAATCTGCCGTTCGTCAACGAGCGCCTGTTCATCGTCGGCCCGGCGCGCGCACCGAAGGTGATCGGCTGGCGGCTTTTGGAACTCGTCCTGCTGTGGGGGCTGACGTTGGCGATCGGCTTCGCGCTCGAAGCGCGCGCCGGTCAGATCCAGCGGCAGGGCTGGGAGTTCTATGCCGCGCTCGGCTTCAGCTTCCTGACCTTCGCGTTCCCGGGCTTCGTCTGGCGCTACCTGAGGCGCGGCCGGTGAACGCGCCGGTCCCTGCCGACGCGCATCTGCGCGAAGAGGTGGTCGATTCGCGCCAGGTCTACCGCGGCGCCTTCCTCGACGTGCGGCGCGACCAGGTGCGCCTGCCCGACGGCGCTCAGGCGCAGCGCGAGTACATCGTCCATCCGGGCGCGGTGATGGTCGTCCCGCTGCTCGATGACGGCCGACTGGTCGTCGAGCGCCAGTGGCGCTACCCGCTGGCGCGGGTGATGCTCGAGTTCCCGGCCGGCAAGCTCGAGGGCGGCGAGCCGCCGCTGCAATGCGCGATCCGCGAGCTGATCGAAGAGACCGGTTACCGCGCCGCCGAATGGGCACGCGCCGGCATCCTGCACAACGCCATCGCGTATTCGAACGAGGGCATCGAGGTCTGGTTCGCACGCGGCCTGCTGCTCGGCGAGCGGCGCCTGGACGCCGGCGAGTTCCTCGATGTGACCGAGATGAGCGCCGGGCAGCTCGACGTGCTGGCTCAGCGCGGCGAACTCACCGACGCGAAGACGCTGATCGGCCTGATGTGGTTGCAGAATTGGCGCGCCGGCCGCTGGCCGCTCGCGTGGCAGGCCGCGCCGTGACGGGCGCACCGCGATAATCGCGCCATGAAGGTGCTGAACCTGCGCTGCACGCACGACCACCGGTTCGAGGGCTGGTTCGCCTCCGACGAGGACTTCGCCGCGCAGTGCGAGCGCGGCCTGATGGCCTGCCCGATCTGCGACGACAGGGCGATCGTGCGGCTGCCGAGCGCGCCGCGCCTGAACGTGTCGACGCCGCGCGGCGATGCGGCCGTGCCGCCGGCGGCCGGTGAGATCGCGCAAGCGCGCGCCCAGGGCCGCTGGTTGCGCAGCGTGCGCGAGATGCTCGCGCGCACCGAAGACGTCGGCGACCGCTTCCCCGAGGAGGCGCGCCGCATCCACTACGGCGAGACTCAGCAGCGCGGCATCCGCGGCCGCGCCACGGCCGAGGATGCCGACGCGCTGCGCGACGAGGGCATCGAGGTCGTCGCGATGGCGCTGCCCGAGCCGCTGAAGAACCCGGTGCAGTAGCGCGTCCCGTCGAGCCGGCGTCAGGCGGCGCGGCGCGGCGCGATCGGGTCCAGCAGCGCGAAGCGCGCATCGTCGAGCGCACTGACGAGCGTGTCGCCGTTGCGGTCGATGCTGAAGCCTTCGCCGGGTGCGACGACGATGTCGCGCAGGTCGTGGTCGATCGTCACCCAGAGCGCGCCGCTCAGCGCTTCGATGCGTTGCCCGGCGCCGTCGTGGATGCGGTGGAGTTGACCCTTGCGCAGGGTGATCGCGGCGCGGTTCAGGTCGGCGATGTTCATCGAATCTTTCCTTTGGCATGAAGCGGCGGCATGCGGGCGCTTCGGGGCAGCCCCGGTTTCCGCCGGGGCCTGGAGAGAGTCTCGGTGAAAGAGTTGCGGCGCTCAAACGGTATGTTCGAATGGCTCGCATGCGGATTTAGAATGCCAGATCGTCCCGGGGATCCTGCCGATGCGCCACTACGACCTGCCGCCGCTGGACCAGCTCGAAGCCTTCGAGGCCGCGGCGCGCCACCTGAGCTTCACCAAAGCAGCCGACGAACTCGCGCTGACCCAGTCCGCGGTCAGCCGCCAGATCGCCGCGCTCGAGGCGCACTACGGGCTGCCGCTGTTTCGTCGCCTGCACCGCGCGCTGTGCCTGACCGACGACGGCCAGGCGTTGTTCCAGACCGTGGCCGAGGTGCTCGGCCGGCTGCACCGGATCGGCGGCGAGCTCAAGCGCGAGCGGCGCGCGAAGACCGTGGTCGTGACCACCACGCCGGGCTTCGCCGGGCTGTGGCTGATCCCGCGGCTGGCCGGCTTCACCGCGACCCGGCCCGAGGTCGACGTACGCATCTCGGCCGGCTATGCGCTCGTGAACCTGAACCGCGACGGCTTCGACCTGGGTGTCCGCTACCAGTCGGAGGACGCGATCGACGCCGGCGCCGAGCTGCTGTTCGGCGACGTGGTGCTGCCGGTGTGCAGCCCGAAGCTGTTGCGCGATCCGGCGCGCCCCCTGAAGAAGCCCGAGGACCTGCGCCACCAGGTGCTGATGTACCTCGACTCTGGCCCCGGCGCCGACCTGCAGGACTGGCCAATCTGGTTGCGCGCGATGAAGCTCGAAGGCCTGAAGCCGGCCAGCGTGATGCACTTCTCGCAGTTCGATCAGCTGATCAACGCGGCCGTCGCCGGGCAGGGCGTCGCACTCGGGCGCAGCCCGCTGCTCAAACAGTTGCTGCGGGAACGCAAGCTGGTCGCGCCGTTCACGAAGACGGTCGCTTCGCCGCGCAGCTACTACCTGGTGCAGTCGGCCGGCGCGGCGCGCAAGCCCGAGGCGCAGGACTTCGCGGCCTGGCTGCGCGACGAGGCGCGCGCCGGCGCGCTGCCCGGCTGAGCACGGTGGCGTCGCGTCAGAGCACGCGGCCGGGGTTGAGCAGGTCGTTCGGGTCGAGCGCGCGCTTGATCGCGCGCATCAGCTGCAGCGCCACCGGCGACTTGCGCACCGCGAGCTCGTCGCGCATCAACGCGCCGATGCCGTGCTCGGCCGAGATCGAGCCGCCGAACGCGTCGACGCTGTCGTAGACGATCGCGTTGACCGCTGCCTCCCGATCGCGCACGAACACGGCGGCGTCGACGCCGTCGGGCGCCTGCACGTTGTAGTGCAGGTTGCCGTCGCCAAGGTGGCCGAAGTCGACCAGCCGCACGCCGGGGAATGCACGCAGCACCAGCGCGTCGGTGCGTTCGACGAAGCGCGCGACGGTCGACACCGGCAACGCGATGTCGTGCTTGATGTTCGCGCCTGCTAGCGCCTGCGCCATCGGGATCGCCTCGCGCAGATGCCACATCGTCTTCGATTGCTCCAGGCTGCTCGCGACCGCCGCGTCGCCGATCAGGCCGCGTTCGAGCGCGGTCTCGAGCAGCGCCTCGAACAGCGCGCGCGCATGCAGCTCGCTCTCGCTGTCGGACTGCTCCAGCAGCACGGTCCAGTCGCTCGGCGGCAGCGGCTGGGCCAGCTGCGGCATGTGGCTGCGGACCAGCGCGAGCGCGTGGCGGTTCATCACCTCGAAGCCGGTCAGCCCCGCGCCCAGGCGCGCCCGTGCGAGCTGCAGCAGATCGACGGCGGCCTCCAGCGTGGTCACCGCGGCGAGCGCGGTCGTCACCGCGGCCGGCTGCGGGTGCAGCTTCAGCGTGGCGCCGGTGATGATGCCCAGCGTTCCCTCGCTGCCGATGAACAGGTCGCGCAGGTCGTAGCCGGTGTTGTCCTTGCGCAGGCCGCTCAACCCGCCCCAGACCGCGCCGGCGGCCGTCACCACCTCGAGGCCGAGGCACAGCTCGCGCGCGTTGCCGTAGCGCAGCATGCCGGTGCCGCCGGCGTTGGTCGCGAGGTTGCCGCCGATCGTGCAGCTGCCCTCGGCGGCCAGGCTCAGCGCGAACAGCAGGCCCTGCGCGGCGGCGGCTTCCTGCACCGTCTGCAGCACGCAGCCGGCGTCGACCGTCATCGTCAGGTTCTCGGCATCGATCGCGCGCACGCGGTTCATGCGCGCGAGGTTCAGCAGCACCTGGGTGCCGCTGGCGTCCGGGATCGAGGCGCCGACCAGCCCGGTGTTGCCGCCTTGCGCGACGATCGCCGCGCCGTGCGCGGCACAGGCGGTCACGACCGCGGCGACCTCGGCCGTCGAGGCCGGCCGCACGACCGCGAGTGCGCGACCGCGGTAGCGCTTGCGCCAGTCGACCTCGAAGGCCGAGAGGTCGCCATCGGTCAGCGCGTTCGCGGCACCGACCGCGGCGCGCAGTGTCTCGACCAGCGTCATGTGAGCACCCCGCTCGTCGGGTACGACGATCGGCCCTCCGGGAGGGGCGGGCCTTGCTTTGGGCGGCCCGGCGCGGCGGCCCGCGAAGATTGGGCCGACATCGGCTGGCTCATGCCGTCGACTCCTTCGCGTGCCGCAGCCGCCAGCGCACATGGGCCGCACAGGCCGCGAACAGCAGCAGGCACAGCAGCAGCTCGACCGCGCCGAGCGCGGCGCCGGGGCCGCGATCGCTGGCCGCGCGCACCACGCCCTCGGTGAAGTACAGCCACACCATCAGGCTCAGCCAGCGGTAGGTGTACATGCGGTTGCGCCACAGGCCGGGCAGCGGCAGCAGCAGCGGCAGCACCTTCAGCGCCAGGGTGCGGCTGCCGGTCGGGGCGAGCCAGAGCTCCCAGGCCAGGCCGAGGGCGATCAGCGCGAGCACGCTGCCGAGCGCGACCGCGCGCGTCCAGGCAATCGGCGCGGGCAGCGCGGCGCGGGCGGGCGCAGTGATCGGTGCAGTCGGTGCGTCATCCATCGCTGGCTATGATGCCAGCAATGAAGTTCACGACGACGATCAAGTCGGCACTGCAGCAGCAGCTGCCGGACCTGGTCCAGACCCTGCAGACCTGGCCCTGGCTCGACACGTTGCGCACCCTGCGCGTGCGCTTTCGCGAAGACCGGCTCGGCGTGACCGCGAGCAGCCTGACCTTCACGACGCTGATCTCGCTGGTGCCGCTGCTGACCGTGATGCTCGCGGTGTTCTCGGCGTTCCCGATGTTCTCGAGCTTCCAGGACGCGCTGCAGAAGTACTTCCTGCAGACGCTGGTGCCGAGCGACATCGCGAACCAGGTGCTGCGCGCGCTGAACCAGTTCGCGGCCAAGGCCAAGGGCGTCGGCAGCGTCGGGCTGGTGCTGCTGGTCCTCGCCGCGCTGGCGCTGATGCTCACCATCGACCGCACGCTGAACGGCATCTGGCGCGTGCGCAGCCCGCGGCCGATCGCGCAGCGCGTGCTGGTGTACTGGGCCGCGGCCACGCTCGGGCCGCTCGCGCTGGGCGTGAGCCTGAGCCTGACCTCGTATGCGCTGTCGGCGTCGAAGGGCTTCGTCGCGGCCTTGCCCGGCGGTGTCGCGCTGCTGCTCGGGACGCTGGAGTTCGGGCTGCTCGTCGCCGCGTTCGCCGGGCTGTTCCACTACGTGCCCAACACCCATGTGCGCTGGCGTCATGCGCTGGCGGGCGGCGCGTTCGGCGCGGTCGGCATCGAGCTCGCGAAGAAGCTGCTCGGCTGGTACCTGCAGACGGTGCCGACCTATACCGTGATCTACGGCACCCTGGCCGCGGTGCCGATCTTCCTGGTCTGGATCTACCTGGTCTGGGTCATCGTGCTGCTCGGCGCGGTGGTCGCGGCCTACGCACCCAGCCTGCGCATGCGCGTGAAGCGCTGGCCAGACGGTCCCGGCGCGCGGCTGCAGCTCGCGCTGGCGCTGCTGCGCGAGCTGGCCCAGGCGCGCGTCGCCGGCGATCGCGGCCTGAGCAGCGGGCAGATGGCCGCGGCGCTGCGCATCGACCCGCTGCAGATCGAGCCGGTCCTCGAGACCCTGGTCGCGTTCGACTGGGTCGGCCAGCTCGACGAGGCGCGCGACCCGCGTTTCGTGCTGCTGTGCGATCCGGCACGCACGCCGGCGCAGCCGCTGCTGGCACTCATGCTGCTCGCGCCGTCGCCGGCTTCGCGCGGCCTGTGGCAGCGCGCCGGTTTCGACACGATGACGGTGCAGGACTTACTTCAGGCCTGAGGTCTCTAGTGTAGAGATGCAATCTTGATGGAACTTAACCAAACCCTGCCACACCAATGATCTACTGCAGACTGGTGCGGAGATCGAGAGTGCGAGTTGCCCCTGAGATTGTGCTGTCGGACGAAGAGCGCGAGGTGCTCGACGAG
>JANXZN010000421.1 GCA_025355545.1 Rhizobacter sp.
GGGTGGGGGTTCTCATCGACCGATCACGCTCAATACACCCCGAGCGTCACGCAATGACAGTCAAGACACTCGTTGACCCCGGAAAACAGCGTCAAGATGGCCCATCAGGCCATACAGTGGTCGATGCGTGAAATATGCGGCTTAGACGGCCTCTTGTGAGGTCGGCCGCCCGGCGGCGGCCACCTGATCAGATCAATGCGTCGAACGGCAGCACGTCGACCAACTCGCCGGCGGCCACGTTGCCCTGCGCGTGGTGCAGCACCACCAGGCCGTTCGCTTCGCTCATGCTGCGCAGGATGCCCGAACCCTGCGAGCCGGTGATGCGCACCTGCCAGTCGCTGCCGCCCGCGCGCGTCACGATGCCGCGCTGGTATTCGGTGCGGCCGGGCTTCTTGTGGATCGCCTCGCTGCTGGCGGCGCGCAGCATCGGCAGAGCTTGCGCGACGGCGCCGCTCATCGCGAGCAGGGCGTCGCGCACCAGCGCATAGAACGTCACCATCACCGCGACCGGGTTGCCGGGCAGGCCGAACAGGATCGCGCTGCGGCCTTCGGTCTCGATGCGGCCGATCGCCATCGGGCGCCCGGGGCGCATCGCGATGCGCCAGAACAGCACGTCGCCGAGCTTGGCCATCACCGCCTTCGTGTGGTCGGCCTCGCCGACGCTGACGCCGCCCGAGGTGATCACCGCATCGGCGTCGCGCGCGGCGGCGCGGAACGCGGCTTCGAGCGCGACCGGGTCGTCGCGCACGACGCCGAGGTCGATCAGCTCGACGTCGAGCCGCGCGAGCATGCCCCACAGCGTGTAGCGGTTGCTGTCGTAGACGCAGCCGGCCGGCAGCGCCTCGCCGATCGAGCGCAACTCGTCGCCGGTCGAGAAGAACGCGACGCGCAGGCGCCGCCACACCGGCACCTCGGCCTGGCCGAGCGACGCGAGCAGGCCGAGGTCGGCGGGGCGCAGCACGCGGCCGGCGGCGAGCGCGACCTCGCCGCACGCGAGGTCTTCGCCGGCCAGGCGCCGGTTGTCGCCGGCGCGCACGACGCCGGCCGGCACGCACACGCGCCCGCCGTCGCGCTTGACGAACTCCTGCGGCACGACCGTGTCCAGCCCCGCCGGCATCAGCGCGCCGGTCATGATGCGCACGCACTCGCAGGGAAGCGCGCTGGCGAGCTCGGCCTGGCCGGCGAAGCCGCTACCGGCGACCTGCAGCAGCGTGTCGGCATCGGCTGCGAGATCGCTGCCGCGCAGCGCGTAGCCGTCCATCGCCGAGTTGTCGTGCGCGGGCACGGCGATCGCCGAGACGATGTCGCGCGCGAGCACGCGGCCGAGCGCCGCACGCAGCGCCAGCATCTCGACCGCGCGCACGCGCGGCACGAGGCGGGCGATGAACTCGCGTGCCTGCGCGACCGGCAGCGAGCTCGGGTCGTAGCCGTTCACGCAGGACGCGATCTCCTGCAACGAGGGCGGCAGCGTGCGCTCAGTCATGCCGTTGCAGCGCCTCGAGTTCGTCCGATGTGTTCGCGTTCGCGAACGCCTGCGCGTCGTCGAAGGGAACCTCGATGCAGCGGTGCAAGGCGGTCCACTTGTCGATCTTGCGCTGGCCGCTGTGGGTGAAGCGCACCAGGCTTTCGATCAGGTCGGTCTTCATCAGGCAGAACACCGGCTGGGCCTGCAGCACGCCGGCCTCGCGCGTGGCCGCCATCGCGATCTCGGCGTTGGCCTCGAGCAGTGCCTGCGCGAGCCGCGCGACCAGGTCGTCGGGGAACAGCGGCGAGTCGCAGGGCACGGTCGCGAGGTAGGGCGTCTCGCAATGCTCCAGCCCGGTCAGGAAACCGGCGAGCGGGCCGGCGTAGTCGGCCAGCGAGTCGGGCCAGACCGGCACACCCATCGATTCATACGCACCGAGGTTGCGGTTCGCATTGATCATCAGTTCGCCGACCTGCGGCGCGAGGCGCATCAGCGCGTGCATCGCCAGCGGCACGCCGCGGTGGTTCTGCAGCCCCTTGTCGACGCCGCCCATGCGGCTGCCGCGGCCGCCGGCGAGGATCAGCCCGGTGATGTCTTGTTTGGGGATCATGCGCAGAGTGTATTTCGCGCCGCATGACCCTCGCTACTTCGATGTCGCCGCGTTCGGGAAGAACAGCTGCTCGCCGCCGACCCTGTAAGCCGCGATCGTGGCCTGACCGTCGGGCGAGACTACCCAGTCAGAGAAAGCCTGCGCGAACGCGGTCTTGGTCTGCGGCTGCTTGGCCGGGTTCACGACGATCACGCCGTACTGGTTGAACAGGCGCCTGTCGCCTTCGACCAGCACCTTCAGCTGGCCGCGGTTCCTGAACGACAGCCAGGTGCCGCGGTCGGTCAGCACATAGGCCTCGCTGCTCGACGCGATGTTCAGTGCCGGGCCCATGCCGCAGCCGCAGGCACGGTAGTCGAAGGTCTGGGCCGGGCCCTTCGCGGACGGGTCGTCGATGCCGGCGATCTTCCAGTAGCGCAATTCGGCGGCATGCGTGCCGCTCTTGTCGGCGCGCGAGATGAACGCGGCCTTCGACGCCGCGAGCCTGGCCAGCGCCGCGACGATGTCCGAGCCCTTCAGGCCGGCCGGGTCGGCGGCCGGCCCGACGAGCACGAAATCGTTGTACATGACCGCGCGGCGCGGCAGACCGAAGCCTTCGGCGACGAACTTCTCCTCGGCCGCCTGGTCGTGCACGAACAGGATGTCGGCGTCGCCGCGCCGGCCCATGTCGAGGGCCTGCCCGGTGCCGACCGCGACCACCCGCACATCGATGCCGCGCGCCTTCTTGAACGCCGGCAGCAGGTGCCGGAACAGGCCCGACTGCTCGGTGCTGGTGGTCGAGGCCATCACGATGTACGGGTCCTGTGCCGCGGCCGGCAGCGCCAGCGCGCTCGAGCCCGCGAACAGGCACACCAGGGCCAGGCGGCGGGCGAGCGACGTCATTCCGTATCCCATCTCAACTCTCCTTTCAAGAACAGGTCGGCCCGCCCGTCCAAGTGCTCGCCGAAGAAGCGCGCGGTCGGCAGGTCGGCGCGGATGTTGCCGTGGTCGAGGAAGACCACGCGCGTGGCCAGGCGCTTGGCCTGACCGAGGTTGTGGGTGCTCATCACGAGCGTCATGCCGTCGGCGGCGAAGTGCGCGAGCATCGCCTCGATCTCGCGCTTCGCCGACGGGTCGAGGTTCGCGGTCGGCTCGTCGAGGAACAGCAGCGCCGGCCGCGTCGCCCAGGCGCGCGCCAGCGCGAGGCGCTGCTGCTGGCCGCCCGACAGCGCGCGCGCCGGGCGCTCGCGCAGCTCGAACAGGCCGGCGCGCTGCAGCGCCTCGGCGGCGCGCGCCTCGCGTTCGCGCGCCGGCACGCGCGCCAGCCAAAGCGCGATGCGCAGGTTGTTCCAGACCGACAGGCGCAGCACGAACGGGCGCTGGAACACCATCACCTGCGCCGCCGCGGCGGCCGCGACCTCGCGCCTGCCCGAGTGCGCGACCAGGCCGTGCAGCGCCTGCAGCAGCGTCGTCTTGCCGGAGCCGTTGGCGCCGACCAGCGCGATGAAGTCGCCGCGCCGCACCTGCAGGCTGACCTCGCGCAACGCGGTCACCGCGCCGTAGCGCACGCCGACGCGGTCGAGGCTCAGCAGCGCGGCAGGCGTGCTCATCGCGCCCCCGCCAGGCCGCTGCCCTGCGCGCGCTGCGCGACCGCGATGCCGGCGTTGACCAGCCCGACCAGCGCGAGCAGCACGATGCCCAGCCCGAGCGCGAGCGGCAGGTCGCCCTTGCTGGTCTCGAGCGCGATCGTGGTCGTGATCACGCGCGTGACGCCGTCGATGTTGCCGCCGACGATCATCACCGCGCCGACCTCCGAGACGGCGCGACCGAACGCCGTCAGCAGCACGGTCGCCACCGCCCAGCGCTCGTGCAGCAGCATCAGCAGCGCCGCGGTGAACGGCCGCGCGCCCATCGATCGCAGCTGCTCGCCACCATCGCGCAGGCTGTCATTGACCAGCTGGCGCGCCAGCGCGGCGATCACCGGCAGCACCAGGATGGTCTGCGCGATCACCATCGCGCCGGGCGTGAACAGGATGCCCCAGTCACCGAGCGGCCCGCTGCGCGACAACAGCAGGTAGACGACCAGCCCGACCACGACCGAGGGCAGCGCGAGCAGCGTGTTCAGCAGCGCGAGCAGCGCGCGCCGGCCCGGGAACTGCGCGACCGCCAGCCACGCGCCCGCCGCCAGGCCGATGCCCGCCGCGATCGCGCAGGCCGAGAAGCTGACCGCCAGCGACAGGCGCACCGTGCGCCACAGCACCGGGTCGGCGTCGAGCACCAGCGCGGCGGCGGTGCGAAAACTCTCGGCAAAGGCGCTCAACGAACATCTCTCATACTTTCGGGATTTTCCACGCGGCGCACCGCACCACGCGATATGAACTTCCATGCATAGGGTGCAACTGGCCTACACGCTCGCCGACGAGCGCGCGGCGGATCGCGCCTTGCACCATCCGCTGCTGGCGATGCTCGCGGCGCTGCATGCGACCGGCTCGATCTCCGGCGCGGCGCGCCAGCTCGGCCTGTCGTACCGCCATGTCTGGGGCGAACTGAAGCGCTGGGAGACCGAGCTCGGCCAGCCGCTGGTGCGGTGGGCCAAGGGCCAGCCCGCCGCGCTCGCGCCCTTCGGCGAAAAACTGCTGTGGGCCGAGCGGCGCGCGCTGGCGCGGCTGGCGCCGCAGATCGAGGCGCTGCGCAGCGAACTGGAACGCGCGTTCGCGCTCGCCTTCGACGACAGCGCCGGCGTGCTCACCTTGTTCGCGAGCTTCGACGACGCGCTGCCGCGCCTGCGCGACCGGGTCGCGCCGCGCCTGCACCTGGACATCGAGTTCACCGGCAGCGTCGACGCGCTGGTCGCGCTGAACGACGGGCGCTGCCTGCTCGCCGGCTTCCACGCCCTGACGGCCGCCAGGCTGCGCTCGCCGACCGCGCGCACCTACCGCCCCCTGCTCAGGCCCGGCCGCCACAAGCTGATCGGCTTCGCGCGGCGTGCTCAGGGGCTGATCGTCGCGGCCGGCAACCCGCGCGCGATCGGCTCGATCGACGACCTCGCCCGCCCAGGGCTGCGTTTCGCGAGCGGCCCGCGCGGCAGCGGCACGCGTGTCGTGCTCGAAGAGTTGCTGGCCGCGGCGCGCATCGCGCCGGCTGCGATCGCCGGCTTCGAGCGACTCGAACGCTCGCACCAGGCGGCCGCCGAGGCGGTCGCGAGCGGCACCGCCGACGCGACCTTCGGCACCTTGCCGGCGGCGCAGGCCAGGGGCCTGGATTTCGTGCCGCTGGCCGAGGAACAGTACTTTCTCGTCACGCTGGCCACGCACCTGACGCATCCGCACGTGCTCGCGCTGCTGCAGGCGCTGCAGTCGCCGGGCTGGCGCGACGCGCTCGATGCGATCCCCGGCCACGCGGCGCTGCGTTGCGGCGAGGTGCTGTCGCTGCGCCAGGTGCTGCCGTGGTGGAACTACCGCAAACCCAAGCCCATCACATCGACGCCGCCAGTGGCAGGTTCAGCAACAGGTTCTGCGGCTTGAGCCGCAACGTGCCGTCGGCGCGCATCGCCAGGCCCAGGTAGACCGGCTTGCCGGCCACGTCGGCGCGCATCTCGGCCGGGTTCGCGAACTCGAGCCGGAACAGGCTGATCAATCGCCCCATGCGTTCGGCGGCCACCGGCCGGTCTTCGTACAGATCGTTGAGCAGCGCCATCGATTCGACATCCAGGCCGATGTGCCAGCGCCAGGCTTCGTCGTCGATTCGCCGCAGCGGCGTGATCGCGACCTGCACGCCCAGCAGGTGCGCGACCCAGCGCTGCAGCACACCAGCGAGCGCCTTCAGGCCGGAGTGCGCGCGTGTCAGCATGAAGCTCAGGCCGTGGCCCAGGTCGTTCGCGAGCTCGTGCGTCAGGTCGAGCACGAAGGTGTGGCGTTCGCTGCGGTGCCAGTAGTCGGCCGCGGTGTCGGGGCCGAGCACCGCCATCTGCACCGCGGCCAGCGGCGCGTTGCCCTGCACCAGCAGCCGGCCGAGTTCGCCGAAGCCGCCGGTCTCGTTCAGCAGGTCGATGGTCGCCAGGTCGGCGGCGAGCATGCGGCCGTCGGCGAGCGTGAGCCGCTGCGCCCGGAACAGCATCTCGGCGGCGCGGGCCTCGAACGCGTCGCTGCCGGCATCGAGCAGGTGGCGCAGGATCGCCTGCACGACACGCTCGACGAACAGTGGCGGGATCGTCACCCGGCTGCTGCGCATCAGCGCGAGGTAGTAGGCCTCGAGCGTGCCGGCGGCGAGCAGCGCATCGCGGAACGCGAGGAACAGCGCGTAGTTGACGCGCGCGTCGTCATCCTGCAGCGCGTCGAGTTCGGCCGTCGACACCGGGCGCGCCGGCGCGTCGACCAGCGCGTGGTGCAGCGCGATCTCGGCCGCGCAGGACTCGTCGACCAGCGCGAGTTCGGGCAGCGCGAGGAACGGCCGCAGCCAGGCAGCGGTCGGTCGCAGCCAGCCGCGCGGCGTGGGTTCGAGGGCGGCGTAGCCGCTGGCGGGCCAGAAGTCCTGCATCGGTGGGTCGGCGCGCGGGCGCGGCAAGTGCGCTGCCATTATCGGAGCGCGGGACGGGGCGTCGCGCATACACTGCCGGCGCGCGAATCGTTTGCCGCGCCGATCACCCCTTCGAGAGACTCACGCGCCACGATGAACGTCATCGGCTTCTGCGGCTATTCCGGCTCCGGCAAGACCACGCTGGTCGAACAACTGATCGTGCGCCTGAAACGCGCCGGCCAGCGGGTCTCGGTCGTCAAGCACGCGCACCATGCGTTCGACATCGACCATGAGGGCAAGGACTCGTGGCGCCACCGCCGGGCCGGGGCCTACGAGGTCGTGATCGCGTCGGACCGGCGCCTGGCGAAGGTCCGCGAGTTCGAGACCCGCACCGACCCGACCGTGCACGACCTGATCGAAGAACTCGACGGCTGCGACTGGGTGCTGGTCGAGGGCTTCAAGCGCGCGGCGCTGCCGAAGATCGAGATCTGGCGCGCCGCCACCGGCCAGCCCGCGCAATACCCGACGGATGCGCACATCGTCGCGGTCTGCACCGACAGCGCGGCGCTGCTGCCCGAGCGCACCGATCTGCCGGTGCTGGACCTGAACGACGCCGACGCGGTGGCGCGCTTCCTGATCGACAGCGCGGGTCGTTTCGGGTACGTCGCGTCGCCGCGCGCCGGCTAGGCGATCCGCGCCATGTCGCGCAGCACGGTCGGGCCGGCGCGGCGCTCGATCTCGGCGAGCAGCGGCTTGTTCCAGCCGAGCAGGAACATCGCCTCGGCCGTCACGAACATCGGGCCGACCAGCAGCCCGATCATGTCGTCGACGAAGGCCGGTTTGCGGCCCTCGTACCAGTGGCCGACGAACTGGATCACCCAGCCCACGACGAACATCCCGACACCCCAGGCCAGCCAGGCGGCGAGGCTGCCGTAGGCGACCTGCTGCGCCGCCAGCAGCAGTGCACCGACGCCGGCGCTGACCGCGACGCCCAGCACCAGGTTGCCGCGGCTCAGGTACCAGGCCGCCGCCACCGCAAAGACGAGCCACGCCGGGCTCAACGCGAAGCCGCCGAGCACGAACGCGGGCCGCGCGAGCAGCACGCCGATGCCGAACACGATCATCGGCACGCCGACAAAATGGCTGACGATGTTGCGTTGATCGCGGTGGTATTCGGCATACCCGCTGAGCAGGTCGGTGGCAGCGCGCATCACGGGTCTCCGGTTCGGGGCGTGGCAATGACGCGCCCATGGTAGGCCAATCGCCATACCCGCGCCACCCGCAGCCCCGGGGGCCGCGCGGCGGCGCGGGGCATGGTTCCCTACAATCGCGCATCTTCCGCAAAGGCCGCGCATGAGCATCAAGAGCGACAAATGGATCCGGCGCATGGCCGAGACCACCGGCATGATCGAGCCCTTCGAGCCGGGTCAGATTCGCGTCGATGCGCAGGGCCGCAAGATCGTCAGCTACGGTACCAGCAGCTACGGTTACGACATCCGCTGTGCGCCCGAGTTCAAGGTCTTCACGAACATCTACAGCACCGTCGTCGACCCGAAGAACTTCGACGAGAAGAGCTTCGTCGACATTCACGCCGACGTCTGCGTGATCCCGCCGAACAGCTTCGCGCTGGCGCGCACGCTCGAGTACTTCCGCATCCCGCGCAACGTACTGACGATCTGCCTGGGCAAGAGCACCTACGCGCGCTGCGGGATCATCGTCAACGTCACGCCGTTCGAGCCCGAGTGGGAAGGCTACGTGACGCTCGAGTTCAGCAATACCACGCCGCTGCCCGCGAAGATCTACGCGGGCGAGGGCTGTGCGCAGGTGCTGTTCTTCGAGAGCGACGAGGTCTGCGAGACCAGCTACAAGGACCGTGGCGGCAAGTACCAGGGCCAGCGCGGCGTGACCCTGCCGAAGACCTGAGGGCGCGGCGTGCGAGAACCGCCCGATCCGCGCCGGCGGTGCGGCGTTGCGGGCTTGACTCGCAGGCCGGCTCGAGCAGCCGGCCTTCGGCCGACGCGGCGGGCTCACGCGCTACCATCGCCCATGCCGCCCCGGGGCGTATCGACCCGCGGCGCGTGAACCGCGAAGGAGCAGGCAATGAGAATGGACGGCCAGGAAGAGAGCTCGAACGTCGAGGACGCACGCGGATCGGGCGGCGGAGGCGGCGGGGGTTTCCGGCTCGGCGGTGGCGGCATTGGCCTGGGCAGCGTCGCGATCGCGCTGGTCGCCGGCTGGATCTTCGGCATCAACCCGCTGACCGTGCTGGGCCTGCTCAGCGGCGGCGGTAGCGCGCCGATGCAGCAGACCGCGCCGGGGCCCGCGCCCGCGCCGCCGGCCGGGGACTCGCAGGCCAGATTCGTGTCGCAGGTGCTGCGCAGCACCGAGCTCGTCTGGACCGAGGTGTTCCGCGAGGCCGGCAAGACCTACCAGGCGCCCAAGCTGCGCCTGTTCAGCGGCAGCGAGCCGACCGCATGCGGCCGGGGCGAGGCCGCGATGGGCCCGTTCTACTGCCCGGGGGATCGGAAGGTCTACCTCGACATGAGCTTCTTCAGCGTGATGAGCCAGCGCCTGGGCGCGCCGGGCCAGTTCGCGCAGGCCTATGTGGTGGCGCACGAAGTCGGCCACCACGTGCAGAACCTGCTCGGCATCAGCGACAAGGTCGACGCCGCGCGCCAGCGCGGCAGCGAAGCCCAGGCGAACGCGATGAGCGTGCGGGTGGAACTGCAGGCCGATTGCTTCGCCGGCGTCTGGGCCAAGCGCTCGCAGGCCGAACAGGGCTGGCGGCTGGAGCAGGGCGACATCGAGACCGCGCTGAACGCCGCCTCGCAGATCGGCGACGACACCCTGCAGCGCAAGTCGCGCGGCACGGTCGTGCCCGAGAGCTTTACGCACGGCACCAGCGCGCAACGCGTCGGCTGGTTCAGGCGCGGTTTCGACTCCGGCAGCACCGACAACTGCAACAGCTTCGAGGCGCGCCAACTTTGACTTGGGCCAGCGCCGGGCCGCCATCGGCCATGAAGAGGCCCACTGCGTCGCCCTCTGCGGCCCGAGTTCCCCTCGGTGGGGCGACGCCGCAGGCGTCTTGGGGCTGTCAGGTGAGCGCGATGATCCAGTCGCAGCGCAGCCGGCGCTTGTTGTGCAGGCGCCGGCGCAGTGCGACGTACAGGCCCGGCAGGAACAGCACGCTCGCACAAGCGATTTCGGCCCAGCCGAGCTGCAGCAGGAAGGCGGTCGGCGCGCCGACCCAGCCGAGCAGCCAGACCGTCAGCACCGCTTCCCAGAGCGATTTCTCGACCGGGTGCCGACGCCCCTGGCGCTGGTGCCAGACCTTGAGTTCGTGAAACTGTTGCAGTGTCATCGAAGCCTCCGCGGGATGGAGCCGATGAATCGACTGTAGTGCGCCGGCGGCGGCGCGCCAACACCCAGTTTTCTGACCCTGCTGTCAGCGCACACGCAATGCCGCGGCGGCGGCGAAGCTCAGCGCCACCAGCGGCAGCCCGGCACCGAACACCCAGCGGATGCCGACGGCCTGCGCCAGGTAACCGAGCAGCGGCGGCCCGAGCAGGAACGCGACGAACGAGATCTGCGCCAGCGCCGCGACGTTGGTGGCCGGCGCGCGGTCGGTGCGCTGCGCCGCCGCCGACATCGCGAGCGGGAAGATCGCGCTCGTGCCCACGCCCATCAGCGCGAAGCCGAGCAGCGCGGCCCAGCCGGCGGGCGCGACGAACACGAGCAGGCTGCCGGCGCCGAGCACGCCCAGCAGCACGCGCGCCACCGCGACCGGCTGGTGGCGTTCGACGAAGCGGTCGGCGAAGAAGCGCGCGAGCGCCTGCGTCGCCGCGCCGGTCGCGACCGCGATGCCGGCGACGAACGGGCCGGCGCCGAACACGTCGCGCATGTAGATCGCCGACCAGTCGGCACTCGCGCCTTCAAGCACCATTGCCGACAGCGTCAGCGCGACCAGCAGCATCACGCCCCGTGTCGGCCGCGCGAAGCGCGCCGGCGGTGCGCTGCGGGTGATGTCGCGATGCGGCGCGGCGTCGAAGCGCCCGAGCAGCAGTGCGGTGGCCAGCGCCTGCAGCGGCACGACAACGCCGAGGTGCGCCTGCGGCGTCACGCCGAGCTGCGACAGCAGCGCGCCCAGCGCGCCGGCGGCGAAGAAGCCGACGCTCCAGAACGCGTGCGCGCGGTTCATGAAGCGGCGCCCGGTCTGGTGCTCGACGCGGTCGGCCTCGAGGTTGACGATGATCTCGACCGCGCCGATGCACAGGCCCGCCGGCACCAGCAGCGCGAAAAAAGCGAACGCGCT
The DNA here is from genome assembly GCA_025355545.1 of Rhizobacter sp. Lineage (GTDB taxonomy): Bacteria > Pseudomonadota > Gammaproteobacteria > Burkholderiales > Burkholderiaceae_C > LMDS01. The sequence continues at coordinate 10,879 of JANXZN010000421.1, forward strand.
GCGCGCCGTCGACGCGAGCGCGTAGCACAGCGGCAGCAGCGCCACCAGCGCCAGCAGCGCGCGCCGGTGGCCGACGCGTTCGAGGACGCGCCCGGCCAGGCTCAGCGACACCATCGTGCCGCAGGCGGTGCCGATCAGCGCCAGGCCGAACGCGCCTTCGGCGACACCGAGCGCGCGCTGGATTTCGGGCAGCCGCGGGAAGATGCCACCGATCGCGAACGCGTACAGGAAGAACGCGGCGTAGACCTGCCACGCCGGCGGCAGCGCGAGGCCGCAACGGCGCAGCCGCGAGTTGCTCAAATCGGGTACGTGCCCGGCAGCAGCACGCGGCGGTCGACGGTGCGGATGTCGGTGTGGCCGCAGAACGCCATCGTGATCTCGAGCTCCTTCGCGATGATCTCGAGCGCCCTGGTCACGCCGGCTTCGCCCATCGCGCCCAGCCCGTACAGGAACGAGCGGCCGATCAGGGTGCCCTTGGCGCCGAGCGCGACCGCCTTCAGCACGTCCTGCCCGCTGCGGATGCCGCCGTCCATCCAGACCTCGATGCGCTCGACGACCGAGCGCGCGATCGCCGGCAGCGCATGGATCGACGACGGCGCGCCGTCGAGCTGGCGGCCGCCGTGGTTCGAGACGATCAGCGCGTCGGCGCCGCTGTCGACGGCCAGGCGCGCGTCCTCCTCGTCCATGATGCCTTTCAGGATCAGCTTGCCGCCCCAGCGTTTCTTGATCCACTCGACGTCGCGCCAGTTCAGCGCCGGGTCGAACTGCTCGGCCGTCCACGAACTCAGCGACGACAGGTCACCCACGCCCTTGGCGTGGCCGACGATGTTGCCGAAGCTGCGGCGCTTCGTGCCCAGCATGCCCAGGCACCAGCGCGGCTTGGTCGCGAGGTTCAGCAGGTTCGCCAGCGTCGGCCTCGGCGGCGTCGACAGCCCGTTCTTGATGTCCTTGTGGCGCTGGCCGAGGATCTGCAGGTCCAGCGTCAGCATCAGCGCGCCGACGTTCGCGGCCTGTGCCCGGGCTATCAGGCGCTCGATGAAGTCGCGGTCCTTCATCATGTAGAGCTGGAACCAGAACGGCGACTTGGTCGCCGCGGCCACGTCCTCGATCGAGCAGATGCTCATCGTGCTGAGCGTGAACGGGATGCCGAATTGCTTCGCGGCGAGCGCGCCCAGGATCTCGCCGTCGGCGTGCTGCATGCCAGTCAGGCCGGTGGGCGCGATCGCCACCGGCATCGCGGTGTCGATGCCGATCATCTGCGTGCGCAGCGTGCGGTTTTCCATGTTGACGGCGACGCGCTGGCGCAGCTTGATCTTCTGGAAGTCGCTCTCGTTGGCCCGGTAGGTGCTCTCGGTGTACGAGCCCGAATCGGCGTAGTCGTAAAACATGCGCGGCACGCGCTTCTGGGCGAGCACGCGCAGGTCTTCGATGTGGGTGATCACGGGCATGGGTCGATCATAGGCGCGCCTGCGGCCTCAGGCTCCGGGCGGCGCGCTGTCGAACAGCGGCAGCGTGTAGCTCGCAGCCGGTTCGCGCAATGCCGGGGCGGCATCGGCGCCGGACGCAGCCTGCGGTGCGACCAGCTCGGCGAGCGTGGCCAGCGCTCCGGCGCGCACGCCGAGCAGGCGCAGCCGCCGCGTCAGGTCGACGCGCTTCAGGCACTCGCCGGCGGCACGCCGGATCGTGCGTGCGTCCAGCGTGTGCGCCGGCAGGCTGAGGTCGCGCGTGACGATCTTGAAATCGTCGAAGCGCAGCTTGACGCCGATCGTGCGGCTCGCGTAGCCCTTGCGCGCGAGGTCGCCGGCGAGCTGCTCGCACAGCTCGGTGAAGATGCGGCCGAGTTCGGCGCGGTCTCGCACCGCGTGCAGGTCGCGCTCGAAGGTAGTCTCGCGGCTGATCGACTGGGGCTCGCTGAAGGTCACGACCGGCCGCTCGTCGCGCCCGTGCGAGGCGGCGTGCAACCAGGCGCCGTAGCTCTGGCCGAAGTGCTCGACGAGCCAGTGCGGGTCGGCCGCGGCGATGTCGCCGACGGTGTGCAGCTCGAACGACGCCAGCTTGCTCGAAGCCTTCGGGCCGATGCCGTTGACCTTCTTCGCGGCCAGCGGCCAGATGCGCGTTTCGAGATCGTCGGGGCCGAGCAGCGTGAGCCCGTCGGGCTTGTCGAACTCGGACGCGAGCTTGGACAGCAGCTTGTTCGGCGTCACGCCGATCGAGCAGGTCAGGCCGCCGGTGGCCTCGAAGACCGCGTCCTTCAGTTGTTGCGCAATCGCGCGGCCGGCATCGAGCTGCACGCCGGGCACGTCGGTCAGGTCGATGTAGATCTCGTCGACGCCGCGGTCCTCGACGACCGGCGCGAGCGCGCGCACCGCGGCCTTGAACTGCTTCGAGTATTTGCGGTACTCGTCGAAGTCGACCGGCAGCAGCACCGCGTCGGGCGCGAGCTTCGCAGCCTTCATCACGCCCATCGCCGAGAACACGCCGAGCGCGCGCGCCTCGTAGGTGCTGGTCGTGATCACGCCGCGGCCGGTGTAGTCGCGCAGCAGCGCGTAGCTGCGCGTGCCGTCGGCGCGCAGCACCGGCTGGTGGCGCCGGCCGCCGCCGATCACGACCGCGCGGCCGCGCAGATCGGGATAGCGCAGCAGCTCGACCGACGCATAGAACGCATCCATGTCGAGGTGGGCGATCAGGCGGACCATGGCGCGGATTGTGGGGTGAAGCTGGGATTGTGTACAGTCTCCGGCATGACTGAATCGAGGCTTGGGCTGCGTGCCGTCGAACCGCGCGATCTTGAACATTTCTTCGCGCAGCAGCGCGACCCGGTTGCGCGGCACATGGCCGCGTTCACGTCGGCCGACCCGGACGATCGCGCCGCATTCGATGCGCACTGGGCACGCGTCACAGCCGACCCGGGCATCGTGAACCGCACGATCGAGTTTGGCGGCGAGGTTGTCGGCCACGTCGCGAGCTTCGAGCAGGGCGGCGAGCGTGAAGTCACCTACTGGATCGACCGCGCGCACTGGGGTCGGGGCATCGCGACGCGGGCGCTGCGCTTCTTTCTCGCCGAGTTGCCGACACGCCCGTTGCACGCCTGCGCGGCGGCTGACAACGCGGCATCGATCCGCGTGCTGACGAACTGCGGCTTCGTCGCGTACGGCACCGACCGCGGCTTTGCGCTCGCGCGCGGCGCCGAGATCGACGAGGTGCTGCTGCGGCTGGATCACTGACTGGATCACGGACACGCCGCGCCTGAGCGCTGCCACAATCATCCGCAACGCTTGACGCAGGAGCCGCCAGTGCACGGTGTGGAGATCGCGAACGTGGACACGGCGCAGATGCGCCGCGCCGGCAGGGACCTGCTGTCGCTGGCGCTGATCGACGCGCGCAACCACAGCCTGCGCTGGACCGCGGCGTTCGAGTCTGCGCCGGCCGGCGCAGCGCCGCTGCTGTGGGAACTCGGCCGCCTCGCCTGGTTCCAGGAGTACTGGATCGCGCGCAATATGCAGCGCCAGCGCGGCGAGCGCTGCGACGCGACGCGGCCCAAGCTCGCGTCGATCCTGCCCGATGCCGACACGCATTTCGACGCCGAGGCCGCACCCCGGTCGCCGCTGCCCGATCTGCAGACCGTGCGCCAGTACCTGGTCGAGACGCTGGAGACCTCGCTCGAGCTGCTCGAAGGCACCGCCGAAGACGACGACGCGCTCTACTTCTATCGCCTCGCCCTGCTGCGCGAGGATGCCTGCGTCGAGCGTTTCGCGGTCCTGTCGCAGACGCTGGGCTTCGACACCGGGCTGGTCGCGATGCCGGCGACGCGGCCGGTGCGCGAGCCGCTGGTGTTCCCCGCGACGCGCTGGCCGCTCGGCAGCGCACCGGGCGGCTTCGTGCCCGACCGCGAGAAGTGGGCGCACGAGGTCGCGCTGCCCGAGTTCGAGATCGACGCGCAGGCGGTGACCTGGGCGCAGTACGGCGAGTTCGTCGCGGACGGCGGCTACGACGACCGCCGCCACTGGACAGCGACGGGCTGGGCCTGGGTGCAGGAGCAGGGTCGGCGCACGCCGCGCCATGTCGACCAGATGCGCCAGGGCGTGCTGCAGCGCCGCTTCGGCAAGCTGATGCGCATGCCGCTGGCGCAGCCGGCCGTGCACGTAAGCTGGTTCGAGGCCGAGGCCTGGTGCCGCTGGGCCGGCCGCCGGTTGCCGGGCGAGGCCGAATGGGAGGCGGCGGCGGTTCAGGGCGCGACGCGTGGCTGGCGCTGGGGCGAGGTGCGCGAATGGACGGCCGGCACGCTGCGGCCCTATCCGGGTGCCGGCGCGGCGTCGCCCGGTCAGAAGCCTGACGTGCTCGGCGTCGACGTGCAGGGCGCGCGCGTGCGGCGCGGCGCGTCATTCGCGACGCCCGGCCGGCTTCGCAGCGAGAAGGCGCGCGACGCAGCGCTGCCGGGCGACGACGAAGGCTTTTGCGGCTTCCGCAGCTGCGCGATCTGAGCTGGCCGCAACGCAGTCGAAGCACCCCCCGGCCGGCATAGGGAAATCCCGCGCTGTGCGATGGTCGATCGCGCTCAAACAATGGGCCACGCGTCGCGCCCTTGTGCCGATCTCGATCATCCCCGCTTCCACAGGAGACCACCGTGAGCGTTCCCATTTCATTGACCGTCAACGGGCGGGCCGTCACCGCCAACGTCGACCCCCGCACCCTGCTCGTGCAGCTGATCCGCGAGAACCTGCAACTCACCGGCACGCACGTCGGCTGCGACACCGCGCAATGCGGTGCCTGCACCGTGCACATGAATGGCCGCGCGGTGAAGGCGTGCTCGATGCTCGCGCTGCAGGCGCAGGGCGCGCAGATCATGACGATCGAAGGTCTGGCGCAAAACGGAACAATGCATCCGATGCAGGAGGCCTTCCGCGAATGCCATGGCCTGCAGTGCGGTTTCTGCACGCCGGGCATGGTGATGTCGGCAGTGCAATTGCTGGCCGACAACCCGAAGGCCACCGAGGCGGAGATTCGCGAGGGCCTGGACGGCAACATCTGCCGCTGCACCGGCTACCAGAACATCGTCAAGTCGATCCAGTTCTGCCAGTCTGGTGCAACAGCCAGCGGCGCCAAGGCCACGGCTTAAGGAGCACACACCATGACCGATATGTCCGTTCCTCCGATGAGCCCCATCGGCCAATCGCTGAAGCGCCGCGAAGACCGGCGCTTCCTGACCGGCGCCGGCCAGTACACCGACGACGTCGTGATGCACGGCCAGACCTACGCCGCGTTCCTGCGCTCGCCGCACGCCCATGCGCGCATCAAGTCGATCAGGCTCGACGCCGCGAAGGCCGCGCCCGGCGTGATCCGCATCTTCACCGGCGCCGACCTGGCCGACGCGAAAGTCGGCGGCCTGCCCTGCGGCTGGCTGATCCACAGCAAGGACGGCTCGCCGATGAAGGAGCCGCCGCACCCGGTGCTGGCACAGGGCAAGGTGCGCCACGTCGGCGACCAGGTCGCGCTCGTCGTCGCCGAGACGCTGCTGCAGGCGAAAGACGCGGCCGAGCTGATCGAGGTCGACTACCAGGAGCTTCCCGCCGTCATCGACATCACCAAGGCCGATGGCCACGCCGGCCATGTGCACGACGACGTGCCGAACAACGTCTGCTACGACTGGGGCCACGGCAACAAGGACGCGGTCGACGCGGCCTTCAAGACCGCCGCGCACGTCAGCACGCTCGACATCGTCAACAACCGGCTGATCCCGAATGCGATGGAGCCGCGCGCCGTCAACGCGAGCTACACCCGGCACGACGAGAGCTACACGCTGTACGTCGCGAACCAGAACCCGCACGTCGAGCGGCTGCTGATGTGCGCCTTCGTGCTCGGCCTGCCGGAGTCGAAGGTGCGCGTGATCGCGCCCGACGTCGGCGGCGGCTTCGGCTCGAAGATCTTCCTGTACGCCGAAGACGTGGCGCTGGTCTGGGCCAGCAAGCACGTCGGTCGGCCGATCAAGTGGACCGCCGATCGCAGCGAGGCCTTTCTGACCGACGCGCACGGC
>JANXZN010000009.1 GCA_025355545.1 Rhizobacter sp.
GATGAAAGTCCATAATCGACGGTCCATTAGACAAGCCAAGCATGTTATTCGATTCCACTTTGCGCCGAGACCTGGCCGCCCGCGGCCTGGCCGAGGGTGCGGATCAGCATCATCGTCAGCACGATGGTGAGGATCACCACCAGCGTGGCACCGAAGTTGCGCGCCAGGTCTCGGCGCAAAGTGGAATCGAATAACATGCTTGGCTTGTCTAATGGACCGTCGATTATGGACTTTCATCATCAGATTTCTTCCCCCGACAAGCTGGCGGCACTGAGTTGCGACGCACTCGTGCTGGTCGTCACCGGCGACACGGTCGAGCCGGGTCTGGCCACGCCGCTCGCCGCGGCGCTGAGCGACGCGCTCGCGCACGGCGATCTCGAGCTCAAGGCCGGCAAGAGCCTGTACCTGCATCGACCGGCGGGCGTGCGCGCCGCGCGCGTGGTGTTCGCGGCGGCGGGCGCATCGACGACCAAGGCGTTCAGGGCCGCGGTCGCAAGCGGCATCAACCTGGTCAAGGAGAGCGGCGCGAAGCACGTCGCGGTCGGTCTGGTCGGCGCCGGCGCGCTGACCGATGCGCACGCCGAGGCCGTGGTCACCGCGGCGCGCGATGCCACCTACCTGTACCGCCATACCAAGCCGAGCGCGCCGGCCGCGTCGAAGATCGACAAGGTCACGCTGCTGTGCGGCAAGGCCGACGCGAAGTCGGTGCAGCAGGGCCTGGCGCGCGGCCACGCGATCGCCGCGGGCGTGAACCTGGCGCGCGAATGCGCGAACCGCCCGGCCAACCACTGCACGCCGAGCTATCTTGCCGATCAGGCGAGGAAGCTCGGCAAGGAGTACGGGCTGAAGGTCGAGGTGCTGGACCGCAAGGCCTGCGAGAAGCTCGGCATGGGCTCGTTGCTCGCGGTCGCGCAGGGCTCGGACGAGCCGCTGCGCTTCATCGTCGCGCGCTACGACGGCGCGGCCAAGTCGCAGGCGCCGGTGGTGCTGGTCGGCAAGGGCATCACCTTCGACACCGGCGGCATCTCGCTCAAGCCCGGCGCCGAGATGGACGAGATGAAGTTCGACATGGGCGGCGCCGCGAGCGTGCTCGGCACCCTGCGCGCGGTCGCCGAACTTAAGCCGAAGCTGAACCTCGTGTGCATCATTCCGGCCTGCGAGAACATGCCCAGCGGCAACGCGGTCAAGCCGGGCGACGTGGTCAAGAGCATGTCGGGCCAGACCATCGAGATCCTGAACACCGATGCCGAAGGGCGCCTGATCCTGTGCGACGCGCTGACCTACGCCGAGCGCTTCAAGCCGGCGGTCGTCGTCGATATCGCGACGCTGACCGGCGCCTGCGTGGTCGCGCTGGGTCACCACCACTCGGGCCTGTTCACCGCCGACGACAAGCTCGCCGAGCAGATGCTGGCGGCCAGCGCCAAGGGCCTGGACCCGTGCTGGCGCATGCCGCTGGACGAGGAATACGACGCCGGGCTGAAGAGCAACTTCGCCGACATGGCCAACATCGGCGGACGCCCGGGCGGGGCCATCACTGCGGCGATGTTCCTGCGCCGGTTCACGGCCAAGTACCCGTGGGCGCATCTCGACATCGCCGGCACGGCCTGGAAGTCGGGGGCCGCCAAGGGCGCCACCGGCCGACCGGTGCCGCTGCTGACGCACTTCGTGCTGGCGCAGGTCGGGTAAGGGCAGTCGGCCCCGTCACGCGCGCAGCCCGATGACAGAGATCAGCTTCCACTTCAACGTGGCGGACCGCACCGACTACACCTGCCGGCTGGTGCGCAAGGTCAGCCGGCTCGGCGCCAGCGTCGTGCTGGCCGGCCCGGCCGAGGCGCTGACTCATTTCGACCGGGCGCTGTGGACCTTCGACGACCTCGAGTTCCTGCCGCACCTGCTGCTGCGCCCGGGCCAGCCGGTCGCGCCCGGGCTGCGCGCGACCAAAGTCTGGCTGGCGCAGGATGCGGCCCAGCCCGGCCACCACGAGGTGCTGGTCAACCTCGGGGCGCAGGCGCCGGCCGGGTTCGAGAGCTTCGAGAAGGTCGTCGAGATCGTCTCGGTCGATGAGGCCGACCGCGCGGCGGCGCGGCAGCGCTGGAAGCACTACAAGGCCCGCGGCTACGCGATCCGCGAACACGGAGGTGGCGCGTGAGCGCGGGCCCGTCGGTGCCGCCGGACCGCGTGCCGACACTGACCGAGGTCGTGGCGTGGCCCGAACCGGCCGCGGCGCCAACGGCTGCGGCATCGGGCGATGCGCCCGCACGTCCCTCTGCCGAACCGGGCGGCGGCGCGGCAGCCGCGGCGCCGGCATCGCTCAACGAAGAGCAGCTGACCCAGCGCGTGCTGATCGACCTGCAGCGCCAGATGGACCTGATGCTCGACTACCGTCTGCGTGAAGTGCTGACGCCGTTGCTGGCCCGCGCCGCCGACGGCATCGTGCGCGAGGCGCGCAGCGAGCTGGCATCGACCTTGCGTGACGTGGTGGAGCGCGCGGTGGCCCAGGAACTGGCGCGTCATCGCACTCGTTGACTCGCGCGTTGTGACTGAACCCTGAAGGCTCGCGGCGCCCTGCTTGCCGCGGCCCGGCAGGCGGCGAGCGACCCGTGCATTCACTGTGGAGAATGCGATTTTTTTGGGGTATTGTGTCGCGCGTTGAGACATCAACCGTTTCCTTTGAACATTCCATCTGGAGGTTTTGCATGCAAGTCAAACTGAACACGATCGTCGCCGCGGCTGTGGTGATGCTCGGTGCCAACGCGTACGCGCAGGACATGGTCGTCAAGATCGGTCACGTCGGCCCGACCAGCGGCGCCATTGCCCACCTCGGCAAGGACAACGAAAACGGCGCTCGCATGGCCATCGACGAACTCAACGCCAAGGGCGTCGTGGTCGGCGGCAAGAAGGTCAAGCTCGAGCTGCTGGCCGAAGACGACGGCGCCGATCCGAAGCAGGGCACGGCGGTCGCGCAGAAGCTCGTCGACGCGAAGGTCGCCGGCGTGATCGGCCACCTGAACTCGGGCACGACCATTCCCGCCTCGAAGATCTACTCGGACGCCGGCATTCCGCAGATCTCGCCGTCGGCGACGAACCCGAAGTACACCCGCCAGGGCTTCAAGACCGCGTTCCGCGTCGTCGCCGACGACGTCCACCTGGGCAGCACGCTGGGCAAGTACGCCGTCAAGGAACTGAAGGGCAAGTCGATCGCCGTGATCGACGACCGCACCGCCTATGGCCAGGGCGTCGCCGAAGAGTTCACGAAGGCCGTCAAGGCCTCGGGTGGCGCGATCGCCGAAACCCAGTTCACGTCCGACAAGGCGACCGACTTCACCGCGATCCTGACCCAGATCAAGTCGAAGAAGCCCGACGTGGTGTTCTTCGGCGGCATGGACGCTGTCGCCGGCCCGATGATCCGCCAGATGAAGCAGCTCGGCATCACCTCCAAGTTCATGGGCGGCGACGGCATCTGCACCGCTGACCTGCCGAAGCTGTCGGGCGGCTCGATAGCCGACGGTCAGGTGGTGTGCGCAGAAGCCGGCGGTGTCGAAGGCGCGCAGAAGGTCGGCATGGACAAGTTCCGCGAAGACTACAAGAAGAAGTTCGGCATCGACGTGCAGCTCTACGCGCCGTACGTCTACGACGCGACCAACCTGATGGTGGCCGCGATGGTCAAGGCCGGCTCGGCCGACCCGAAGGTCTACCTGCCGGTGCTGGCCAAGACGGCCGGCTACAAGGGCGTGACCGGCACGATCGCCTTCGACGAGAAGGGCGACATCAAGAATGGTGCGTTGACCCTGTACACCTACAAGGCCGACAAGCGCGACCAGATCGCCGTGGTCCGATAACCGCACCCGTCGCGACTGCTCAGCGGGGCGCCTTCGGGCGCCCCTTCTCTTTGGTGCGGCCTGCTTCGACTACAGCCGGATGTCGGCACCGGCCGCAGCGAGCAGCATCAGGCTGCCGGCCGGCAGCGACAACTCGATCTCGCCCTGGCCGTGCCAGCTGCCGAGGCCCGTGGGATGGGTGCTGTCGAGCACGACCTCCCACACCCCGGCCGGCAGCATGAACGTCGTGTCGTCGGCATCCGCGTTGACCAGCAGCAGCAACGGCGCCTGCGCCCGACCGGGCTCGCCGATCAGGCAGCCGAGCACGCGGCTGGCCGGGTCGGTCCAGGCGCTGCCTTGCAAGGGCTCGCCGCTGCGCGTGAACCAGGTCAGGTCGTGCAGCCCCAGCGGGTCGGTCAGGCCGCTGTACCAGCGGTTCGCGAACGGCCGCGCAATGCGCCGCAGCGCGACCACGCGCGCGGTGAAGGCGATCAGCTCGGCATCGGCGCGCGCCCAGTCCATCCAGGTGACCGCGCTGTCGTGGCAGTACGGGTTGTTGTTGCCGCGCTGGGTGTGGCCGAGCTCGTCGCCGGCGCACAGCATCGGCGTGCCCTGGGCGAGCAGGGTGGTCGCGAGGACCGCGCGCTGCAGCCGGCCGCGCAGCCGGTTCACGCCGGTGTCGTCGCTCGGGCCCTCGACACCACAGTTGAAGCTCAGGTTGTGGTCGGTGCCGTCGCGGTTGTCTTCGAGATTCGCGAGGTTGTGCCGTTCGCTATAGCTCAGCAGGTCGCGCAAGGTGAACCCGTCGTGAGAGATCACGTAGTTGACCGACTCGGCCGGCGCACGCGCGCGTGCACGGTAGAGGTCGCTGGACGCGCACAGCCGCTGCGCGAACGCGCCTCGCGTGCTCGGGTGGCGCAGCCAGAAGGCGCGCATGTCGTCGCGGAACTTGTCGTTCCACTCGGCCCAGCCGTTCGGAAAGTTGCCGACCTGGTAGCCGCCCGGCCCCAGGTCCCAGGGCTCGGCGATCATCTTGACGCGCGCGAGCAGCGGGTCCTGCGCGACCGCGGCGAAGAACGCGGCCGCGCGCTCGAAGCCCTCGTCTCCACGACCCAGCACCGGCGCGAGGTCGAAGCGGTAACCGTCGACATGCATCTCGCTGACCCAGTAGCGCAGCGAATCCATCACCAGCTGCAGCACGCGCGGGTGGCGCAGGTCGATGGTGTTGCCGCAGCCGGTGTAGTTGTCGTAGTCGCTGCGCGCGGCGGGCGGGAGCCGGTAGTAGCTGGCGTTGTCCAGGCCCTTGAACGCGACGGTCGGGCCGATCGCGTCGCCTTCGGCGCTGTGGTTGAACACGACGTCGAGAATCACCTCGACGCCGGCGGCGTGCAGCGCCTTCACCATGTCGCGAAACTCGGTGCGCGTCGCGGCGCCGTCGCCCGGCGTGCGGCCCAGGCGCGGCTCGGGCGCGAAGAAGCCGATCGTGTTGTAGCCCCAGTAGTTGCTCAGCCCGGCCTTGACGAGGCGCTCTTCGTCAATGCGCTGCTGCACCGGCAGCAGGCTCACCGCAGTGACGCCGAGCTGCTTCAGGTGCGCGATCGAGGCCTCGTGGCCGAGCCCGGCATAGCTGCCGCGCAGCGCGGCGGGCACGGCCGGGTTCAGTGCCGAGAACCCCTTGACGTGCAACTCGTACAGCAGCGTGTCGGCCAGCGGCACCCCGGGCGCGCAGTCGTCGCCCCAGTCGTAGGCATCGAGCGTCACGCGGGCCTTCAGCGCGGTGGCGGCGTTGTCGCGCGTGTCCATCTGCTTCGGGTGCGCGCGATCGGCGGCAAACGGCAGGTCGGCCCAGTCAAACCGGCCGACGATCTCGCGCGCGTACGGGTCGAGCAACAGCTTGGCCGGGTTGAAGCGGTGGCCCTTGTCGGGCCGCCAGGCCCCGAGCGCGCGCAGGCCGTAGACCAGGCCGGGCGCGGCACCCTCGACGCGGCCATGCCAGACATCGCCGCTGCGGCCGGGCAGGCGCAGGCGCGCGACCTCGTGCGTGCCGGTCGCCTCGAACAGGCACAGGTCGATCGCCTGGGCATGCGCCGAGAACACCGCGAAGTTCACGCCCGCGGCATCGGCGTGCGCGCCGATCGGCCACGCTCGCCCGGCTGTGATCGCGAACGCGGGCGCGGAGCTCAGGCTTTCCATTCGAGCATCACGGTCGCCAGCGGCGGCAGGTCGATGACGATCGAGTGCGGCCGCCCGTGCAGCGGCAGATCCTGCGCCGTCGCGGCGCCGAGCGGCGTGCCGACGTTGCTGCCGCCGTAGTGCATCGAGTCGGTGTTGATGCACTCGCGGTAAGTGCCGGCGTGGGGCACGCCGAGGCGATACGCGCGCTGCGGCGTCGGCGCGAAGTTGCAGACCACGACGACCAGCGCGTTCGTGTCGGCGCCGCGGCGGATAAAGCTCAGCACCGAGCGCTCGGCGTCGTCGTGGTCTATCCACTCGAAGCCGTCGGGCGAGAAGTCGCGCTGGTACAGCGCCGGCGTGGCGCGGTAGAACCGGTTCAGGTCGCGCAGCAGCTTGCGCACGCCATCGTGCATCGGGTCGTCGAGCAGGTGCCAGTCCAGGCTCTGGTCATGGTTCCATTCGCGTTCCTGGGCGAACTCGCAGCCCATGAACAGCAGCTTCTTGCCGGGGTGGCCGAACAGGTAGCCGTAGTAGGCCCGCAGGTTCGCGAAGCGCTGCCAGCGGTCGCCGGGCATCTTGCCGAGCATCGAGCCCTTGCCGTGCACGACCTCGTCGTGCGACAGCGGCAGCACGAAGTTTTCGTTGAACGCGTAGACCAGGCTGAAGGTCATCTCGCTCTGGTGGTGCTTGCGGTGGACGGGGTCGCGCTGCATGTACTGCAAGGTGTCGTGCATCCAGCCCATGTTCCACTTGTAGTGGAAGCCCAGGCCGCCGGCGTAGGTCGGGCGCGAGACGCCGGGGAACGCGGTCGACTCCTCGGCCAGCGTCACCGCCTGCGGCCGTTCGCCGCCGACGACCTCGTTCATGCGTCGCAGGAAGCGGATCGCCTCCAGGTTCTCGCGCCCGCCATGCCGGTTCGGCACCCACTCGCCGGGCTCGCGGCTGTAGTCGCGGTACAGCATCGAGGCGACCGCGTCGACGCGCAGCCCGTCGACGTTGTAGCGCTCGAGCCAGTACAGCGCGTTCGCGACCATGAAGTTGCTGACCTCGGTGCGGCCGAAGTTGTAGATCAGCGTGTTCCAGTCCTGATGAAAGCCCTCGCGCGGGTCGGCGTACTCGTACAGATGGGTGCCGTCGAACTCGGCCAGGCCGTGCGCATCGGACGGGAAGTGCGCCGGCACCCAGTCGAGCAGCAGGCCCAGGCCCTCGGCGTGGCAGCGATCGACGAAGCGCCGGAAGCCGGCCGCATCGCCGAAGCGCGCAGTCGGGGCGTACAAGCCGATCGGCTGGTAGCCCCAGGAGCCGTCGAACGGGTGCTCGCTGACCGGCAGCAGCTCGAGGTGCGTGAAGCCCATCTCGCGCGCATAGGGCACGAGCTTGCTCGCGAGCTCGTCCCAGTTCAGGAAGCGCCCGTGCGGGCCGCTCGCGGCATCGGCGCCGCGCTGCCACGAGCCGAGGTGGACCTCGTAGATGCTGATCGGCGCGTCGAGCGCATTCGCGCGCTGCCGCGCTGCCGATTTCGGCACGACGCTCGGCATGCGCGCGACCACGCTCGCGGTGGCCGGGCGCAACTCGGACTGCAGCGCGTACGGGTCGGCCTTGTGCGGCAGCACGCGGCCGTCGCGCGCGCGCAGCCGGTACTTGTAGCGCGCGCCAGCGCCGACGCCGGGAATGAAGATCTCCCAGACGCCGCACTCGCGGCGCAGTCGCATCGGGTGGCGGCGCGCGTCCCAGACATTGAAGTTGCCGACCACGCTGACCTGCGACGCGTTCGGCGCCCAGACCGCGAAGCTGGTGCCGGCCGCCCCCAGCATCACGCGCTGCGCTGCGCCGAGCACCTCGAACGGGCGCAGGTGCGAGCCTTCGCCGAGCAACCACAGGTCGAGCTCGCCCAGCACGGGCGGGAAGCGGTAGGGATCGTCGACGATCGTCGACTGCCCGTCGGACCAGCGCACCTGCAGCCGGTAGTTGGGCCGCTCGGCGACGTCCAGCACACCCTCGAAGAAGCCGTCGCCATGGCGCCTGGCCGGCGTGCCGATCAGCTCGCCGTTGCGTGCGTCGAGCACTGCGAGATGCGCGGCACCGGGCAGCATCGCGCGCAGCCAGAAGCGGCCGGTGGCGTCGGTGTGCACGCCCAGCACCGCGAACGGGTCGCCGTGCGCGGCCTGACGGAGGGCGTCGATCTGGGCATCCTGGAGCATGGCGGCAAGGGTTCTCGGGCGGCCGACGCATCGTAGCAAGCGCCGGACGCCCGGTCAGCGCGGCTCGGGCGCAATGCCCCAGATCTCGTCGGCATAGGCGCGGATCGTGCGGTCGGACGAGAACGCGCCCATGCCGGCGACGTTCGCGATCGCGCGCTCGGCCCATGCGCCGGGCTGACGGTACAGCGCGTCGACACGCAGCTGCGTGGCGACATAGCTTTCGTAGTCGGCAAGCAGCAGGTAGTGATCGCCGCCCCACAGCAGCAAGTCGACCAGGCCGCGAAAGCGCCCCGGCTCGTCGGGCGAGAACGCGCCGCCCGCGATCGCGTCGAGCACCGCCTTCAGCGCCGGGTTGCTCTCGTACAGCCGCATCGGCTGGTAGCCCGACTGCCGCAGCGCCTGAACCTGCGGCGTCTTCAGCCCAAAGATGAAGATGTTGTCGTCGCCGACGTTCTGGCGAATCTCGATGTTGGCGCCGTCGTCGGTGCCGATCGTCAGCGCGCCGTTCAGCGCCAGCTTCATGTTGCCGGTGCCGGAGGCCTCGGTGCCGGCGGTCGAGATCTGCTCCGACAGGTCGGCGCCGGGCATGACGGTCTCGGCCACCGAGACGCCGTAGTTCGGCACGAACACGATCTTCAGCCGGTTGCCGATGCGCGGGTCGTTGTTGACGACCTGGCCGACGTCGTGGATCAGCCGGATGATGTTCTTCGCCATCGCGTAGCTCGACGCCGCCTTGCCGGCGAAGATCACGGTGCGCGGCACCCAGCCGTCGCCGTTCGGCCCTTGCGGGTTCGCGACGATCGCCTGGTAGCGCGTCACCGCATGCAGCACGTTCAGCAGCTGGCGCTTGTATTCGTGGATGCGCTTGACCTGCACGTCGAACAGCGTGTCGGGGTCGACCTTGACGCCGGTGCGGCGCTCGATCAGTGCCGCCAGGCGCGCCTTGTTGTGGCGCTTCACTGCCATGAACTCGTCGCGGAAGGCGGCGTCCTGTCGCAGCTCGCGCAGCTGGCCGAGCTGGTCGAGGTCGAGGCGCCAGCCCGTGCCCAGCTTGCGGTCGAGCAGCTCTGCCAGGCCCGGGTTCGCCTGCGCCAGCCAGCGCCGCGGCGTCACGCCGTTGGTCATGTTCGTGAAGCGCTGGGGCCAAAGGCTCGCGAAGTCCTTGAAGATCGTCTGCACCAGCAGCTCGGAGTGCAGCGCCGAGACGCCGTTGACCTTGTGGCTGCCGACGATCGACAGGTTGGCCATGCGCACGCGCCGCTCGCTGCCCTCGTCGATCAGCGACAGCCGCGCCATGAAAC
Source organism: Rhizobacter sp. (assembly GCA_025355545.1). Lineage (GTDB taxonomy): Bacteria > Pseudomonadota > Gammaproteobacteria > Burkholderiales > Burkholderiaceae_C > LMDS01. The sequence continues at coordinate 9,496 of JANXZN010000009.1, forward strand.
CGGTGTCGCCGGGGCGGTGCGCGGCGGCCAGGTCCATCAGCTCCTGGTTGATGCGGAAGATGATCTCGAGGTGGCGCGGCAGCACGTGCTGCATCAGCGCGACCGGCCAGGTCTCGAGCGCCTCGGGCATCAGCGTGTGGTTGGTGTACGAGAACACGCGGCCGGTGATCGCCCAGGCCTGGGCCCAGTGCATCGAATGCTCGTCGCAGAGCACGCGCATCAGCTCGGCCACGCCGATCGCCGGGTGCGTGTCGTTGAGGTGGATTGCGACCTTCTCGGCCAGGTTCGCGAGCGTGCCGTGCTCTTCGAGGTGGCGCGCGATCAGGTCCTGCATCGATGCGGCGACGAAGAAGTATTCCTGGCGCAGTCGCAACTCGCGGCCGGCCGGCGTGCTGTCGTTCGGGTACAGCACCCACGAGATGTTCTCGTACTCGTTCTTCGCGCTGGCGGCGCGCGCGTAGTCGCCGGTGTTGAACGCGTTCAGGTCGATGTGCGCCGGCGCGGCGGCCTTCCACAGCCGCAGGGTGCTGACCTTGTCGGTGCCGTGGCCGGGGATCACCATGTCGTAGGCCTTGGCCGCGACCTCGGCGCTCGGGCGCCACAGCGCACGCGCGTCGGCACCCGAGCCGCTGTGCTCGACCCAGCCGCCGAAGCGCACCGGGTAGTGAACGGCCGCGCGCGGGAATTCCCAGGCCGTGCCGTCTTCGAGCCACGGGTCGGGGTGTTCGATCTGGGCGCCGTTCTTGATCTCCTGTGCGAACATGCCGTACTCGTAGCGGATGCCGTAGCCGAACGAGGGCAGCCCGAGCGTGGCCATCGAGTCGAGGAAGCAGGCCGCCAGCCGCCCCAGGCCGCCGTTGCCGAGCGCAGCGTCGGGCTCGTGGTCGGCGACGTCCTCGAGCTTCTGCGCGTGCGCGTTCATCGCCTGCGCCGCCTCGCCGCGCAGCTCGAGCGCGGCCAGCGCGTTGGCCAGCGTGCGGCCCATCAGGAACTCCATCGACAGGTAGTAGACGCGGCGCGCCTTGGCGTCTGCCTGCTGGGCCTGGGTGCGCACCCAGCGCTGCGACAGGCGCTGGCGCGCGACCTGCGAGATCGCCTGCATCAGGTCGTTCGGGCTCGCGTCGGCCGGCACGACGCCGACATGGTCGAGCAGCTCTTCGTCGATGCCGATGGCGACGCTGCGCATCGAAGGCTGGAAGTTGGGGTTCACCGTCGGATCCTTCACCGTCTGAGAAAACGCTTGTCACGATCAGTGTCGCATCGTGCGACCGGCCAGTCGTGCAGGCGCTCGCAATTTTTGCGCCCGAACCCCGCAGTGTGCACCGACGCGGATTCGGGAAGTCCGCGAGTGTTGCGCGGGCCCAAACATCGCCACACTGGGCGCTGCGCGCAGAGCCGCCACAATGATCACCCGAGGAGACGACAAGATGACGCCCGACGAACTCGCCCTGAGTCTGGACCTTCCGAAGCGCGCGGTCGCGCTGGTGCTGGCCGGCGGCCGCGGCAGCCGGCTGAAGAGCCTGACCGACCGGCGCGCCAAGCCGGCGGTGTATTTCGGCGGCAAGTTCCGGATCGTCGACTTCGCGCTGTCGAACTGCCTGAACTCGGGCATCCGGCGCATCGGCGTGATCACGCAATACAAGAGCCACAGCCTGCTGCGCCACGTGCAGCGCGGCTGGGGCTTCCTGAAGAGCGAGATGAACGAGTTCGTCGACCTGCTGCCGGCGCAGCAGCGCACCGACGACGAGAGCTGGTACCGCGGCACCGCCGACGCGGTCTACCAGAACCAGGACATCCTCGCGAGTTACGGCGCCGACTTCATCGTCGTGTTGGCCGGCGACCACATCTACAAGATGAACTACGCGCTGATGCTGGCCGACCACGTCGCCAAGGGGCGCGACTGCACGGTCGGCTGCATCGCAGTGCCGCGCATGGAGGCGACCGCGTTCGGCGTGATGGCGGTCGACGAGAACGACCTGATCCTGGACTTCGTCGAGAAGCCGGCCGACCCGCCGCCGATGCCCGGCGACCCGAACCGCTCGCTGGCGAGCATGGGCATCTACATCTTCAATGCACGCTTCCTCTACAAGGAACTCGAGCGCGACATCAACGACCCCGGGTCGAGCCACGACTTCGGCAAGGACATCATCCCGCGCGCGGTGCGCAACGGCAACGCCGCGGCGCACCCGTTCGCGCTCAGCGCCGTGGGCACGCGCGTCAACGAAGAGCCTTACTGGCGCGATGTCGGCACGATCGACGCCTACTGGGACGCCAACATCGACCTGACCGCGACCGACCCGCTGCTCAACCTGTACGACACGCGCTGGCCGGTCTGGACCTACCAGGAGCAGCTGCCACCGGCCAAGTTCGTGCACGACCAACCGGACCGGCGCGGCATGGCGATCGAGTCGGTCGTGTCGGGCGGCTGCATCGTCTCGGGCAATGTGTACCGCTCGGTGCTGTTCTCGAGCGTGCGCGTGCACTCGTATTCGACCGTGAGCTGGTCGGTGCTGCTGCCGGGTGCGCAGGTCGGCCGCCGGGTGCGCCTGACGCGCGCGGTGATCGACCGCGGCTGCACCATCCCCGACGACATGGTGATCGGCGAGAACGCGGCGCTCGATGCCGAGCGCTTCTACCGCTCGGAGAACGGCATCACCCTGGTGACGCACGGGATGCTCGACAAGCTGAACCAGGCATGAGGGTCCTGCACGTCGGGGCCGAGATCTTTCCGCTGGTCAAGACCGGCGGCCTGGCCGATGTGCTGGGCGCGCTGCCGCAGGCGCTGATCGGGCAGGGCGCTGACGTGCGCCTGCTGCTGCCCGGGCTGCCGGCGATCGCCGATGCCGTGCTGCACCAGAAGATCGTCGCCGAGATCGGCCCGAGCTTCGGCGCCGCGCGCATCACGCTGCGCCTCGGGCAGATGCCGTACAGCCACGTGCCGGCTTACGTGATCGACGCACCGTTCCTGTACCGCCGCCCGGGCAGCCCGTACCAGGCCAGCGACGGCAGCGAATGGCCCGACAACGCGCAGCGCTTCGCGCTGCTGGGCTGGGTCGGCGCGCACCTCGCGTCCGGCGAGCTCGACCCGACCTGGCAGCCCGAGCTGCTGCACGCGCACGACTGGCATGCGGCGATGGCCTGCGCCTACCTCGCGGCGCATCCGCCCGCAAGCACCGCGACCGTGTTCACGGTGCACAACCTCGCGTATCAGGGCCTGTTCCCGAGCGGAGACTTTCCGCTGCTGGGCCTGTCGTCGCGCTTCATGGCGTCGACCGGGCTCGAATACCACCAGCAGGTCTCGTTCATGAAGGCCGGCCTGAAGTTCGCACAGCGCGTCACCACCGTCAGCCCGACCTACGCGCGCGAGATCGGCACGCACGAATTCGGCTTCGGCCTGGACGGCGTGATCCGCGGCCGCGGCGCCGACGTGAGCGGCGTTCTGAACGGCGTCGATGGCGCGGTCTGGGACCCGTCCACCGATGCCGGCATCGCGGCCCGCTACAGCGCGGTCCAGCTCGCCGGCAAGGCGCGCTGCAAGCAGGCGCTGCAGGCCGAGCTCGGCCTTGCGCCGCGAGCCGACGCGCCGGTGTTCGGTGTCGTCAGCCGCCTGACCTCGCAGAAGGGGCTGGACCTCGTGCTCGGCGCCTTGCCCGGCCTGCTCAGGCGTGGCGGCCAGCTCGCGCTGCAGGGCGCCGGCGACGCGGCGCTCGAGGCGGCGTTCCTCGCCGCCGCCAAGGCCCACCCGGGCGAGGTCGCAGTGCGCATCGGCTACGACGAAGCGCTCGCGCACCGGCTCATCGCCGGCGCCGATGCGATCCTCGTGCCGTCGCGCTTCGAGCCCTGCGGCCTGACCCAGCTCTACGGCCTGCGCTACGGCACGCTGCCGGTGGTGCGCCGCGTCGGCGGCCTCGCCGATACCGTGGTCGATGCGAGCGACGACGCGCTGCAGGCCGATCGCGCCACCGGCTTCACGTTCGACGCCGCGACGCCGGCCGCGCTCGACGCCGCGTTGCAGCGCGCGAGCACGCTCTATGCGCAGCCCGAGCGCTGGCGGCGCCTGATGGCGCGCGCGATGGCGCAGGATTTCTCTTGGGACGGCGCGGCGCAGAAGTACGTCGCGCTGTACCGCGATCTGATCCGGCCGAAATAGCCGGTCCGGCCGGTGCTGTTCACCCGATCGGGCCATGGCGGCCCGAACGATCATCCGCGCATGCGAACGATTCGACTCTCGGATCCCTTCCCGCGCGGCAAGCCCGCGAAGAAGCTCGAATGGGGCAGCAGCGCCTGGGCCGCCGACTCGTGCCTGGTCGAATGGTCGCGCTTCGAGCGCGAATGGCTGGCGCCGGCGCCCGTCAAGCGGGCCGCCGCACCGGTCTGGAAGTGGAGCGCCAGCGCCCTGCCGCTGCACGTGTGGCTGGGCCTGCTGCTGCTCGGCGCGGCGCTGATCTGGGCGACCTGGGGCTGACGCGCCACAGGCTAACCGCGCCACTCCCGAAACAGCCCGAGCTTTTCCTGCGCCACGCGATCCGAGTAGGAGAACAGCACCGCATCGTCCTCGGCGTGCAGCGTGTAGCGCATCCAGCCCGGTGCGACCAGCACGTCGTGCGGCTCGAAGTCGAAGCGCCGGCCCTCGATCTCGAGGTGGCCACGGCCTTCGACGGCGACGAAGATCATGGCGTCGGTCGAACGATAGGGGCGGCCCGTGAAACCCCTGGGCAGCAGCCGGATCATCGTCGCCATCGTCGGCATCGCCCAGCCGCCGTCGACCGGGTTCACGTAGCGCATCAGGTGGCCGAGGTGCGCGTCGGGGGCGGCGCCGCATGTGAGCGCGTGCAGGGCCTCGCGCGTGCGCTCGTACGGGTAGTTGAAGACCGGCGAGTTCAAGTGCCGCTGCGGTAGCCCACCGGCAGCAGCCCGCTGCCGTAGCGCGCGAGCGAGTCGCCCAGCGGCCGATCCACCGCGGCCTCGGTGCTGCCGTGGTCCTCGCGAAAGGTGGCGTTGAAGTACGTCACCAGCGGGATGTCCAGGCCGTCGAGCCACACCATCGGGCCGCTCGCTTCATGGCCGTGGTGATGCCAGGCCCATGACGGGGTGATGACGAAATCGCCGGGGCGCATCAGCGTCTTCTCGCCATCGACGGCGGTGTAGGCACCTTGCCCCTCGACGATGAAACGCAGCGCCGACTGGGTGTGGCGGTGCGCGGGCGCGACCTCGCCCGGCATGATGAGTTGCAACCCGGCGTACAGCGTGTTGGTGATCTGCGAGCTGCCGCGCAGACCGGGGTTCTCGAGGATCAGCACGCGGCGTTCGGCCTCGCGCGCGCTGATGTGCGACGCCGATTCGAGCACGTGATCGCGCAGTTCGGCGTAGCGCCAGCGGTGCGGCTGGCCCACCGGCGCGGGCTGCTGCGGCACGAGCGCCTTCAGGCGCGTCCACAGTGGCGCCATGCTGTGCGCGTCGATGCGTGCGTAGTAGGCCTGGCGCTGCGCCTCAAGCTCGGGGGTGATCGGCGGTGCTCTGTCGTTCATCTCAATTCCTTCGTCGGCCGGTAGCGCGCAAGACTACTCGGCCTTGATGCCCGCGGCCCAGCGCTGGCTGTCGCGCTGCATCAGGGCCGCCATCTCTTCCGGCGAGCCCGGCGCGATTTCCATGCCCTGCAGCGTCAACGCATTCTTCACCTCCGGCAGCGCCAGCGCCTTGAGCATGTCCGCGTTGACCTTTCGGATGATCTCGACCGGGGTCGCCGCGGGGGCGAGCATGCCGTACCAGAGGTCGGCCTCGACGCCCTTGAGCCGAGCTCGCTCAGGGTCGGCACCGCCGGCGCCTGACTCGAGCGCTGCGCGCCGCCGGCGGCCAGGGCCACGAGCCGGCCCGACTTCACCTGCGCCATCGCCACATGCACCGGCAGGAACATCAGCGGCACGTCGCCGGAGAGCAGCGCGTTGACCGCGCCGGCGGTGGCGGAGATTCGACCATCGATCACTTCAGCAACAGGCAGGCAAACGAGTTCGTCACCCCGGCCGAGATGGCCGGGGGACACGGGCTCAATCCCGGCACGATGGCGGACCTACTGCGCGGCCGTGTGCAGACTTCCAAGGGCTGGTGTTTCCTCGGCCCCGGGGCCGAAGGAATCTGCCCACTTTTGAGCGCCCCAAGGACGCCGCCTCGCGGCGCCCGTCCCCCGCGCGGATCAAGGAAAGTGGCGGAGCCACATTTCCTTGTGAGCTGGTGACCCTGCATTCGTCTTAGGCATGATTCAAGTCGCCTTCGCTTGGGTGGTGGTCAGGGGCCGGTCGCTGCATCAACAGCTTCCGGTCCCGCTATGCCTCAGGACCGCTGAGGCGCAGGGTCACTTCATGCAGCCTCGCCCAACGCTGTGACCTGGCCGGCCAACTCGTCGCCGCGCTCGCGCTGGATCACCTCGATGTCGTACTGCGCCTGCAGGTTCAGCCAGAACTGCGGGTCGATGTCGAATGCCAGGCCCAGGCGCACCGCGGTTTCGGCCGTGACGCCGCGTGCGCCGGCGCAGATCTCGTCAATGCGCCGCTGCTGCACGCCGATCGCCTTGGCCACGCGGTAGCGCGTGATGCCCATGGGCTCGATGAAGTCGGCGAGCAGCACCGAGCCGGGGTGCACCGTCTCGAGGCGGCGCCCCGTGGTGATCCCCTTGAAACTCTCGTGCTTCAGTTCGTTGCGTGCGATGCTCATCTGGTCACTCCATTGGCCGCTGACCCGCCCGGGTCAGTGATAGTCCACGATCTCCACGTCGAGCGCGGTGCCGTCCTTCCAGCGAAAGCAGATGCGCCACTGGTCGTTGATGCGAATGCTCCACTGACCTCGACGGTCGCCCTTCAACGGCTCGAGCCGATTGCCGGGTGGCACCCGCAGCGCATCGACGATCTTGAGCTTGCGACGCGCGGCGCCCTGAATCTCCCGTGGCAGGCCGCGAACCTCCAGGCCCTGAAAGATCGCAGCGGTCCGGTTGTCTGCGAAGCTTTCGACCATGGCCCATAGTATCGGCTATAGATAGTAGTATTGTCAATCAATACTAAATGACAATTCGTCATCATGCCCGCTTGGCTATCGGAATCACGTTGCTCGAGGCGTTCCCGGTAGGGTACTCGGCCCACGCCGCGAGGAGCGCGCGACGCTCGGCAGCGGACTGCGCGCGGTTGTACGCCGCCTTGACCTTATCGGACTCGCGGTGCGCCAGGCACGCCTCGATCACGTCCGGGCGCGCGGCATTCGTTTCGCAGGCCCAGGTCGAGAAGGTCGCGCGGCACAGGCCATGCACCATTGTGCGCTGGCCAGCATCCATCCGATCGAGAAGCGTCAGCATCGCCATGTTGGACAGCAGCTTGCCGTCGAGCATCGGCGACGGAAACAGCCAGCGCTTGTCCAGGCCACGCTGCCCTTCCAGGAGCTGGAGCACACGCTCGCTGAGGTAGACGACGTGCGGTTCGCCAGCCTTTGTTCGCTCCTGCGGAATCGTCCACAGACGCTGCTCGACGTCGACCTCTGACCACTCGGCGCCGATCGCCTCCATCGTCCGCGCGGCAGTCAGGTACCCCCGGCAAAGCCGGGGGCTTGGTTTTGTTAGCCCCTCAAAGGGGCAAGAAGCTGGAGTCGCCTGAAGGCGACATCACACGCCCAGCTTGAGCTGCTCGTACCGCTCGTCTTCGTCCTCCTGATGCCTG
>JANXZN010000054.1 GCA_025355545.1 Rhizobacter sp.
ATGCACATGATCAAGAAGGGCCAGCTCGACGCGATCAAAGATCGAGCCTCGTCCGCGGCCAATCAGTTCTACTCGCTGGCGTTCTGAGAGCCTGAAGGCGCAGGGCTTCGCCGACGTCGGCTCCACTATTGCAACAGAACCAGGGGGTGGCACGGCTCGGTTCGCGTCAGGGTTGATCGGCGAGCGCGAGATCATTCGACAGACCGTCACGCAGAGCACATCGACCGAAGGCGCGTTCCTGCATCGCGAGGTTGAGCGCGGGTTCAGTTATGGCGAAGACCATCGCGTCGAGGACGCGGTGATGGCATCGGAGATCGAGGCCTTGCCAGATTGCAAGGGCTTCGTGAAGTTCGCTTCGCGCCCGGCGTGGAGCTTCGTGGCGTTCGACTACTTCGACCTGGACAAGCGGGCAGAGCCGTTCGAGCCGGTGGGGCTCGGGTCCGGTGGCGCCGGCAGCGGGGCACGATGGAGCGCTGATCCAATGCCGGCGACGGAGGATCCTGCAGCCCATGGCAAGCCTGGGCGAGCCAGCGACGGCAGCACCGCGTTTGCGTCGCGCGCCGAGCTGGACGAGACCACCACCAACCTCACGGAAATACGCCGGTATCACGCCGAGCTGGAAGCCATGCGCAACGGAGACCAGCCGATCCCCGAAAGCATCGCCGACGTGCTGCGTCTGGGAGACATGACGATCGATGAGTTCGTCGAAATCTGCCAGTCGGCAGCGGAGGACGTGGCGGGCAAGAGCGCCGCCACGCTCGTGACGGTCATGCGCGACATGAAGGACGGCCGGGGCACGACCGACTATGTGGAGATGATCAAGCGCATGGCAGCCCAGGGGCGCGAGCCACCAGGGGTTGAGCGAGGGTGATACCCGTCGCTTGAACGTTAGTAATGCAGCGGTTTGGCGTCGTTCGCATTCGGCCACCGAACTCATGCTGTCGACCAGTTCCTGACATTCGCACATCGCTCCCGATTGCCGACTTTGGATCTGCTGTCGCAAGCCGCCGGCACCTCCTGTGGGGTGATTCAAGCCTGTCGACTCTGCAGCCAGGCCCTGGGCGACACGCCCACCGACTGGACGAAGGCGCGGGAGAACGACGCCGCACTGGCATAGCCCAGCTTTTCGCTCGCCAGCTTGATCGAACTTCCCGCCAGCAGCATCGATTGCGCAAGCGACACCCTCCACCGAAGCAGGTACTCGGCCGGGGTGATGCCGACCTGCAGCTTGAATTCGGCTGCAAAGGCACTGCGTGACATGCCTGCGGCCTGGGCCATGGGCTCCAGTGCCCATGCAGCCCCGGGGCTCTCATGGACCGCCGTTAGCGCGCGGGCCAACTTGGGATGTGCCAGGCCGTAGAAGATCCCCTCGGTGATACCGGCGTCGTCTGGGTGGTCCAGCAGCCAACGCAGCAACTGCAGCAGTAGCACTTCGAACAAGCGATCCGCTAGCAGTCGATGACCGCAGCGGACGCGCTCGGTCTCGGCGAACAGCAGGGCCAACGTCTGTTCCAGGCCGTCCACTGCGTGCAACGGCAGCACGAGAACCGGAGGCAGCGCAGCTACCACGGGATGCCGGACACCGCCTTCGAAGTCCACGGTAGCGCACACGAAGTCAGAACCTTCCGTGGGCGCGTTGTGGAACTGGTGCTCCAGAGGGCGTGGGTAGAGCAACAGGGTCGGCTCGGTGACCTTGATCTTGCGCGGCGCGCCGCTGCGCGGTCGGTGCGTCACGACCATCTCGCCCCGGCGCAGCACATGCAGAAAGCCGCGTCCCTCTTGGGCGTCGAAGTGCGTGACGCCGCACAGGGGCCCGGCGTGAAACAGGTGCGCACGCACCCGAAAGCGTTCGAGCAGCCCGGACAGCCGATCCAGGGGCCCACCCGCTGAAGTTGAAGGCATGGCGGGTTCTGATTGGATGGAATGGATTGTTTTGTGGATGATATGAGCCGAATCATACAGTTGTTGACGAGACACTTTCATCCAGCGCATAGGCACACCGGTGCCACGCCAACCCAAAGCTTCAGGAGAAGTCATGAAACATAGCTCGCTCGCCGCCGCATTCGCCGTCCTGCTGGCCGTTGCCGCGGCCCCCAACGCCAACGCGCAATCGACGCCTGCGATCCCCGGCTACACCATGGGCCAGAAGTCGCTGGCCAAGGCGCCATTCACCCTGACCGATCTGGAGTCGCTGAAGAAGACGCTGCTGTTCACCGACGAGGACATTCGCTACCTGCGCATGAGCAAGCCGATCCTGGCCGACCAGCACGAGGCCATCCTCGATGTCTGGTACGGCTTCGTCGCTTCAACGCCCGAGTTAGTCGTGTACTTCAAGAACAACAAAACCGGCGCTCCCGACGGGGCCTACCTAGGCGCCGTGCGCAAGCGCTTCGGCCAATGGATTGCCGATACGGCCGATGCCAACTACGACCAGGCCTGGCTGGACTACCAGTACGAAATCGGCCTGCGCCACACCACGCCCAAGAAGAACAAGATTGACAAGGCCGACAGCGTGCCGCTGGTCAACTTCCGCTACCTGTCGGCTTTGACTATCCCCGTCACGACCACGCTCAAGCCGTTCCTAGTGAAGAAGGGCGCCTCGGCTGCCGACGTCGAGAAGATGCACGCTGCATGGGTCAAGTCGGTACTGCTGCAGTCCATCCTCTGGAGCTATCCGTACATCAAGGACGGTCAGTTCTGAGTCTTCGATCCCCATCCATCCCGACATCCATTGTTTTGCTGCCACCTGAACCTGAAGGAACCATCATGAACCGCGTCCCCCTCGTCGACCGCAACGCCACCACTGCCGACCGCAAGGCCTTGCTCGACGCCATCCATGGCGCCTTTGGCACCACGCCCAATATGTTCCGCGCAGTCGCCAATTCACCGGCCGCGCTGAAGAGCATGTGGTTGGCTTTCGGTGCCTTGGGCGGCGGCGTGATTGCGCCCAAGCTCGGCGAGCAGATCGCCGTGGCCGTTGCCGATTGCAACGCCTGTGAGTACTGCCTGGCAGCCCACACCGCCCTGGGCCGCAAGGCCGGCGCCAGCGCCGAAGAGATGCAACATGCACAAGCCGGTGAGTCGGCCGATGCAAAGACGCAAGCCGCGCTGCGCTTCGCGCTCAAGCTCGTCAATGACCGTGGCCAGGTCAGCGACGCCGACGTGCAGGCGCTGCGCACGGTGGGATTCGGTGACGAAGAGATCGTCGAGATCCTGGCTCACGTGGCGTTGAACCTGTTCACCAACTACGTCAATGTCGCATTCGCGGTGCCGGTCGATTTTCCTGCCGTCAAGCTGCGCCGCAGTGCCTGAAACCGCCTTCTAGAGACATCGCAATCCTGCCCGGCGCCGGATCGCACCGGGCTCCTCTCGTCGTCGCGCTGAATTATGAGCATCACCGATCGCATCTCCCCGCCACTGCAAGTCAGCCAGTGGCTCAACTCGCCGCAGCCGGTGACCTTGGATGGCCTGCGCGGACGGGTCGTCGTGCTGCACACTTTTCAGATGTTGTGCCCGGGCTGTGTGTCGCATGGCCTGCCGCAGGCTTTGCGCATCCACCGGCTATTCCCGCCGGACCAAGTGGCGGTGATCGGCTTGCACACGGTCTTCGAGCACCACGACGTGATGAGTCCCGAGGCGCTGCGGGTGTTCCTCGACGAGTACCGGATTCCGTTCCCCGTCGGCGTCGACCAAGCCGATCCCGCAAGCCCCGCGCCGCTGACGATGCAGTCCTATGGACTGCGCGGCACGCCCAGCGTAGTGGTCTTTGACAGGTGCGGCTGCGTTCGTCTGAATCACTTCGGTCAGATCGATGACCTGCAATTGGGCGCGGTCATTGGCCAGTTGCTGGCCGAAGCGCCTGCTCAGCCCCCGGTTGATGCAGGCGATAAGGCGGCCAATCAGACCGATGCCTCAGCCTGTGCGGGCGGTGCTTGTGCCGTACACGCATGACCATGCGCTGCGTCGCCCTGCGTCACGTGGCCCTCGAGGATCTGGGCCTGTTCGAGCCGGTGCTGAGACGCCGAGGCTACGAGGTCGAGTATGTGCAAGCGGGCCCTCATGCGCTGTCCGAGCAGGCATGGCTGGATGCTGACCTCGTGGTCGTGTTGGGCGGACTGGTTGGCGTTGGCGACATCGACTCCTATCCCTGGCTTAGCGACGAGATCGCGGGCATCCGCCTGCGACTCGGCCGCCGGCGCCCGCTGCTGGGCTTGTGCCTGGGTGCGCAGCTGATGGCGGTATCGCTGGGCGCTCGTGTGGCGCCACTGCCCAACAAGGAGATCGGTTGGGCACCGGTCGCACTGACAGCCGAAGCGGCGAACTCACCACTGCGGCATCTGGTCGATCTCGAAATGCTGCACTGGCATGGTGACGCCTTCGGCCTGCCGCCGGAAGCCACCCTCTTGGCTTCGACACCTATGACGCCACACCAGGCGTTCAGCGTCGGGGTTTCCGCCTTGGCCTTGCAATTCCATGCAGAGGTCGACGCATCGAAGATCGAGCCATGGCTCATTGCACACACCGTCGAACTTCGAGCGACCTCGGTCAACATTAGCCAGCTGCGGGAGTCGTCTGTCCTGCAGCGCCGCGACATACAGGAACGGGCCGCCACCGATTTTCTGAACGAGTGGCTGAGCGTTGTCGATTTGGCCGACCGCTTTGCCTAGCCGGAAGTGCCCGCTATGGGTCGAAACCACCAGTTCGGTTTGCGCCGGTGAACGATCGGAGTCAGTCTGGGGCCGCCGCCCGCGCGTCGCACAAAAGGTGGAGTGCTGAGCCGCCGCACCCGGAGCAGCCTTCCCTAGTGTAGTGTTTTATTCTTGAGGGAACTTAAATGAGCTGCTCGACTCCGATGCTCTACTTCGGTATGCATTGGAGCGAGCAAGTGCGAGTTGCCCCGGCGATTGTGTTGACGAATGAACAGGAACGCGAGCTTACGCGG
>JANXZN010000066.1 GCA_025355545.1 Rhizobacter sp.
AGCAGGTCCATGCCGGCTCCTCCGCGCTGATGCCGAGGTAGGCGCTTTGAACGATCGGCGACGCGATCACCGCGGCCGGCTCGCCGTCGGCGACGAGCTGGCCGTTGTGCAGCACGATGATGCGGTCGGCGAGCTCGCGCACGACGTCCATCTTGTGCTCGACCAGCAGGATGGTCTTGTTCGCTTGCTGCTTCAGCGCACGGATCAGGTCCAGGATCACCGGCACGTCGTCGACGCTCATGCCGGCGGTCGGCTCGTCGAACATGTAGACGCTGGGCTCGAGCGCCATCAGCATCGCGACCTCGAGCTTGCGCTGGTCGCCGTGCGGCAGGCTGCTCGCGCTCGCATCGGCCCGGTCGGCGAGCGCAACAAGCGTGACGAGCGCCATCGCGTGGTCCAGCGTCTCACGCCGGTCGCGCCACACCGACCACAGGTTCAGCCCTTCATGGCGCCGCGACTGCACCGCCAGGCGCACGTTCTCGAGCACCGACAGCCCGGGGAACAGCTGCGTCAGCTGGAACGCGCGGCCCAGGCCGCGGTGCGTGCGCGCCGAGGCGGACTCGTTCGTGATGTCGGCGCCGTCCAGCAGCACCGTGCCTTCGCTCGCGCGCAGCTGGCCCGAGATCAGGTTGAAGTAGGTCGTCTTGCCGGCGCCGTTCGGCCCGACGATCGCCGTCAGCGTGCCCGGTCGGAAGGCGCAGCTGACGTGATCGACCGCGACATGCCCGCCGAAGCGGATGGTGAGATCTTTGGTTTCGAGCACCGCAGAGCCTTGTCAGCGTGTATCTGACTGGAGCCCCCTCCCGGAGGGGGCTAGGGGGAGCAGTGGTCCTGCACGGCGTGCCGCCGGGACAAGCGCTTTCAGCGCTTGTTGCGGACAGGCACGTCCATCTCTTCCGGCTTGATCTCGCGCACCAGCTCGGGCACGCCCCAGGCAAAGGCCGGGTCGACCTTGATCTTGAAGTGGTACATGCTCTGCATCGCCTGGTGGTCTTCCTTGCGGAAGGTCATCTTGCCCTTCGGCGTCTCGAAGCTCATGCCTTCCATCGTCTTGATCAGCTTGTCGGTGCCGGTGTCGCCGTTGGTCTTCTTCAGCGCCTCGACCAGCGCGATGCCGGCCGCCATGCCGCCGGCGGTGAAGAAGTCGGGCGGCGACTTGAACCGGGTGTAGTGGTTCGCGACCAGCCACTCGTTGACCGGGTTCTTCGGGATGCCGAAGTAGTAGTAGGTCGCGCCTTCCATGCCCGGGAACTGCTTGTAGGCGACCATCGCCGGCATGATGTTGCCGCCGGTCGCGATCTCGATGCCGTAGCGCTTCAGGTCGAGGTCGGCGATCTTGAACGGGTTGCCGGCACCGGCCCAGATGATCCAGATCACCTTGCGGCCCGGCTTGTCCTTCAGCGCGTCGATCAGGCGCTGCGCACCGGCGGTGAAGTCGGTGGTGTTGGGCGGCAGGTACTCCTCGTGGACGATCTTGGCCTTCTTGATCGCATCCTTGAAGGCCTTCACGCCGTCGCGGCCGAACGCGTAGTCCTGCGCGAGCGTGGCGATGCTGGTGCCGGCCTTGTCCTGCGCGACCGCGTTGCTGATCGCGTCCTGCGAGCTGTTGCGGCCGGTACGGAAGATGTACTTGTTCCATTTGTCGCCGGTGATCGAATCGGCGACCGCGGGCTCGACCAGCAGGATCTTCTTGTACTCCTCGGCCACCGGCAGCAGCGCGAGCGCCAAGCCCGACGAACTCGGGCCGACCGCGATGTCGGCCTTGTCGTCGCCGTAGGCGGTGGCGAGCAGGCTCTTGCCGAGATCGGGCTTGCCCTGGTCGTCCTTCTCGATCAGCACCAGCTTCTTGCCGGCGACCATCATCGTGCCGCCGGTCGCGTAGTCCAGACCCATCACCAGGCCGGTCTGCGTCTGCTTGCCGTAGGCCTCGAGCGGGCCCGACTTGCTGTAGACGTGGGCGATGCGGATCTCTTTCGGCTGCGCGAACGCGCTCGGCGAGGCCGCCAGCGTGGCCGCGACTGCCAAGGCGCCGAGCACGGCGCGACGCGGATTCGAGGAAGGGTGGAACGGCATGGTTTTGTCTCCTGAGCGGGTCGTTGCAGGGGTCGGAAAAGCCGGGCGCTCGATGGCGCCGGATGCGCTGACAAGGCAATCGCTGTGCCAGAACGCACCGAATCAGTGCAAACCCTGAGACTTGGGAAGCTCAGCCCGGCAAACCGCGCGGATCGAGGCGATGCCATCGGGTTTTACTGCCTGACATTCAGTCGATCAATCAATTGACTGCTCATATTTCATGCAGTGTATGAAATTCAGGCTCAGCGCTTGATCTCCAAGCGCAGCTGCACATTCAGAAAGATCGGCGCGGTCGTCGACGATCTTGGCGGCGCTCGACTGGCGGCGCTCTTCGACATCCGAAGGCCGGGTCGACTTGATCTCGGCGCAGTTGCGTTCTGTGGCCGGCGCCGAGGCCGCCGATGCCGGCGTCGATGCCCGAAAAGCGATCGGCGACTCCTGGACCGACCCCCCAGACACGGGGGCGGGTCGTGCGATTCGTGGTGTCGATCACATCTGGCAGGCCAGCGCTGGCTCACGCATCGCACACGCCCCCGCGACCACGGGATGCGCATTCGAGACCCGCTCCCTAAGGTCACGCCATCGGTGGGGTTCGTTCTGTCGACTCGAAGACCACCGCCCCAAAGGAGTAGCTCATGTCCCGTTCCCTCATTGCGCCGATCGCTCTCGCGTGCACGCTCTCGTTCGCGGCGCAAGCCCGCGCCGACACCGTCTCGTTCGCCGGCTTCGCCAACGGCTCGCAGTCCGTCGATATCGCGCTCGGCAGCCCCAACGTGCCGAAGAGCCTCTCGACGCAGGCCGGCGGCTTCACGACCTCGCTGAACGGCGGCCCGTCGTTCGTCAGCTACTGCATCGACCTGTACGAGTACCTCTCGTTCGGCACCCCGTTCACCGACTACACGCTCGTGCCCGCCGCCTCGCATGCGGTCACGAACGCCGCCGCCGCGGCTGACATCGGCAAGCTCTACGCCGAGAACAACCCGGTGAACAGCTCGGTCGCGCAGGCCGCGTTCCAGATCGCGATCTGGGAGATTACCTACGAGACCAGCGGCGCCTACAACCTGGGCACCGGCACGGCGATGTTCTCGGGCGGCACGGCCGGTACCTCGGGCGCACTGACGCTCGCGAGCAGCTGGCTCGGCGCGCTCGCGACCACGACCAACAACGCGTACGCGGTCTGGGCACTCGACAGCATCGGCAACCCGGGCCACCAGGACCAGGTGTTCGCCACGCCGGTGCCCGAACCCTCGACCTACGCGCTGATGGCCGCCGGCCTGCTGTGCATGGGCGTCTTTGGCCGCCGCCGTGCGGCGCGCCAGGACTGATAGAGCGGCTTCGGCTTCGACCGAGGGCGGCGCGGGCCGCCCTCACTTCTTTTTTCGACCTCAGTCGGCATCAGTTGAAAACGTCGCGTTGCGCGAGAGCGAGCTTCTCGTACAGCGTCGCGCGCGAGATGCCGAGCAAGCGTGATGCCGCGAGCTTGTTGCCGCCGGTCGCGGCCATCGCCTCGCGGATTGCGCGGCCTTCGAGCTCGGCGACCGCCTCCGACAGCGGCTTGACGGCGCCGCCCGCGCTCGCCGTCTCGCGCGCGGGCGCCGCGGCGCGCGGCGGCGAAGCGCGCACCGGCGCCTGCGGATCGGCGGCCAGCGTGGCGAAATGCGCCGCCGTCAGCAACAGATCGTCGGTCATCAGGCTGGCCTGTTCGAGCGCGTTGCGCAGCTCGCGGATGTTGCCGGGCCAGCGGTGCCGGGCCAGCCGGTCCAGCGCCTCCGCCGACAGCGTCTTGTGCGGCATGCCGCTGCGCCGCGCGATGTCTTCGACCAGGGCCTCGACCAGCGCCTCCAGATCGGGCAGCCGCTCGCGCAGCGCCGGCAGGCGGATCGGCAGCACGTTGAGCCGGTAGAACAGGTCGGCGCGGAAGCTGCCGGCCGCCACCATCGCCGGCAGGTCGCGGCTGGTGGCGGCGATGATGCGCACGTCGATGCGCTGCACCTGGTTGCTGCCCAGCGGCTCGACCTCCTGCTCCTGCAGCACCCGCAGCAGCTTGCTCTGCAGCGCCAGCGGCATGTCGCCGATCTCGTCGAGCAACAGCGTGCCGCCGTCGGCGATCCGGAACTTGCCGTCGCGGCCCTTGCGCTCGGCGCCGGTGTAGGCGCCGGGGGCGACGCCGAAGAACTCGGCCTCGAGCAGCGTCTCGGGCACCGCGGCGATGTTGACCGCGATGAACGGCTTCGCGGCGCGCCGGCTCGCCGCGTGGATGCCGTGCGCGAGCAGTTCCTTGCCGGTGCCGGTCTCGCCCAGCAGCAGCACCGTGCTGTCGGTCTGCGCGACACGGCGCGCCTGGCGCTTGACCTCGACCGCCACCGGGCTGGTGCCGACGAAGCTCGCGATCGTGTGCTTGGGCCGGCGCTGCTGCGTCAGGTGCGCGGCCAGTTCCTGGCGCGCCGACGCGAGCTCGCGCTCGAGCCGCGTGAACTTGCCGATCAGCGGCTGCATCGTCGTCTCCGGGTGATCGAGCAGCACCATGCCGATGGCGCCGATCACGACGCCGTTCGCGTCGCGCAGCGGCAGTCGGCTGACCAGGAAGGTGCCGGCCTTGTTGCTCAGCAGATCGACCAGGATCGCCTGGCCGTTGTCGATCACCTGCGCCATCAGCGTGTTCGGCACGACCTCTTCTACACGCCGGCCGACGAAGTCCGACTCCTCGCGCTCCAGCCCCGGCAGGAACTGCTTGTAGCCTTCGCTGATCCAGACGATGCGGTGCTCGCGGTCGACCACCAGCATGCCCATCGCGGTGCTCGCCAGCGTCTCGAACATGCTTTGCGCGGCGAGCTTCAACACGCCGTCGGCATCGACAGGCAGCGGCAGCGGCAGCGTGAGTGGGTGCGTTGGCATCGGATCGGGCGCGGCGGCCGCGGGTCACCCGGGCCGCAGTTCTTCGGCGCCTTGCAGTGTAGGCCGCGCCCGGCGCAGGCGACGCTTGCGCCGCAAACTGCAACGCGGCAGCGCCGTTCGACACTGCATCCGCGGCGCGAGGAGTTCATGCTCGAAGAGTTGAGGAACGCGGCCCGCAAGGTGCAGGGCGAACGCGAGTTGCGCGGCCTGATGGTCGACTGCCGCCAACTGATGTCCGAGCGCGGCGAAGCGAACAGAGTGGCGATCGCGCGCCAGCTGCCGGCCCGCTACGGCGACCTGTCGGACGAGCAGCGTCACGCGTTCTTCGAACGCCTCGCGCATGATTTCAGCCTCGACCCCGCGGCGGTTCTGCGAAGTGCGCAGGCCTACGCGAAGGATCCCGACGCCGGCAACCTGCTGCGCCTGACCCAGCTTGCGGAGCCGCCGCGCCAGGAGCTGCTGCGCGGTATCAACCGTTCCGCCGGCGGCACGGCCGGCATTGTCGCGATGCGCCGCGCGCTGCTCGCGCGGCTGGAGAAGCGGCCCGAGCTGCAAGCCGTGGACGCGGACTTCCGGCATCTGCTGTCGAGCTGGTTCAACCCGGGCTTCCTGCAGTTGGAGCGGGTCGACTGGAACTCGCCGGCGCAGCCGCTGGAGCAGATCATCCGGCACGAGGCCGTGCACCAGATCGACGGCTGGGACGACCTGCGCCGGCGGCTGCAGCCCGACCGCCGATGCCTCGCGTTTGTGCACCCGCAGTTGCCGCGCGAGCCGCTGATCTTCGTCGAGGTCGCGTTGCTGCCCGAGATGCCCGCGGCGATCGCGCCGCTGATCGACAAGGCGTCCGAGCCGGTGCCGCCGAAGCAGTTCAAGGTCGCCGCGTTCTACTCGATCAGCAACTGCCAGCCGGGGCTGCGCGGCGTGTCGATGGGCAACTTCATGATCAAGCAGGTCGCCGAGGAACTGCAGCGCGAGCTGCCGCAGCTTCGGACCTTCTGCACGCTGTCGTCGATCCCCGGCTTCGCCAGCTGGCTGCGCGCCGGCGCGCCGTGCCCGGGCCTGACCAAGGAGCGCGCCGCGCGGCTGGTGCAGGCGCAGGCGACGCTGCGCGCGCACGGCGGTGCGGACCCGGCCGCACTCGCCAACGCCCACGCGCTGCGCAAGCTCGGCCGCGAGGCGACCGAGGCGCTGTTGCGCCTGTGCGCTTTCTACCTCGGCTGAGGCTCGCCGACCGAACACGGCGACCCGGTGGCACGCTTCCACCTCGACAACGGGGCGCGGCTCGAGCGCCTGAACCCGCTCGCCGACCTGTCTGCCAAGGGTGCCAGGCAGTCGCTCGGCCTGATGGTCAACTCCCTCTACGACCTCGACCGCATCGAAGCCCACGACGAGAAGTTCGTGCAGGGAAGCGTCGCGCAATCGCGTGCCGTGGCCGCCCTGCGGTGAACCCGCCGCCCGAGTCGCGGGCCCGCGCGGCCGCCGCGCGTGGCGCGACAATGGCGGCATGAGCGGCGCCATCTTCCTGCAACCCGTCGCCGGCGACGGTGTGGCGCGCGTCGTGCTGTCCAACCCCGGCAAGCTCAATGCGATCGACATCGCGATGTGGCACGAGTTGCGCCGCGTGTTCGACGCCCTGCAGGCCGAGCCGCCCGAGCGCGCGCCGTGCGCGGTGATCGTCAGTGGCGCCGGCGGCCAGTTCGCCTCGGGCGGCGACATCCAGGAGTTCGCGAGCTTCCGCTTCGACGAGCCCCGGTTGCACGACTTCCACGAGCACACCGTCGCGCCGGCGCTGCGCGCGATGCTGGACTGCGACATTCCGCTGTTCGCGCAGATCGACGGCGCCTGCATCGGCGGCGGCTTCGAGATCGCCGCCTGCTGCGACATCCGCGTCTGCGGCACGGCCAGCCGCTTCGGCGCGCCGATCGCGAAGCTCGGCTTCCCGATGGCGCCGGGCGAGCTCGAACTGCTGGCACGCATCGCCGCAGCAGCCGTGCTGCGCGAGATGCTGCTCGAGGCGCGCCTGCTCGACGCGGCGCGCGCGCTGCAGCTCGGCCTGGTGCACGAAGTCGTGGCCGATGCCGAGGTCGGTGCGCGCAGCCTGCAGCGCGCGCGGGCCGCGGCAGCGCTGTCGCCGCAGGCCGCGCGCCTGAACAAGCGCAGCTTGCGCCAGCTCGCCGCCGGTGGCCCGGACGCGCGCGAGCGCCGCGCCCACTTCGACTATGCCGCCAGTGCCGAGCACCGCGAAGGAGTGACGGCCTTCATCGAGAAACGACCACCCCGGTTCCGACCATGACGAGCCCCGACGCCAACCTCTTCAGCGCGCTGCGCGCCGGCTTCCCCGCCGACCTCGACACTGTCGCGATCGCGACTGCCGACGCCACGCCGCTGCACTACAGCTGGCGCGACCTCGAGCGCGGCACCGCGATGCTCGCGAACCTGCTCGACTCGCTGGCGCTGCCGGCGGGCAGCCGCGTCGCGGTGCAGACCGAGAAGTCGGTCGAGGCGCTGATGCTGTACCTCGCGGTGCTGCGCGCCGGCCTCGTCTACCTGCCGCTGAACACCGCCTATCAGCGCGACGAGGTCGCCTACTTCATCGGCAACGCCGAGCCCGCGGTCGTGGTCTGCACCCGCCGCAGCTTCGGCTGGGTCAGCCGGCTCGCGTTCGCCGCCGGCTGCACCCACGTGTTCACGCTCGACGACGACCGCAGCGGCAGCCTGCTGCAGCGCGCCGCGGTGCACAGCGACCGCCACGCGCCGGCGCGGCGTGCGGCCGGCGATCTCGCCGCGATCCTGTACACCAGCGGCACGACCGGGCGCAGCAAGGGCGCGATGCTGACGCACGGCAACCTGCTGAGCAACGCCCGGGTCCTGAAGGCGTACTGGGGCTGGCGGCCGGGCGACGTGCTGATCCACGTGTTGCCGATCTTCCATGTCCACGGCCTGTTCGTCGCCTCGCACGGCGCGCTGCTGAACGGCAGCAGGATGCTCTGGTTCAACCGCTTCGATCCGAGGGCGGTGATCGCGCGCCTGCCCGAGGCCACGGTATTCATGGGCGTGCCCACGCTGTACGTGCGGCTGCTCGGCGAGGCGACCCTGACGCGCGCCGCCTGTGCGCAGATGCGGCTGTTCGTCAGCGGCTCGGCGCCGCTGCTGATCGAGACCTTCGATCGGTTCCGCGAGCGCACCGGCCACACCATCCTCGAGCGTTACGGCATGAGCGAGACGGTGATGCTGACCTCGAACCCGTACGAAGCTTCGGCGGGCGAGCGCCGTGGCGGCACGGTCGGCTTCGCGCTGCCCGGTGTCGGCGTGCGCGTGCGCGACGACGCGGGCGCGCCCTGCCCGACCGGCGCGATCGGCAACCTCCAGGTGCGCGGCCCGAACGTGTTCCAGGGCTACTGGCGCCTGCCCGAGAAGACCGCGGAAGAGTTCAGCGCCGACGGCTGGTTCAGGACCGGCGACGTCGGCAGGATCGACGCGCAGGGCTACGTGAGCATCGTCGGGCGCAGCAAGGACCTGATCATCAGCGGCGGCTTCAACGTCTACCCGGCCGAAGTCGAGGCGAGCTTGAACGAGCTGCCCGGCGTCGCCGAGAGTGCAGTGATCGGCGTGCCGCACCCGGACTTCGGCGAGGCGGTCGTGGCGGTCGTGGTCGCGCGCCCCGCTGGCGCGCCGGACGCGGCGGCGCTGGTCGCCGAGCTGAAGCTGCGGATCGCGAACTTCAAGGTCCCCAAGTGCGTGTTCGTCGTCGACGCGCTGCCGCGCAACATGATGGGCAAGGTGCAGAAGAACCTGCTGCGCGAGCAGCACCGGGACTTGTTCGCATGAGCGACGGCGACGACGACGCCGCGGCCGAGAGCCGCTGCCCGCGTTGCGGCAACGCTTTCCATTGCGACATGAACGACTCGGGGCCCTGCGGCTGCACCGGCATGAGCCTGGCCGCTGCGCTGCTCGCACAGCTGCGCGAGCACCACGACGGCTGCCTGCGCGTGGCCTGCCTGGCGCAGCTGCAGGCCGAAGCGCTACGCGCGAAATGAGCGAAGCCGGCCCGGTCTCGCGACCGGCCGGCTCGGGCGTGGCCGGCGCTGCGCGCGCCGGCCGCAACGCGGATCAGTCGTTCTTGTAGATGTCCACGTCCTTGGTCTCCTTCACGAACAGCATGCCCACCACGAAGGTGATGCTCGCGAACACGATCGGGTACCACAGGCCGTTGTACATGTTGCCGGTCTGCGCCACGATCGCCAGGCCGGTGGCCGGCAGCAGGCCGCCGAACCAGCCGTTGCCGATGTGGTACGGCAGGCTCATCGAGGTGTAGCGAATGCGGGTCGGGAACAATTCGACCAGCATCGCCGCGATCGGGCCATAGACCATCGTCACGTAGATCACCATCACGGTGAGGATCGCGACGATCATCCACCACTGGCCGCTCATGAACGAGATCGCCTTGGCCTTGGCCGGATAGCCGGCCGCGACCACCGCGGCACCGATGTCTTTCTTGAATGCGTCGTCCTTGGCCTTGACCTCCGCGGGGGTCATGCCCTTGCCCTCGAAGCCCAGGATGATCTTGTCGCCGATCTTCACCTGGGCGACCGAGCCGGCAGCCGCCGCTTCGTTCTCATAGCTCACCGAGCGCGCCGCCAGCGCCTGCTTCGCGACGTCGCATGAGCTGGTGAACTTGGCCACTCCGGTCGGGTTGAACTGGAACGAGCAGCGCTCCGGATCGGCCGTCACGACCACCCGATTGTTCGCCTGCGCCGCCGCGAGTTCCGGATTCGCCGACTCGGTCAGCGCATGGAACAGCGGGAAGTAGGTCAACGCCCCGAGCAGGCAACCGGCCATGATGATCGGCTTGCGGCCGATCTTGTCCGAGAGCTTGCCGAAGACGATGAAAAACGGCGTGCCGATCAGCAGCGAGAAGGCGATCAGGATGTTCGCCGTGGCACCGTCGACCTTCAGTGCGCCGGTCAGGAAGAACAGCGCATAGAACTGGCCCGTGTACCAGACGACCGCCTGGCCCATCGTCAGGCCGACAAGTGCGAGGATGACGATCTTCAGGTTCTTCCACTGCGCGAACGATTCGGTCAGCGGCGCCTTCGAGGTCTTGCCCTCTTCCTTCATCTTCTTGAAAGCCGGCGACTCATTCATCGACAAGCGAATCCACACGCTGATGCCGAGCAGGATGAATGACAGCAGGAACGGAATGCGCCAGCCCCAGTCGGCGAAGGCTTCTTCACCGATCCAGGTGCGGGTACCGAGGATGACGAGCAGCGACAGGAAAAGCCCGAGCGTCGCGGTGGTCTGAATCCACGCGGTGAACTCGCCGCGCCGGTGCTGCGGCGAATGCTCGGCCACATAGGTCGCGGCGCCGCCGTACTCGCCGCCGAGAGCGAGGCCCTGCAGCAGGCGCAAGCCGATCAGGATGACCGGCGCGGCAACCCCGATCGACGCATAGCCCGGCAGCAGCCCGACGACAAAAGTCGAGAGGCCCATGATCAGGATCGTGACCAGGAAGGTGTACTTGCGCCCGATCATGTCGCCGAGGCGGCCGAAGAAGATCGCGCCGAACGGCCGCACGATGAAGCCCGCGGCGAACGCGAGCAGCGAGAAGATGACTTGCGAGCCGGGATCGAGATTCGAGAAGAACTGCTTGCCGATGATCACGGCGAGCGTGCCGTACAGGTAGAAGTCGTACCACTCGAACACCGTGCCCAGACTGGAAGCGAAGATGACCTTCTTTTCTTCCCGGGTCATGGGCTGGCCGACTTTCGAGCCGATCGCCACTGTGGTTGCCATACTGACATCTCCTTGTTGGAACCGAGCATCACCCGTTGGTGACACGACGGTGCATGGTCGCGGCAGGCTCTGACCGTTTGCTTACGCTTGGCTGAACACAGACTTACAGGCTCCGCGCTAACCCTTATCAATCGTTTCTCGATGCGAAAAAATGACGGCAAACTGGGTCGTCTCGGGAAAACACCGAGGCCACGGTACGGCTCGACACGTCGGCTTGGCGGGTCAATATTTGAGCCGCGCCTGATAAGTCTGCAACGCCGCAGCCCGTGCTTCGCCGAGCGTGTGCACGCCCTTGGCCCGCAGCAGCGGGATCAGCCTGAGGAACACCTCGGCCGTCACCATCGCGTCGCCGACGGCCGTGTGCCGGCCGATCACCGCGACGCCGAGTCGCTCGGCGATGGCCTCGAGCCGGTGCGACTGCTGGTTCGGGTGCACCCAGGCCGACAGCAACAAGGTGTCGAGCACCGGCTGGTCGAAGCGCAGGCCGCTCAGCCCTTCTTTCATCTGCAGGAAGCGCATGTCGAACGCGGCGTTGTGCGCCACCAGCACGGTGTCGAAGGCAAAGGCATGGAACACCGGCAGCACGTCGAGAATCTTCGGCTGCCCCGCCAGCATGTCGGGCTGGATGCCGTGGATCGCGACTGATGCGCTCGCCAGCGCACGTTGCGGGTCGACGAGTTGGTCAAAACACTCCTGCCGCAGCAGCTTGCCGTTGACGATGCGCGTGGCGCCGATCTGGATGATCTCGTCGCCCGCGGACGGGTTCAGGCCGGTGGTCTCGGTGTCGAACACGGTGTAGGTCAGTTCGGCGAGCGAGCGCTCGTCGAGCGCGCGCCCCTGCGCCGAGGTCTGGAACAGGTCGAAGTCGTAAAACTCGGGGCGGCTGTCGCCGCGAACGAACTGCTCCGCGGCGAGCGGGTCCTGCGCCGTGGAGCACGGCAGCAGGAAGCGGAAGAACGCCTCCTGCCGAACCCGCTCGCGCTCGAACCAGAACTCGCCGCCGTGGCGCTCGACCACATCGCGCACCGTCAGCGGCGTGGCATCCGCGCGGCTGCGCATCGCCTCCATCTGCCAGTTCATCACGGTGTCGGTGCTCATCGCCTGGCCGAACCAGACCAGGTCGAGCTGGGCCCGCGGGCCGGCGGCTTGCAGCCGCAGCTGCAGCGTGCGCACCTCGTATTCGTCGACCAGGCGGCCGGCGAGGTAGACGAGCGCCTGCAACAGCGAATAACTGTCGACCTTGAGCCACAGCGTCGCATCGACATCGATCGCGCTGACCCGCACCGCGCCCAACGCCTCGATGCGCCGCAGGCCCGCGGACACAAGATCGGCGCCCAGCACGTCCTCCATCGGCCAGCGTGTTTTCATGCCCGCCAGCACATCGGCGGCCAGGGTCTGGACCCGCGCCGTCATGGTCGCGACCTCGTCGCGCACGACGCCCTGGAAGCGCTCGCGCATGGTCGCCTCCAGGTCGGGCAGTTCGAGCATCTCGACGGCTGCCTGCAGGTTGCCCAGCGACGCCCGGCTGCCTTCGGTCAAGCCGAGCAGCAAGCGGTCGCGCAGCGCCTCTTGTTCGAAGTCGCGGGTGATGTCGTCGAGCATCAAGACGAAGCCGCTGAGCGCGGCTTCAGGTGCCGCGGCCGCATCTTGCGAGGCCGGTTGGTGCACTGCCGCCATCTGCACACGCAGCAGCTGGCCGCTCGGCGTGCTGGTGACAAACTGCGCCGACGGGTTGGCCACGCCGGCCTGGGCACGCTGCTGGAGGGTCTCGAGCGCATGCGTCACGAGCTGGCGTTCGAACACCGCGTAGATGGATCGGCCCAGGCCGATCAGCTCGGCGCCGCCAGCCGTCAGCGGTGTGCGCGACCAGCCACGGAACTGCGCCCGCGCGCGGCTGTTGTAGAGCAGGATGCGACCGTCGAGATTGCAGACCAGCACACTCTGAGTCAGCTCGGCCATCAGCGCCGAGAGCCGGCTGCGCTCCTGCTCGATGCCGCGACTCGCCTCGGCGATCTGGCGCGCGACATCCTGCTGCAACTGGGTGCGCTGGTGCGCCAGCGCGTTGATGGCTGCGGCCAGGCCACGGTTGGCCTGACTGCCCTGCGCTTCGATCTCGGGCGCCGCGTTCGCGGTCAGCAGCACCTGGGCCTGTTCGTGCAGCCGGGCCGGGGCTTCGACGAATTGGCCGAACAGACGGCTCAGGCCCCCGACTGCGAGGCCGAACACCGCCAGCCAAAACATCACCACCAGCATCGCCCGCGAGGCCAGCACGGCGGCCACTGTGTCGCGCTCCCCGACATCGAGCGTGGCCCAGACCAGCGCCACGCTGGCCATCGCGAGCAGCGTCATCGCGAGCGCCAGGGCACCGACCAGCACCGGCAGGCGAGTGCCGAGTTTCAAGCGAGCCGCTCCAGCATCTGGCGCACCTTCTGAACCAACTCCTTGGTCGAAAACGGCTTCGTCATGTAGGCGTCCGCGCCCGAGCCCAGGCCTTTCGCGACATCGGTTTCGCGGCCTTTCGCGGTCAGCATCAGGATCAGGGTGTCTTTCACGGCATCGTTTGCACGCACCTCCTGGCAGACCTCGAAGCCCGACTTCTTCGGCATCATCACATCCAGCAGCACCAGCGCGGGCCGGTCGCGCAGGATCGCTGCAATGGCCTCCTCGCCGTCGCGCGCCACGCTGACCGCGTAGCCTTCGCGCTTCATCAGGTACTCGAGCGAGATCAGAATGTTGGGTTCATCGTCGACGACAAGGATGCTGCGGGTCATGAGGAGTCTCCTGGCGGCTCGGCCGATGCCTGCCACGGCAATTCAAACCCAAAACAGGCGCCCGCGCCGGGCACCGACTGCAGCCACATCCTGCCGCCGAAATACTCGATGATCTGGCGGCTGATCGGCAGACCCAGGCCGGTGCCCTGCGGCCGGTGCGCGGCGTCTCCACCCTGGCGAAACTTCTCGAAGATCAGCGCCTGCTGCGCCGGCGCCACGCCGCTGCCGTTGTCCTCGATTTCGACCCGCAGCCCGGCATCCACCGAGCGCAGCCGCACGGCCACCCGACCGTCGTGCGGGGGCAAGAACTTGGCGGCATTCGACAACAGGTTGAGCAGCACCTGGGTCAGTCGGTCGGCGTCGAGGCGCAGCGTCGGCACGGCCTCGGGCATGTCGAGCGTGACCTTCGCACCACGCTCGCGAAACATCTCGGCGGTGGTCTGCACCGCATGCGTCAACAACTCGCGCAGATCGACATCGCGGGTGTGCCACTGCGCGTGGCCGGCTTCGATCTTGGCCATATCCAACACCTGGTTGACGAGACGGCTCAGGCGCTCGGTCTCGGCATTGATGATGTGCAGAAATTGCGCCCGTTGCGCTTGCGGCATCTCGAGGTCGTCGGCCATCATCTCCGACAGCGCACGGATCGAGGTCAGCGGCGTGCGCAGCTCATGCGTCACCGACGACATGAAGTCGTCCTTCAGGCGGTCCAGGCTCTTGAGCTGCTCGTTGGCGGCGCGCAGTTCGTCGGTGGCCTTCTCCAATGAGCGCGACTTGTCTTCGAGCTGGTGCGAATAGGCGCGCAGCTGCGAGGCCTCGTCGAGGATGCGCATCACGTCGTCGAGCCCGAGCGCCTCTTCCTCGACCGCGGCGGCCACCATCACCCGGGCCGACGCGCTGCCAATGGCGCCGGCGAGCTGGGTCTCGACGAACTGCACCAGTTGGGCATCGGGCGGGATCTGCTCGATCGTCGCGACGCCGCGCTGGCGCGCGTAGTCGCCGAAGAGTCGGGTCGCGCGCGGCCCGCCAAGGAAGCGGCTCGCCAGCGGCAGCAGCTCGCGGACCTGGGCCCGCCCGCGCCAGAACACCGGGCCCACGCCGACTCTCTCGCCGCTCGTCGCGGGCGCATGAAACACGTCGACGAACAGCAGCGCCTGGCTGGTCTCGCGGGCCGACGGCGGCCGCCACAGCGAGATCGCCACGAACGCCGACAGGTTCGCCAGCAGGCTCCAGAACAACGCATGGGTCAGGTTGTCCAAGCCGCTCAAGCCGAGCAACTGCTCGGGCTTGAGCAGCGTGATGCCCCAGGGACCGTCGTGCAGGAACCCGGCAGGCAGCCAGCCCGACTTCGCCACCGACGGCAGCATCAGCGTGTAGGCCCACAGCGCGAAACCCAGCAGCAGGCCGGCCAGCGCGCCGTTGCGCGTGCCACCCTTCCAGTACAGCCCGGCCAGCATCGCCGGCGCGAACTGCGCCACCGCGGCAAAGCTGATGAGCCCGATGCTGACCAGCGCGTAGGCCTCGCCGGCAATCGCGAAATAGGTGTAGCCGAGCAGCAGGATCGCGACGATCGCGGCGCGCCGGATGCCCAGCAGCAGCCGGCTCAGGTCGCCGCCCGCGCGGGCGCCGAAGCGCCGCGTGCGCAGCAGCATCGGCATCACCAAGTCGTTGCAGACCATCGTCGATACGGCGATCGCTTCGACGATCACCATGCCGGTGGCCGCCGACAGCCCGCCGATGAACACCAGCAAGGCCAAGGCGTTTTGTCCCTGCGACAACGGCAGCGAGAGCACGAAGCTGTCGGCGTCCATCGCGGCGGGCCCGAAATGCAGCAAGCCGCCGAGCGCGATCGGCAGCACGAACAGGTTGATCAGCAGCAGGTACAGCGGGAACACCCAGGCGGCGCGCTTCAGGTGCGATTCAGCGACGTTCTCGACCACCATCATCTGGAACTGGCGCGGCAGAAAGACCACCGACAGCATCGACAGCAAGGTCAGCGCGAACCACTGTTCGTAGGCGAATTTCTGGCCCGGCGACTGGCTCAGGTTGAGCAGCTTGTGCAGCTCGGGCACGGCCGCTGCGCGCTCGAACAGGTCGCCCGGACCGTTGAAGAGGCCCCAGGTCACGAACCCGCCCACCGCCATGAACGCCACCAGCTTCACGACCGACTCGAACGCGATCGCCGCGACCATGCCTTCGTGCTTTTCGGCGCTGTCGAGATGCCGCGCCCCGAACACCATCGTGAAGCCGGCCAGCGCGAGCGCCAAATAGAAGGTGCTGTCGCGCCACCAGGCCCCCGGTGCGGCGATCGGCGTGCCCAGCGGCGTGGTCAGCAGCGCATAGCCGCTCGCGACCGCCTTCAGCTGCAACGCGATGTAGGGCACGATGCCGACGACGGTGATCAAGGTCACCGTGCCGGCCAGCAGCGGGCTCTTGCCGTAGCGGCTGGCGATGAAGTCGGCGATCGAGGTGATGCGGTAGGCCTTGGCGATGCGGATCATCTTGCGCAGCACCAGCCATGCGAGCGCCATCGCCAAGGTCGGGCCGAGGTAGATCGGCAGGAACCAGACCCCGGCGCTGGCGGCCCGGCCGACGCTGCCGAAGTAGGTCCAGGCGGTGCAGTACACCGCCATCGAGAGCGCATAGACCCAGGCGTTGCCGATGATCGAGCGCCCCTGGCGTGAGCGCGCGTCGCCGTATGCGGCCACCGCGAACAGCAGCAGCAGGTAGGCGAACGAGGCGCCGACGACGAGGGGGGCGGAGAGCATGGCTAGGCTCGGTCGGGCGCTCAGTCGGGCGTGCGCTCGGCGATCACTCCGAGCACCGCGATCAGGCAGCCCCAAAGGATGAAGAGCGCGGCCGGGAACAGCGGCAAGCCCCACACCGTCGCATCGCGGTCCCACAGCGCCAGCAGCGGAAAGTTCAGCAGCATCGCGCCGGCAACGAACAATGCGACGAGGCGCTGCCCGCCCAGACCTTTGTGAACGGGAGTCTCCTTGTCACGCGATGAACCGCTCACAGCGAATCGAGCCGATAGTGCTGGCGCAGATGCTGCCGGAAGCGCTTGATGATTGCCAGTGTGTCGTGCAGCAGATCGCGCTCCAGCGTGCCCAGGGTCGACATGCGGACGAGGTTGTCGGTCGCCTCGAAGGCTTGACGCTGGCGCAGGGTATTGCCCAGCTTCAGCGTCATCAGGAAATGCAGCGCCTCGGTCAGGTCGCGCGCCATCTGGGCCGGCAGATGCTGCCGATCCGCCAGCACTTGCAGCCGCGCAGCCGTGCCCTGCTCGCTCACATGGTGCTGCAGCGCCAGGGTGCGCACGCCGTGAACGATCGGGAAGGTGCCGAGCTTCTTCAGGTCGAAGGCCTGCTCGTCGCGGCCGCGCCAGAGGGTCAGATGCGCCCACCAGCCGCCGGACCCGCTGAACTGGTCGGCGGCACCGGCGAAGCGGGCGAAGAACGCGTCGTTGTCGACCAGGAACTCGTCGACGAAGCGCCGTGCCTGGCCCAGCAGGCTCGCGTCGCCGGCGACCACGGTGGCATCGAGAAAGATCGCGAGGTTCATCACGCCATCGGGCTCGGCGCCGAACATCCAGCCGCGCAGCGTCTCCCTGAAGCGCGACACAGGCTGGCACCACAGCGGGTTGCTCAGCATGATGTTGCCCGGGCAGCGCGGGTAGCCGAAGTCGATCAGCGTGGCGGTGAAGCGCTCGGTGATCTGCTCGATACCGGCCATCGCGAAGCCGTCGCGCAACAGCAGCGCATTGTCCTGGTCGGTCTTGAGGATCTGCTCGCCGCGGCCCTCGCTGCCCATCACGACCAGGCAGCTGTTGGCCACCAGCTCGGCCGGCGCGATCAGCGACCAGGCGCGCGCGAACAGCCGGGTGTTCAACTCGCTCACGAGGCCGGCGATCAGCTCGGTCTTGACGCCGCCGCGGTGCAGCAGCGCGATCAGTGTGTCGATCCGGCCGGCCGCACGTTGCAGCTCGGCGAGCGACGCAGCGTCGTCGATCAGCGCCGCATTGAGTCCCGAATGGTTGGAAACGAAGCTCATCAGGTCGAGCTGGTTCAGCACGCCGTGAATCGACTCACCATCGCGAACGACGAGGCGGTGCACGCGGTGGCGCGCCATCAACAGCAGCGCCTCGAACAGTTCGCTGTTCGGGTGAATCTCGATCAGGTCGAAGTGCGCGACTTCGCGCACGGGGAGCGTGGCGAGATCGACCTGTCGACCCCCGCTCGCCTGCGGCTCGGCTCCCCCCGTGAAGGAGTGCGTTCGCCACAGCGCGTCGCGCAGGTCGGTGGTCGTGAACATGCCGATGCGCCCGCCATCGCGCACGAGCGCGTCGGTGAGGCCGTGCGTTGAAAGCTGCCGGCACACCGTCACCAGATCGAGCCCGCCATCGACGAAGAACGGCTTGCGAAGGGTCGCGTCCCGCACACGCACCATCAGCAGCGAGACGAACTCGAGCTGCGGGTCGGGTGCGGTGGACGACATGGGCGCGGCTGTTGAAACGGGACTGCCGGCGTCAAACCGGCAGTCCCGTCGA
Source organism: Rhizobacter sp. (assembly GCA_025355545.1). GTDB lineage: Bacteria > Pseudomonadota > Gammaproteobacteria > Burkholderiales > Burkholderiaceae_C > LMDS01. The sequence goes on from JANXZN010000066.1 coordinate 18,082, forward strand.
TCAATGCGGCAGGGTGATTGCGCGCCCCGTCACGATACAGCGTCGTTCAAGCTCAGTGGCCCGATGCCCCGGAGGCGCCGATGCCGGTCTCGGAACGCACCTGCTGCGCCAGGAAACCGTCGCGGTCGATCTTCGCCCGCTTGCTGTTGTCGAGGATCGAGAACAGCCAGATGCCGACGAAGGCGATGGTCATCGAGAACAGCGCCGGCGAGGTGTACGGGAACAGCGCCGAACCCTTCGGGTTGCCCAGCGTCGCTTCCCACACCGACGGCGACACGATAGTCAGCGCCACCGACGAGATCAGGCCGAGGAAGCCGCCGATCACCGCACCGCGAGTGGTGCAGTCTTTCCACAGCACGCTCATGAACAGCACCGGGAAGTTGGCCGAGGCCGCGATCGCGAAGGCCAGAGACACCATGAACGCGATGTTCTGCTTCTCGAACACGATGCCCAGAATCACCGCCAGGATGCCCAGCGCCACCGTGGTCATGCGCGAGACCCCGAGTTCCGAGGCGCTGTCGGCCTTGCCGTTCTTGATGACCGTGGCGTACAGGTCGTGCGACACCGCCGAGGCGCCCGACAGCGTCAGGCCCGCCACCACCGCGAGGATGGTCGCGAACGCCACCGCCGAGATGAAGCCGAGGAAGATGTTGCCGCCGACCGCGTTGGCCAGGTGGATGGCCGCCATGTTGCCGCCGCCCCGCAGCGCACCCTTGGCGTCGAGGAAGTCGGGGTTCGTCAACACGAAGGTGATGGCACCGAACCCGATGATGAAAGTCAGCAGGTAGAAGTAGCCGATCCAGCCGGTCGCCCACATCACCGACGTGCGTGCCGCCTTGGCACTCGGCACGGTGAAGAAACGCATCAGGATGTGCGGCAGGCCGGCGGTGCCGAACATCAGCGCCATGCCGAACGAGATCGCCGAGATCGGGTCCTTGACGAAGTTGCCCGGGCCCATGATCGACTGGCCGATCTTCGCGGCAGCCTCGGCCACCTTGCCGTCCTTGAGCGCCAGGTCGGTCTTGATGTTGACTGCGCCGGCGAACATCGCCTCGGGGCTGAAGCCGAAGTGCCATAGCACCGACAGTGCCATGAAGGTGGCGCCGCCGAGCAGCAGGCAGGCCTTGATGATCTGGACCCAGGTGGTGGCCGTCATGCCGCCGAACAGCACGTAGACCATCATCAGCGAGCCGACGATGACGACCGCGATCCAGTATTCGAGGCCGAACAGCAGCTTGATGAGCTGCCCCGCGCCGACCATCTGCGCGATCAGGTAGAACGCCACCACGACCAGCGTGCCGGAGGCCGCGAAGATGCGCACCGGCGCCTGCTTGAAGCGGAACGCCGCCACATCGGCGAAGGTGAACTTGCCCAGGTTGCGCAGCCGCTCGGCCATCAGGAAGGTGATGACCGGCCAGCCGACCAGGAAGCCGATCGAGTAGATCAGGCCGTCGAAGCCGCTCGCCATCACTGCCGCCGAAATACCCAGGAACGAGGCCGCCGACATGTAGTCGCCGGCGATCGCCAGGCCGTTCTGGAAGCCGGTGATGCCGCCGCCGGCGGTATAGAAATCAGCGACCGACTTGGTCCTGGAGGCGGCCCACTTGGTCACGAACAGCGTAAACACCACGAACACGCCGAACATGCCGATGGCGGTCCAGTTGGTGGCCTGCTTGGTGGCCTGACCGAGGTCGGCGCCGGCGGCGTAGACCGCCGCGGACACGCCGAAGAGGGCGGCCAGCGTCAGCAGGCGGCGTGAGTTTTCACTCAGTGGGGTGCGCACTCGGGTCATTGGGCGGCTCATTTCAGCACCGCCTTCGCCAGGTCGGCGGTCAGGTCGTCGAACTCGCTGTTGGCGCGCCTGATGTAGATCGCGGTAATCACGATCGTGAACACGATGACGCCGAAGCCGATCGGAATGCCCATCGTCATGACGCCGTCACCGAGCCGCTGCGACAGAAATTCCTTGTTGAACGCCACCAGCAGGATGAAGCCGTAGTAGACGACCATCATCGCCAGCGTCAGCCACCAGCCGAAGCTCGTGCGTTTGGCTTTCAACTCCTGATACTTCGGGTGGCTCGCGATTCGCGTGACCAGGTCCAGTTCCATGCTGTCTCCTCGTTGTTGTGGATCGGGCCATGCATCCACGGCCGGGTCGCATGGTAAGGGCTTGCGCTGACCTCAATCTGACTCGAATCCACGCGCGCCCTATCGTGAACCCATTTCAGGCGGCGCGGTAGCACCGTCTCGAACCTCACGTCGAATCCCTGGCCGCGGGGCGCCTTCGGCCTCCCAGACGCCGCTGTCGAACCACGGGTCGCCTCGCAAGCAGGCGGCCAGCATGTCCAGGCTGTCGAGGCCCCAGAACAGCCGGCCCTCGACCTCGACGGTGGGCACGCCGAAGATGCCGAGCGCGATCGCGTTTGCGGCCGCGGCTTTCAGTGCCCGCTTGATCGACTCATCGCCCGGGTCGATGCGGGGTGCCAGCTCCCGCGTCAGCGCCGCCAGACGCGTCGGCTCGTTCGCATCGCCGCCGCCCTGCCACACGCGGCGCAGCACCGCCTCGCAGACGTGCCGGCTCGGCGTGCCGCCTTCGGGCGCGCAGGCGAGCAGCAGCCGCAGGTGGGCCAGTGGGTTGAAGGGGTGCTGCGCGGGGGTCTGCAACACGATGCCGTGCCGGTGGGCGAGCCAATGCACCTGGCGGAAGGTCCAGGCGCGCTTGCTTTCGATCTCGGCCGGCCCCTTCTGGCCCCAGTGCGCAAGCAGCCCCGCGAACAGCACCGGCCGGTAGGTGACGCTGTACGAGAGGCCTTCGAGCGCCTGCGGCATGCGCTCGAAGGCGAGGTGCGCAAACGGCGAGATCGGGTCGAACCAGAAATTGAGGTGCGTCATCGGGCGTTCGGCACCTGCGCTTGCGCCGCCAGGGGCTCGCGGCGCAGCACCAGCGCAGCGCAGACGGCGCGCTTGGCGGCTTCGTCGAGCGCGGACCAGCGCGCGATCTCGTCGATCGTGCGCAGGCAACTTTCGCACCAGCCGGTGCGCTCATCCATCTTGCACACACTCGTACAAGGGCTCGGCACCGGCGCGTCGGGCGTACCGCTCATGGCGCCTGCACCACGTCATGAACCGGCGCGCCGGTCAGCTGCGCCAGTTCGGCGGGGCTGAGACGGAACACGCCGTTCGGGTGGCCGGCCGCGGCCCAGATCTCGTCGAAGCGAAACAGCTCGCGGTCGATCAGCGTGACCGACGGCTGCGCATGGGCCAGCGGCGCGACGCCGCCGATGCTGAAGCCGGTGCGTGCCTTGACGAATTCGGCATCGGCACGGCCCAGTGTCCCGACGACCGCGGCGACCTTCTTTTCGTCGACGCGCCGATCGCCCGAGGTGACGACGAGCACCGCCACATCGTCGGCGCGGCGCCGGAAGATCACGCTCTTGGCGATCTGCCCGATGCTGACGCCCAGCGCATCGGCCGCCTCCTGCGAGGTGCGCGCCGCGACATCGAGGAACACCGGCGCATGCGCGTGGCGTTGCGCGGCCAGTGCAGCGGCGACGCGGCGAAAGCCTTCAGGGCGGTCTGCCAAAGGGTCGTGCAGCGATTCGCTCATCAGGCAAGCTCGGTGCTGCGCACTACGGTGAATTCGGCTTTCGGGCGGCCGGGCAGGCGCATCAGGCAACCTTCGCGTTCGCCCGCTTCCCCAGCATCGCATTGCCGGTGCGCGACACCGGCTTGCGGCCGAGCACGTTCGAGATGAACTCGGCCGCATCGACCAGTCGTTCGATGTCGACGCCGGTCTCGATGCCCAGGCCGTTCAGCATGAACAGCACGTCTTCGGTGCCGACGTTGCCGGTCGCGCCCTTCGCATACGGGCAGCCGCCGAGACCGGCGACGCTGGCGTCGAAGGTGTGGACGCCCATCTCGAGGCAGGCGTAGATGTTGGCAAGCGCCTGGCCGTAGGTGTCGTGGAAATGCCCGCTGACCTCGTCGATCGGGAAGTGCTTCAGCGCCCGCTCCAGCGCCGCCTGCGCACGTTTGGGCGTGCCACGCCGATCGTGTCGGCGATGCCGCAATGGTCGACGCCGATGCCCTTCATCAGCAGCACGACGCGCTCGACTTCGTCCGGCGTGACCTCGCCCTGGTACGGGCAGCCGAGCGCCACCGAGACCGCGCAGCGCACCTTGATGGCGTGCGCATGCGCCGCCTCGACGACCGGGCGAAAGCGCTCGATGCTCTCTTCGATGCCGCAGTTGATGTTGCGCTGGCTGAAGGCCTCGCTCGCCGCGCCGAACACGACGATCTCGTCGGGGCGGATCGCGAGGTCGGCGATCGCGGCCTCGAAACCCTTCAGGTTCGGCGTCAGCACCGCGTAGCGCACACCGGCCTTGCGGCGCACGCCGCGCATCACTTCGGCGTTGTCGGCCATCTGCGGCACCCACTTCGGGCTGACGTAGCTGGTGACTTCGAGTTCGCGCAGCCCGGCCGCCTGCAGCAAATGCACCAGTTCGATCTTGGTGGCGGCGTCGACCGGCTGCTTTTCGTTCTGCAAACCGTCGCGCGCACCGACTTCGACAAGGGTCACATGGCCTGGAATCATGGAATGAGTCTCACTGTTTAAAGCGGCGCACGGCCGACCCCTGACTCCAGGGATGAGCGCGTCGAGGCGCCCCGCCGAAGATGCATGCACACACCAGAAAAACGGACGACCCCTTGGACACCACCATCCGCCTGCGCATCGGCACCCGCATCCATTTTGCGCTGCTTCGTCAGTACGGCGAAGACGTGGCCGTGAGCACCCTGCTCGGCGACGCGGGTGATGCGCGCGAGGCGCTGTGGGTCTGCGGGGCATCGGGCCACGACGAACTGATGAGCCTGGCGGAGCAGTTCAAGGCCGCGCCGAACCCGATGCCGGTGGTCGCGCGGCGCGGCGCGGAGCCGCAAGCCATGGCGTCGGCGCAAGACACCTCGGGCTTCGGCGTTTCGCGCCCGCCCGAGACGATCGATGTGCTGGTAGCGAAGCCCCGGCGGCGCCCGGTACGGTCGCGCTGGCTGCGCGGCGGCGCGCGTTGACCCTGCCCCGCCGGCCATCACGGCGCCGGCGCCATCCGTAGCAATTCACCACCCTCGCTGACCTGATCGCCGACCGCGTACAGCAGTTCGGCGATCGTGCCGTCGCGCGGCGCGGCGATCGTGTGCTCCATCTTCATCGCCTCCATCACGGCGAGCGGCTGGCCTTGAGTGACCTTGTCGCCCGCCTTCGCGAGGAACGCGATCACCTTCCCGGGCATCGGCGCCGCAAGGCCGCCGGCCTCAACCGCGCCGTCAGCCGAATGCGCGATCGGGTCGAACTCGTCGACCACCGCCGAGCCGTCGGGCGAGAACACGCTGAAGCGCTCGCCGGTGGCGTAGACGGTCAGCGTCGTGCGCTGTTCGGCCAGCGTCACGTCGTAGGTGTTGGCGGCGCGCGGCGCGATCGCGAGCGGCCAGCGCCGGGTGCCGTTCACAAGCGTTTGTGTGCCGGCGCTGCGCTCCAGCGTGAACGCGTGGTGCGTGCCCTGCGATTCGATGTCGAAGCGGCGGGTCGCGCTGCCGTGCAGGCGCCAGCCATCGCGGCGTGACCACGGGTCGGTCGTTTCCAGCGCCTGCTCGGCGGCAAGCGCGTGCGCGACGACACCCGCCGCCGCCAAGTCGATCGCCAAGTGCGGCGCATTGAACAGCACCGCACGTTCGCGCTCGATCAGCGCGGTGTCGAGGTCGGCATGCGCGAACGAATCGCTCGCCGCCACGCGGCGCAGGAACGCGACGTTGGTGTGCAGGCCGACGATGTGCGTGGCCGCCAGCGCGGCGTCGAGCCGCGCCAACGCCTGCGCGCGGTCGGCGCCCCAGACGATCAGCTTGGCGATCATCGAGTCGTAGAACGGCGAGATCGCATCGCCTTCGCGCACGCCGGCGTCGATGCGCACCGGCGCGTTCGGCGCGTTCGGCGCGCCGACTCTCGCATGCGGGCCGCGCTCGAAGCTGACCGCGTCCGATGGCGTGCGGTAGACGTCGAGCCGGCCGGTCGCGGGCAGAAAGTTCGAGTCCGGGTTCTCGGCGCAGATGCGCGCCTCGATCGCGTGGCCGTGGATGCGCAACTCGTGCTGCTGCAGCGGCAGCGGCTCGCCCGCGGCCACACGCAGCTGCCACTCGACCAGATCGAGCCCGGTGATCGCCTCGGTGACCGGGTGCTCGACCTGCAGTCTCGTGTTCATCTCCATGAAGAAGAACTTCAGATCGCCGTCGGCCGTCGGCTCGGCGATGAACTCGACCGTGCCCGCGCCGACATAGCCGACCGCCTTGGCGGCCGAAACCGCCGCTGCGCCCATCTCGGCGCGGCGTGCTTCGCTCATGCCCGGTGCGGGCGCCTCTTCCAGCACCTTCTGGTGCCGGCGCTGTACCGAGCAGTCGCGCTCGAACAGGTAGACGCAGTTGCCTTGCGAATCGCCGAACACCTGGATCTCGATGTGGCGTGGTTTGGTCACGTAGCGTTCGATCAGCACCGCGTCGTCGCCGAAGCTGTTGATCGCCTCGCGCTTGCACGAGGCGAGCGCGGCGTCGAACTCTTCGGTCTTGGTGACGATGCGCATGCCCTTGCCGCCGCCGCCGGCGCTCGCCTTGATCAGTACCGGGTAGCCGATGCGGTCGGCCTCGCCTTTGAGCATGGCTGGGTCTTGCCCGGCGCCGTGATAGCCGGGCACGAGCGGCACGCCGGCCTTCTCCATCAGCTGCTTCGACTCGGCCTTCAGCCCCATCGCCTTGATCGCCGACGGCGGCGGGCCGATGAACACGAGCCCGGCATCGGCGCAGGCCTGCGCGAACGCCTCGTTCTCGCTCAGGAAGCCGTAGCCCGGGTGCACGGCCTGCGCGTCGGTCGCCTTCGCGGCGGCGATCACGCGCGCACCGAGCAGGTAGCTCTCGCGCGGCGACGAGCCGCCGATGTGCACCGCCTCGTCGCAGGCCAGCACATGCTTCGCGTTCGCGTCGGCATCGGAGTAGACGGCGACGGTGCGCACGCCCATCTTCTTCGCGGTGGCGGCAACGCGGCACGCGATCTCACCGCGATTGGCGATCAGGATTTTCTTGAACATCATGTTGTGAACCTCAGGTCGACGGTTGACCCGCCCCGAACCAGCCCGACACGCGCCGCGCGAGGCGACGCAGGAAACCCGCGAACACCCAGGTGAGCGCCACCATCACGAGCAGCGCGACCGCCAGCGCCGCGAAGAAGATGTAGGGGTGCTCCCACGACAGCCACAAACTCACCGGCACGACGCTGTCGCCGAGCAGCGACATCGCGACGTTCGAGAACGGCTCGGGCGAGGTGTTGAGCGCCGCGCGCGTGGTGGCTTTCGCGACGTGGCTGGTCGCAGCCAGCGTGCCGCCCATCAGCGCCGCGGCCATCGCCCAGCTCGATTGATCGGCGCCGAACACCGCTGCGGCGAGCGCCGCACCGGCAGGGATGCGCACCAGCGTGTGGACCATGTCCCACAACGAGTCGAAGCCCGGAATCTTGTCGGCGAAAAACTCGACGAACAGCATGAAGCCGCTCGCGCCCAGCATCACGGTCGACTGCAGCAGGTGCAGGCCGGCCGGCAACTGAACCCAGCCGAGGTGGCCGGCAAGACCGGTCAGGAACACGACCGCGTACAGGCGCAGCCCACTGGCCCAGCCGAGCGCGGCGGCGATCGCGAGCAGGCCGGCGGTGTCGATCGGCAGGTTCGTCATCGATCAGCCCTCCAGCCAGTTCGGCTTGCGCTTGTTCAGGAAGCTCTGCACGCCTTCGCGGCCCTCGTCGCTGGCGCGGATGTCGGCGATGCGGCGTGCGGTCTCGTCGCGCAGCGCGCTGTCGAGCGGCAAACCGGCCACGTCCTGCACCAGCTTCTTGCAGGCGCGCGCGGCCATCGGGCCGTTGGCGACCAAGGTGGCGACGATCTCGGCGACCTTCGCATCGAGCGCCTCGGCCGCGACGACCTCGTGCACGAAGCCCATTGCCGCCGCCTGCGTGGCGCCGAAGCGTTCGGCGGTGACGAAGTAACGCCGCGAGGCCTGCTCGCCCATCGCGCGGATCACGTACGGGCTGATCGTGCCGGGCAGCAGGCCGAGCCTGGCTTCGCTCAAGCAGAAGTTCACGCCCTCGGCCGCGACCAGCACGTCGCACACCGCCGCGAGGCCGACGCCGCCGGCATAGCAGTCGCCGTGCACCCGGCCGACCACCGGCACCGGGCAGCGCCAGACCGCCCACAGCATGTCGGCCAGCGCCTGCGCGTCGGCGCGGTTCTGCTCCCAGTCGAAGCCGGCCATCGCGCGCATCCACGACAGGTCGGCGCCGGCGCAGAAGGCCTTGCCGTGGCCGCCGAGGACGATCGCGCGCAAGTCGGCATCGGCGGCGAACGCGGTGAACGCGGCGTGGAGTTCGGCGATCACGCCCTCGTTGAACGCGTTGCGCACGTCGGGGCGGTTGAGCCAGACCTCGGCGACGAAGCGCGAGGGGCGGCGGATGTCGAGCGTGGTGGTCATCGTGTCGGCTCCGTGTCAATACCGCTTCGCGACCTCGTCGAGCATCACTTCGGTCGCGCCGCCGCCGATCGCGAGAACACGTGCGTCGCGCCACAGCCGTTCGATCGCGGTCTCGCGCATGTAGCCCATGCCACCGTGAAATTGCTGGCAGGTCGAGACGACCTCGTTGACGAGCTCGCCGGTCAGCGCCTTCAGCATCGAGACCTGCTGCACCACGTCGTGCTGCTGCGTGACGCGCCAGGCGCACTGGTACATGAAGGCGCGCGCGGCCTGCACCCTGGCGTCGAGCATCGCGAGGCGCTGGCGGATCGTCTGCTTCTCGAACAGCGGCGCGCCGAAGGCCTGGCGCTGGCGCACGAACTCGAGCGTCATCTTCAGCGCCTGGGTGCAGTGGCCCACCGCCATCGCGGCCAGTGCGATGCGCTCGGTCTGGAAGTTTTTCATCACCGCGTAGAAGCCGCGATTCTCCTCGCCGAGCAGGTTCGCGGCCGGGATGCGCACGTTGTCGAGAACCAGCTCGGCGGTGTCGGACGAGAGCCAGCCCGACTTCTTCAGCGCGCGCCCGACCGTGAAGCCCGGTGTGCCCTTCTCGACGATGAACATCGACATGCCGTGGCGCGCCTCGGTCGTCTTCGCGGCGATGAAGTACAGGTCGGCATGCACGCCGTTGGTGATGAACATCTTGGTGCCGTTCAGCACCCAGTGGTCGCCGTCACCGCTGTCGACCAGTTTCGCCGTCGTGCGGATGCCGGCCACGTCGGAGCCGGCGCCGGGCTCGGTGATGCCGACCGCGGTGATCGTGCGGCCTTTGATCACGCCGGGCATGTACTGCGCGAGCTGCGCCGGATTGCCGGCATGGTGCAGGTGCGGGCTGGCCATGTCGGTGTGCACAAGCACCGTGATGATGAAGCCGCCGAAGGTCGACTGCGACAGCGCCTCGGCGAACACCAGGTTCGTCAGCGCATCGGCCTCGGCGCCGCCATAGTCGCTCGAATACATCAGGCCGAACAGGCCGGCGTCGCCCATCTTGCGCAGCACCTCGCGCGGCGTGCAGCCGGCCTCTTCCCAGGCCTGCGCATGCGGCTCGACCTCGCGTGCAATGAAGCGCGCGATCTGCTCGCGCAGCTGCTCGTGTTCGGGGGTGATGTAGATGCTGTCCATGCGGTTCCGTTGGTGGGGTTCAGTCGGCTTCGCGCACCCAACGCCAGACCAGGCCGTCGTCGGGGTCGATCGTTTCGCCATCGCGCACATAGCCGATGCGTTGCAGCAACCGCCACGAGGCGGTGTTGGCGGGGGTCGTGAACGCGCTGACGCGGCGCGCGCCCTGCGCCAGCGCTTCGCTGGTCAGCGCGCGTGCGGCTTCGGTCGCGAGGCCTCTGCCCCGCCAGGCCGGCGCCACGCCGTAGCCGATCTCGACCTCGCCGTCGTCGAGCGGCGGCGCCTTCACGCCGCCCGAGCCGACGACGCGCGCGCCGTCGAGCAGGTACAGCCGCGTGCCGAGCAGGCCGGCCCAGTCGGGCGCGCAGCGCATGTTGGCGAGCGCACGCTCGTAGATGAAGGCGGGCGCGCAGGCACCTTCCTCGAGCGTCAGCGCGTGGCGCTGCGCGAACGCATCTTGCGCGGCGATCAGCTCGTGCAGGTCGCGTTCGGTCAGCGGCATCAGGGTCAGCGCCATGGCGTCGGTTCCGGGGCGCCGCATCACATCCGGAAGACGCCGAACTTCGGCTCCGGGATCGGCGCGTTCAGGCTCGCCGAGATCGCCAGCGCGAGCACGTTGCGGGTCTGCGCCGGATCGATCACGCCGTCGTCCCAGAGGCGTGCGCTCGAGTAGTAGGGCTGCGACTGGTGCGCGAACTGGTCGAGGATCGGTTGCTTGAACGCCGCCTCTTGGTCCGCACTCCAGGCGCCGCCCTTGGCCTCGATGCCGTCGCGCCGCACGGTGGCGAGCACGCTCGCCGCCTGCTCGCCGCCCATCACGCAGATGCGCGCGTTCGGCCACATCCACAGGAAGCGCGGCGAGTACGCGCGCCCGCACATGCCGTAGTTGCCGGCGCCGAAACTGCCGCCGATGATCACGGTGAACTTGGGCACCGTCGCGGTCGAGACGGCGGTGACCATCTTCGCGCCGTGCTTGGCGATGCCCTCGGCCTCGTACTTCTTGCCGACCATGAAGCCGGTGATGTTCTGCAGGAAGATCAGCGGGATCTTGCGCTGGCAGCACAGCTCGATGAAGTGCGCGCCCTTCATCGCCGACTCGGAAAACAGCACGCCGTTGTTCGCGACTATTCCCACCGGCATGCCCTCGATGTGTGCGAAGCCGGTCACCAGGGTCGCGCCGTAGCGCGCCTTGAACTCGTCGAACTCGGAGCCGTCGACGAGGCGCGCGATGATCTCGTGCACGTCGTAGGGCTTCTTGGTGTCGACCGGGATCACGCCGTGCAGTTCGCTCGCGTCGAACAGCGGCGGGCGCGGCGCGATCACACGCTGCTCGTGCGTCTTGCGCCAGTTCAGGTTCGCCACCGACGCGCGCGCGATCGCCAGCGCATGCGTGTCGTTCTGCGCCAGGTGATCGGCCACGCCCGACAGCCGCGTGTGCACATCGCCGCCGCCGAGCTCCTCGGCACTGACGATCTCGCCGATCGCCGCCTTCACCAGCGGCGGCCCGGCGAGGAAGATCGTGCCCTGGTTCTTGACGATGATCGACTCGTCGCTCATCGCCGGCATGTAGGCGCCGCCGGCGGTGCACGAGCCCATCACGACCGCGATCTGCGGAATGCCCTGCGCGCTCATGTTGGCCTGGTTGAAGAAGATCCGGCCGAAGTGCTCGCGATCCGGGAACACGTCGTCCTGGTTCGGCAGGTTCGCGCCGCCGCTGTCGACCAGGTAGATGCACGGCAGGCGGTTCTGCTGCGCGATCTCCTGCGCGCGCAGGTGCTTCTTCACCGTCATGGGAAAGTAGGTGCCGCCCTTCACGGTCGCGTCATTGCAGACGATCATGCAATCGACGCCGCTGACCCGGCCGATGCCGGCAATCAGGCCGGCACCGGGCACGTCGTTCTTGTACATGTCGAACGCGGCGAGCGGCGCCACCTCGAGGAAGGGCGTGTCGGGGTCGAGCAGCATCTCGACGCGGTCGCGCGGCATCAGCTTGCCGCGCGCGAGGTGCTTGGCGCGCGGGCCTTCGCCACCACCTTGCACGACCTGCGCGAGCTTCGCGTTCAGGTCGTCGACGAGCGCATGCATCGCGGCGGCGTTGGCCCTGAACTCCTCGGTGCGGGCGTTGAGCTTGGAGGCCAGAACAGGCATCGTGTCTCCCAGGGGCCGGTGCGCGCGGGGCGCCCGGCGTGTTGATGTTCGGGGTGGTGGCGGGCTGTCGGGTCATTCTAGGCAGCGCGCGCCGGCCGTCGTCATGGCGCGCGGCAGCCCGCTCGCCGGCGATTCCCGGTGCACCCCAATTTACGCCGCATCGCAGCACACGGGCCGCCAGAGTGGTTGCAAATCGTGCCAGGGCCGGACAGACTTCGGCATGCCGACGCAAGACCCGACCGACCCCCCGTTTCCGGCCGTCACGCCGATGGCGTTCGTGCAGGCCATCGTGCGCGCCTACGCACGCTACGGCGTCGACCCGGCCGCGGCGCTGAAGCAGGCACGGATCACGCCAGCCCAGCTGCGCAAGCCCGGCGCGCGCATCACCGCGGCGCAGATGGAGCTGATTTCCGGCGTCGCGATGCAGCAGCTCGACGACGAGGCGCTCGGCTCGTTCTCCCGCAAGCTGCCCTGGGGCAGTTACGGCATGCTGTCGCGCGCCTCGCTGACAGCGCCGACGCTGGGCATCGCGCTGAAACGCTGGTGCCGCCACCACCGGCTGCTGACCGACGACATCGCGCTGAGCCTGTCGGTCAGCGGCGCGGTGGCGAGCATCACGCTGGCCGAGCGCCGCCCGCTGGTCGCGATGCGCGAGTTTTGCGTCGTGACGACCTTGCGCAACCTGCACGGCTATGCCTGCTGGACGATCGACTCGCGCATCCCGCTGCTGCGGGCCGACTTCCCGTATCCGGCGCCGCCGCACCGCGAGGCGTATCCGCTGATGTTCCATGGCCCGCTGCGCTTCGACGCCGACCACGCCGGCTTCAGCTTCGATGCGCAGTACCTCGCGCTGCCGCTGCGCCGCGACGAGGCCGCACTGCAGACGATGCTGAAACGCGCGCTGCCGCTGATCGTGCTCCAGTACCGGCGCGACCGCCTGCTGGTTCAGCAGGTGCGCGCGCTGCTGCGCGATCGCCGCGTGGACGCGGCCAATGCACAGACGCTGGCGCGCGCGCTGAACGTGTCGGTGCGCAGCCTGCACCGCCACCTTCGCGAGGAAGGCGCCTCGCTGCAGGCACTCAAGGACGCAATGCGGCGCGAGCAGGCGCTCGAACAGCTGGGCCGCGGCACGCGGCCGATCAAGCAGATCGCGCGGGCGGTCGGCTTCGCCAGCGAGAAGAGCTTTGCGCGCGCGTTCAGGCACTGGACCGGCGAGTCGCCGAGCGCGTTCCGGCAGCGGGTACGGCGCGACTAGCTAGTGTAGTGTCGCATTCTAAAGGGAACGTAAATGAATCCCGCCACACCAATGATCTACTACGGACTGGTGTGGAGAACGAGAGTGCGAGTTGCCCCTGAGATTGTGCTGTCGGACGAAGAGCGCGAGGTGCTCGACGAG
>JANXZN010000067.1 GCA_025355545.1 Rhizobacter sp.
GGTCGAAGATCAGCGCCGAGGTGCGCTGCGCGAACGGCAGGTCGCGCACCAGTTCGTTGGCCTTGTCGCCCGCGAGCACCGCCAGCAGGCCGCCGATGATCAGGATCGTGGTCGACGCGAAGAACGACGGGCTGGTCGACAGGTTCTGGATCACGACGCCGTCGATCACCCGGACCTCGCGGTAGGTCGTCTGCAGCATCCACTGCCGGCGCACCGCGTTGGTCGCCGCGAGCACCGAGCGCTGCGAGCCGGCGCCGCGCCGCGAGAAGTGCGCGTACGCGCCCCAGCCGACGAAGAACTCGGCCAGCGCCACCCAGTCGAGCCAGGGCAGCAGCGCCAGGACCTTGAACATCACTCCCATGGGCGGAAATATAGCAAGCCCGGGGCCACCCCCCGGCGGCCCCGCAAACGGGAATCAGTGCGCGCGCTTCGCATCGACGCTGATTGCGCCCGGGCCGAACGCCGCGAGCACCAGGAAGCCACCGGCGATCGATACGTTCTTCCAGAAGTTGATCTGCATGTTCATCACCTGGTCGACCGGCACCGCCCAGTAGGCGTGAAAGATCAGGCCGGCGAGCAGGCTGAAGACCGCCAGCGCCAGCGCCACCCAGCGCGTCATGAAGCCGGCTGCGACCGCGAGACCGCCGCCGAGTTCGACGAGGATCGTCAGCGCCGCCAGCACCGAGGCCATCGGCAGGCCCTTGGAGGCGATGTAGCCGACCACGCCCTCGAAGCCGCCGATCTTGCCGAAGCCGGAGGTGATGAAGATGAGTGCCAGCAGGATGCGGCCAAGCAGTGCGAGCGGGTTCTGAATATTGTTGAACATGAAATTTCCTTGGAGTCTCTTGGGGTTGATGAAAACGGGAACTCAATGCAGGTCGAACATCAGCACTTCGGCGTCGACGCCGCCGGCGATCGTCAACTCGCTCTCGCGCTCGAGGCGCAGCGCGTCGCCGCCCTGCAGCGCCTGGCCGTTGACTGTGACGCTGCCGCGCACGACGTGCACATAGGCCTTGCGCTTCGGGGCGAGCACGCGGCGCAACGGCGGTTCGCCGTCAAACAGGCCGCTGTAGATCGACGCGTCGGCGTGGATCGTGACCGAGCCGTCGGCGCCGGCCGGCGATGCGACCAGGCGCAGTGTGCCGCGCTTGGACGCCGCATCGAAGTACTTCTGCTCGTAGCCCGACTCGATGCCGCGCACGTTGGGCTCGATCCAGATCTGCAGGAAATGCGTGGTGTCCTTCGGCGCGTGGTTGAACTCGCTGTGCAGCACGCCGCGGCCGGCGCTCATGCGCTGCACGTCGCCGGGCCGGATGACGCCGCTGACCGCTGCACCGGCCGTGCCGTTGCCCATGCTGTCCTTGTGCGCGAGCTCGCCCGACAGCACGTAGCTGACGATCTCCATGTCCCGATGGCCATGCGTGCCGAAGCCGGTGCCGGGCGCGATGCGGTCTTCGTTGATGACGCGCAGGTTGCCGAAGCCCATGTGTTGCGGATCGTGGTAGTCGGCGAACGAGAAGCTGTGAAAGCTCTTGAGCCAGCCGTGGTCGGCATAGCCGCGGTCGGAGGATTTGCGAACAGTGATCATGGCGACGTTCCTTTCGATGCAGAGAATGTAGGTTCCGGTGCCCGACCCGGCGACCGGCGCACGTTGAAGTGATCGTTCAAATAAGATGAACGACCTTTTCCGAGCTCATCCCCCATGGCCGACAGCCGCAACGTCCTGACCCCCGACGCCCTCACGATGATGGATGTCATCGCCCGCACCGGCAGCTTCGCGGCGGCGGCGCGCGAGCTCGGCAAGGTGCCGTCCTCGCTGACCTACAGCGTGCGCCAGCTCGAGGACGCGCTCGACGTGCTGCTGTTTGATCGGCGCTCGCGCCAGGCGCGGCTCACCGCCGCCGGCGAGGAGTTGCTGAACGAGGGCCGGCGGCTGCTCGATCAGATGGACGCGGTCGCGAACCGCGTCAAGCGCGTCGCCACTGGTTGGGAGACGCAACTCAGCATCGCGGTCGACGGCGTGGTTTCGCGCCTGACCATGTTCGAACTGTGCGAGGCCTTCTACGCCCTCAACCCGCAGTGCCCGGCGGCCCACGGCAGCGGCGCCGAGCTGCCGGCCACGCTCGGCAACCCGGGCACGCGGCTGCGGCTGCGCACCGAAGTGATGGCCGGCACCTGGGAGCACTTGATCAACGGCCAGGCCGATCTCGCGATCGGCGTCGGCACCGACCGCGGCGCGCCCACCGGCGTGCAGATGAAAGAGCTCGGCACGATGGCCTTCGTGTTGGCGGTCGCGCCGCACCATCCGCTGGCCGCTGCCGCCACGCCGATCAGTGACGCCGAGTTGCTGCGTCACCGTGCGGTCGCGGTCGCCGATTCGGCGCTGCGCCTGACGCCGTTGACCGTGAACCTGTTGCCGGGGCAGGACGTGCTGACCGTCAGCAGCATGCAGCTCAAGATCGAAGCCCTGCTGCGCTGCATGGGCTGCGGCTTCGTGCCCTTGCCGATGGTGCGCGAGCACATCGCGGCCGGCCGGCTCGTCGCCAAGCCGGTGCAGAGGGTCGGCCGCCCGGCGGCGCTCGGCTATGCCTGGCGCACGCCGGTCGCGAACGCGCCCGGCGCGGCGCGCAAGCCGCAGCTCGGCCTGGCGCTGAGCTGGTGGCTGGAGCAGCTCGAAAGCCCGACCACGCGCAGCGCGCTGATCGAGCGCCAGGGGCAGGCGCCGACCGCCGGCATGTGATCGGCCGGGTCGCGTCACGATGCCAGCGCCACGCTATCGCGGCCGGTTCGCGCCATCGCCGACCGGGCTGCTGCACGCCGGCTCGCTGGCGGCCGCACTCGCCTCGTGGCTGGACGCGCGCGCCCATCGCGGGCAATGGCTGCTGCGCATCGAAGACGTCGACGGGCCGCGATGCGTGACCGGTGCCGACGCGGCGATCGTCGCGCAACTGGCGGCCTGCGGATTGGTGCCGGACGAACCGCCGCAGTGGCAATCGGCACGCGGCGTTCATTACGAGACCGCGCTCGTAAAGCTGGTCGCCGAAGGCTGGGCCTACCCCTGCGGCTGCACGCGTGCCGACATCGAGCGCGCGCTGGTTCAACAGGGCCGGCTGCGTGAGCGCCACGGCGATCTCGTCTACCCCGGCACCTGCCGCAGCGGATTGCGCGGCAAGCCGGCGCGCGCGCTGCGGCTGCGGGTCACGCCTTCGATCGACGCGCCGGCCGCGCCGCTCGACATCGCCTGGCACGACCGGCGCCTCGGCGCGCAACAACAGTGCGTCAGCGAAGCGGTCGGCGACTTCGTGCTGAGGCGCGCCGATGACCTGTGGGCCTACCAGCTCGCGGTCGTGGTCGACGATGCGGCGCAGGGCATCACGCACGTCGTGCGAGGCGTTGACCTGGCCGACAACACGCCGCGCCAGATCCACCTGCAGCGCGTGCTCGGGCTGGCGACGCCGGCGTATCTGCACACGCCGCTCGCGCTCGGCGCCGACGGCGAGAAGCTGTCGAAGCGCAACGGTGCCGTGCCGGTAGCCACGGGCGCCGACCCCTTGGCCGCGTTGCGCGACGCTGCGCGCCTGCTCGACGTGCATGCCGAAGGTACCCGCGTACCCGACTGGCTGACCAGCGCGACGGCGCACTGGGCGGCACGCTGGCGCGCCGTCTGACTGCGTGGCCAGACCCCGGCCTGCGCCGGGCGCGTCGGCGGCTGGCATGATCACGGCTTTCGTTCAACCACCCACGAAGGCTCGTCATGGTCACCACCGAATCCGGTCTGCAATACGAAGACACCACCATCGGCAGCGGCGCCACCGCGCAGGCCGGCCAGCATGTCTCGGTCCACTACACCGGCTGGCTCTACAACAACGGCAGCAAGGGCGCGAAGTTCGACTCGAGCAAGGACCGCAACGACCCGTTCGGCTTCGGCCTCGGCGGCGGACAGGTCATCAAGGGCTGGGACGAAGGCGTGCAGGGCATGCAGGTCGGCGGCACGCGCGTGCTGGTGATTCCGCCGCAGCTCGGCTACGGCGCACGCGGCGCCGGCGGCGCAATTCCGCCGAACGCGACGCTGATGTTCGAGGTCGAGCTGCTGGGCATCTGATGTCGGTTCGCTACGAGATCGTCCACACGACGGTCTACCACTACCAGCAGCCGGTGAGCTTCGGCGAACACCGGGTGATGTTCCGCCCGCGCGACAGCCACGACCTGCGCGTGCTCGCCACCGACCTCGAGGTCAGCCCCGAGGCAATGGTTCGGATGATCCAGGACCCACACTCGAACTCGGTCGCGCTGGTGCAGCCGCTGGCGTCTGCGGTCGAACTGAAGATCGTCTGCAGCTTCATGATCGAGCACGCCCACACCAACAACCTCGAGCTGCCGCTGTCGCCCAGCGCCGAGGTGTTCCCGTTCGCGTACAGCCTGGAGGAGCGTTTCGACCTCGAGGGCTACATGCGGCCGCACTACGACGATCCGGGCGGTCACCTGACCGCCTGGGCGCGCCAGTTCCTGCGCACCGACGGGCTGACCGGCACGCGCGAGCTGCTGGTGCAGATGAACCAGGCGATCCGCGACAACTTCCGCTACGTCGAACGCGACGAGGAAGGCACGCAGACGCCGCAGGCGACGCTCAAACTCAACAGCGGCTCTTGCCGCGACTTCGCGCTGCTGATGATGGAGGCGGCGCGCCGCCTGGGCATCGCGACGCGCTTCGTCTCGGGCTACCTGTACGACCCGGCGCTCGACGGCGGCGAGGCCGTCGGCACGGTCGGCGCGGGCGCCACGCACGCCTGGCTGCAGGCCTACCTGCCGGGCGCCGGCTGGGTGCCGTTCGACCCGACCAACAACCTGCTCGGCGGCAGCCAGCTGATCCGCGTCGGTGTGGCGCGCGACCCGTCGCAGGCCGCGCCGATCGCCGGCAGCTGGTACGGCGAGGCGGGAGACTACCTGGGCATGACGGTCACCGTTGCGGTGAAGCGGCGCTGACGGTCACACGCGTAGTAAAAAATGCCCGCGATGCGGCTCTTTCGTTCGGGCCCAACGCTTCAGCGCGTGAAGCCGTTCGGGCGGGGGCGCTGCGGCTTGAAGCCGCCCTTGCCGACCGGTGCCCCCGGCTTGCGCGGCGCGAAGCTGGCCGGGTTGTGGTCCACGCGGCCGGTGGCGACACCACGGTCGAACGGGCTGCGCGGCGCATCGCTGGCGTGCGGCGCGCGCGGCTCGAAGCGGCCGGCGTTGCGATCGGAGGGGGCGC
Organism: Rhizobacter sp.; assembly: GCA_025355545.1. Taxonomy (GTDB): domain Bacteria; phylum Pseudomonadota; class Gammaproteobacteria; order Burkholderiales; family Burkholderiaceae_C; genus LMDS01. Next base: position 5,249 of record JANXZN010000067.1, read on the forward strand.
GCTCGCGCGCCGCGAAGGCCTCGCCGCCGCGGGGCAGGAAACCGCCTTCGGCGCGCGACGCGAACGGCTTCTTGCCGAAGCTCTTGCTCGGCGCGCCATGGCCGAAGCCGGGCTTGCCGAAGGGCTTGTTGCCGAAGCGGCCGCCGGCGCCTTCGGGGCGCGGCGCGAACATCTTCGGCTCGGGGCTCTTCGGCTCCAGGCCTTCGACGACCTGGACCGGGATGCTCTGCGTCGTGAACTGCTGGATGCGGCGGATCATGCCGACGTCCATGCGCTCACCCAGCGTGACCGCCAGGCCGTTGCGGCCGGCACGGCCAGTGCGGCCGATGCGGTGCACGTAGTCCTCGGCCTTCATCGGCAGGCCGTAGTTGATGACGTGGCTGATGGTCGGCACGTCGATGCCGCGCGCGGCCACGTCGGTGGCGATCAGGATCTTCAACTGGCCGTTGCGCAGGCCCTGCAGCACGCGGTTGCGGCGCCCCTGCGGGTGGCCGCCATGCAGCGACGCGACATGGTGACCCATGTCGGCCAGGCGGTCGGCGAGCCAGTCGGCATCGCGCTGCGTGCTCGTGAACACCAGCGCCTGTTCCATCTCTTTCTGGGTCAGGATGTGGTCGAGCAACGCGTTCTTGTGGTTCACGTTGTCGGCCCAGTGCAGGCGCTGCTCGATGTTCTCGTGGGTGTCGGTGTGCGAGGCGACGTCGATGCGCCTCGGCTCGCGCAGCAAGTTCTGCGCGAGGCGGCCGACGTGACCGAGGAAGGTCGCGCTGTACATCACGGTCTGGCGCGCCGCGGGGATCTGCGCGGCGATCGTGTTGATGTCGTCGATGAAACCCATGTCGAGCATGCGGTCGGCCTCGTCGAGCACCAGCATCTCGACGTTCTCGAGCACGGCCTTGCCGGTGTTCAGGTGGTCGAGCAGGCGGCCCGACGTGGAGATCAGGATGTCCAGCGGGCCGCGCAGCGCGGCGATCTGTGCCGGGTACGGCACGCCGCCGACGACGGTCGCGACACGCAGGCCCGGGACGAAGCGGCCGTAGGTCGCGGCGGCCTTCGCGACCTGCATCGCAAGTTCGCGGGTCGGGCACAGCACGAGCACGCGCGGACCGTAGATCACGCCCTTTTCACGCCGCTTGGTAGTGTCGCCGCGGGCGATCAGCACGCGCTGCAGCGCCGGCAGGATGAACGACGCGGTCTTGCCGCTGCCGGTGCTGGCCGAGACCATCAGGTCGGCGCCTTCCAGGCCCGGCGGGATCGCCTGCAGCTGCACTTCGGTGGCGGTTTCATAGCCGGACGCGGCGACGGCCTTGGTGAGGGCTTCATTCAGGCCCAGGTTCTCAAAACTCATGGTCTTCTTTCTTCTTCAAACATGGCACGGTGCACGCCGCCTTGTGGGCGAAAGGCGTGCAAGAATGCACCGGCCACCGCGTGGACATGGTGACCGAACAGTCGCTGGGGAGAAGGTCCGAATCAGCGCCGAGGGGCGGCACTGGTCTCGGGAACAGTCAAAGCGACGGCATCGCCGCCAACCATTCCCGCAAGCCCGTCAGGCGGCTTGGGTTCGAACACAGCGCGGTGCCGGGTGGCCTGTGCCTTTCGGCCGTATGCCCTTCGGCATGCCGCTGCAGGGCAATTCAGATTCCGCGCGAAGACTCGATGAGGTCAGAGGGGATGAACGAAACGCCGGGGTCTGAACCTCGGCGAAGCTCGCATTCTATGCCAGCTGGGGTTTTCCCGCAAGTTCTGCGCTGCTCATTTCACGAGCAGGTGCTCGCGGTAGTAGGCCAGTTCGTCGATCGATTCGTGGATGTCGGCCAGCGCGGTGTGCGCCTGCGCCTTCTTGAAGCCGGCGAGGAGCTCGGGCTTCCACCGCTTCGCAAGCTCCTTCAACGTGCTCACGTCCACATTGCGGTAATGGAAGAAGGCCTCCAGCTTCGGCATGTAGTTCGCGAGAAAGCGCCGATCCTGGCAGATGCTGTTGCCGCACATCGGCGAGGTGTTTTTCGGCACGAAGCCCCTCAAAAACTCGATCACCTGCGCCTCGGCCTGTGCCTCGTCGACCGCCGACGCCTTGACGCGGTCGATCAGGCCGCTCTTGCCGTGCGTGCCCTTGTTCCAGGCGTCCATTGCGTCTAGCGTGGCGTCGCTCTGGTGCACCGCGAACACAGGGCCCTCGATGCGGTTGCCGAGTTGCGCGTCGGTGACGACGACGGCGATCTCGATGATGCGGTCGGTGTCGGGATACAGGCCGGTCATCTCGAGGTCGATCCAGACGAGGTTCTGATCGTGGCTGGCCAGGGTGGGTTCGTTCATTCGGGTTCTCCTTCGGGGGATTTTCGCAGACCCTACACTTCCAACCTATGCAAGCCTTTGTTCTGACCCTCGTGTTCGCCGCTGCGCTGGCGCTGTCGCTGCTCGTCAAGTACTGGCTCGCCACGCGCCAGATTCGCCACGTGGCGGCCCACCGCGACGCCGTGCCGCCGGCCTTCGCGTCGACGATCACACTCGCCGCGCACCAGCGGGCGGCCGACTACACGCTGGCGAAAGGCCGCTTCGGCCTGTTGAGCATGGCCTTCGGTGCGGTCGTGCTGCTGGGCTGGACGCTGCTCGGCGGCATCGATGCCCTCAACGCGCTGCTGCGCGATGCGCTGCAGCCGCGCTTCGGCGCCATGGCCTACCAGCTCGCGCTGCTGGCCGGCTTTGCCGTTATCGGCAGCCTGCTCGAACTGCCCTTCGCCCTGTACAGCACCTTCTGCATCGAGCAGCGCTTCGGCTTCAACCGCATGAGCTGGCAGCTCTACCTCGTCGACATGCTGAAGGGCGCGCTGGTCGGCGCGCTGATCGGTCTGCCGATCGCCGCGCTGATGCTGTGGATCATGGGCGCCGCCGGCGGCCTGTGGTGGCTCTGGGCCTGGGGCGCCTGGATGGCGTTCAACGTGCTGATCCTGGTGCTGTACCCGACCGTGATCGCGCCCCTGTTCAACAAGTTCGTCCCCCTCGCCGACGAGTCGCTGGAGCTGCGCGTGCAGGCGCTGATGACGCGCTGCGGCTTCGCGGCCAAGGGCCTGTTCGTGATGGACGGCAGCAAGCGCTCGGCGCACGCCAACGCGTATTTCACCGGCTTCGGCGCGGCCAAGCGCGTCGTCTTCTTCGACACGCTGCTGGCCAAGCTCACGCCGGGCGAGGTCGAGGCGGTGCTGGCGCACGAGCTCGGCCACTTCAAGCACAGGCACGTGATCAAGCGCATCGTCGCGATGTTCGCGATCAGCCTCGCGGGCTTCGCACTGCTGGGCTGGTTGTCGACGCAGGCCTGGTTCTACCTCGGGCTGGGCGTGCGGCCGTCGATGACGGCGCCGAACGACGCGATTGCGGTGCTGTTGTTTCTGCTCGCGGCGCCGGTGTTCGGCTTCTTCGTCTCACCGCTGTTCGCGCAATTGTCGCGCCGGCAGGAGTTCCAGGCCGACGCCTACGCCTGCCGGCAGGCGAGCGGCCAGGACCTCGCCGCCGCATTGCTCAAGCTGCACGAAGACAACGCCGCGACGCTGACGCCCGATCCGTTGTATGTTCGCTTCTACTACTCGCACCCGCCGGCGAGCGAACGGCTCGCCGCGCTGGCGCGTGGCAACGCAACCGGCCTGACATCATGAGCAACCTGCTGCACCGGAAATGCCACGCACTCGAGGGCGGCCAGCCGATGAGCGACGCGGTGATCCACGATCACCTGGCCCAGGTCAGCGGCTGGCACCTGAACCAGGGCGCGATCGAGAAGAGCTTCGGGTTCAAGAACTTTTACGAGACGATCGCGTACGTCAACGCGCTCGCGTGGATCTGCAACACCGAAGACCATCACCCCGACCTCGCGGTGAGCTACAGCCGCTGCGTCGTGCGCTTCGGCACGCGTTCGGTCGGCGGTGTCTCGATCAACGACTTCATCTGCGCGGCCAAGGCCGATGCGCTGGTGGCCATTGTCGCCTGAGTTCGTTTGACCAAGACCGTCGCGCTCGACCTCGGGCTCGTGGTCGCCGGGCACGGCCGCCACTACGTCGTCGAGACGCCGGACGGCGAGCGCGTGATCTGCCACCCGCGTGGCAAGGGGCGCGGCAAGAGCGGCGATTGCGTCGTCGGCGACCGCGTGCGCTGGCAGGCCTCGGGAGACGAAGGCGTGATCGAGCATGTCGAACCGCGCCGCAACCTGCTGTTCCGGCAGGACGAATGGAAGACCAAGTCCTTCGCCGCCAACCTCGACCAGCTGATGGTGCTGGTCGCCGCCGAGCCGGTGTTCAGCGAGTCGCAGCTGGCGCGCGCGCTGATCGCCGCCGAGAGCGCCGGCATCCCGGCGCGCATCGTGCTGAACAAGGCCGACCTGCCGACGATCGTCGCCGCCCGCGAGCGCCTCGCGCCGTATGCGGCGATGGGCATCGAGCTCGTCGAACTCGCGCTGAAGGCGCAGCCCGGCGCCGCCCGCGCCGCGCTGGCGCCGCTGCTCGCCGGCAACGCGACGCTGGTGCTCGGGCCGAGCGGCACCGGCAAGAGCACGCTGATCAATCTGCTGGCACCCGACGCCAAGGCGCAGGTCGGCGAGATCTCGCAGGCGCTGAACTCCGGCCGGCACACGACGACGACGACGCAGTGGTACTGGATCGATGGCAGCGCGCGCCGGACTGCGCTGATCGACTCGCCCGGTTTCCAGGAATTCGGCCTGCGCCAGATCGATGCCGCGCAACTGCCGGCGCTGATGCCGGACCTGCGCGTCCACGCATCGACGTGCCGCTTCTACAACTGCACCCACTTGCGCGAACCGGGCTGCGGCGTGCGCGCAGCGCTGGAGCGGGGCGAGATCAGCGAATCGCGCTACCGGATCTACGGCGAGATCCTGGGCGAACTGGTGCAGCGCCGCTAGTGTAGTGATGCAATCTTGAGGGAACTTAAACGAACCCTGCCACACCAATGATCTACTACAGACTGGTGCGGAGATCGAGAGTGCGAGTTGCCCCTGAGATTGTGCTGTCGGACGAAGAGCGCGAGGTGCTCGACGA
>JANXZN010000069.1 GCA_025355545.1 Rhizobacter sp.
TCGTCGAGCACCTCGCGCTCTTCGTCCGACAGCACAATCTCAGGGGCAACTCGCACTCTCGATCTCCGCACCAGTCTGTAGTAGATCATTGGTGTGGCAGGGTTCGTTTAAGTTCCCTCAAGATTGCATCACTACACTAGCAGGTAGGCGAGCATCGCGCCGTCGCGGGCGGCGTCGTCGGCGGGGATGTCGACGCGGTAGTCGTTCAGCGCCACCGCCTTGATCGTCGCGCCCGGCGCCACGCCGACGCCGGCGAGCAGGTCGCGCAGCAGCACGCCGCTGAACCTGCGGGGCTGCGCGTACCAGGGCGTCTTGGTCGAGAAGCTGGTCAGCGGCAACTGCTGCAGCAGCGCCAGGTCGAACGACGCGGCACGGTTGTCGTTGGCGTTCGCGACGGCGCCGCTGACGGTCAGCAGCACCTTGCCGGTCGGGGCGTTGAGCGCACGTGCCGGCAGCGCCACCAGGCTGCCCAGCAGGCCTGCCGCCAGCAGGCTCAGAATCGCGCCGCGTCGCCGTGTCGAATGTTTCATGGGCGCAATTCTGGCATGGCCCCGAACCCGGCCCGGCACGGTGACGACGCCCGGCGCCCGCCTCAGAACGCGAACGGCTTGCTGAATCCCACATACAGCGTGCGCCGCGGCGCGAACTGCGGCGCGCCGACACCGATGCCGCTGCCGTCGCGCAGCTCGTAGCTGCGATCGAACAGGTTGATCGCCGACAGCCGCAGCTCGAACTTGCCGAAGGCCGCGGTGTCGAAGCCGCGCGCGACCGACGCGTTGACCTGCACGAAGCCCGCCAGGTGCTCGGTGTTAGCGAAGCCGCGCCGCAGGCCGCTGCCGTAGAGCACGTCGCCGCCGATCACGGTGCCGTCGCGCAGGCGGTACGACACGCCGGCCGAGGCCGCGAGCTTCTGCTCGTGGTCGAGATGGACCCAGTTGTTCTGGATGTAGGCGAGCTCGTCGGCATCGAAATTGAACTGGCCGGTCTCGATGCCCTTGCCGCGGGCCGAGGTGAAGCTCAGGTTCGCGTAGGCCGACAGCCGCTCGTCCTTGTACGAGGCCGAGAGTTCGAGGCCGTAGATCCGGCCTTGCGCATAGTTGAAGGCCGAATAGATCAGCGCATTGCCGAACTGGCCTTCGTCCTGCAGGTGCTGGACCTGGCGGTAGTAAGCATCGGCGCCGAGCGTGATGCGCGACGTCAGCTGGTGCGAGACGCCGAGGTCGAAGTAGTTCGAGCGCTCCGAGCGCACCGCCGTGTTCGCCTCCGACGGCAGCGCGTTGGTGGTGGCCAGGAATTTCTGCACCGAGGTGGTGTCGATCTTCTCGGTCGGCGGCGGCGTGAAGTAGCGCGCGTAGCCGGCATGAACGCGCGTGTCAATGCCGAGCTGGTAGACCAGACCGACGCGCGGGCTCCACTGCGACTCGTCGACGACCGTCGCGACCTGGTCGTAGCGCAGCCCGTAGTTGACCGTCAGCGCCTTGGTCGGCTGCCATTCGTCCTGCAGGTAGGCGCCGAACAGGTGGCCGGCCAGCTTGCTGTCGTCCTGGATCGTCAGCGGCACGTCGCTGGTCTGGTGGCCGTCGGCATCGGCGGGAAAGACGCCGGACGCGCTGGCGACCGAGCCGCGTTCGCGCTGCAGGAACAGGCCGCCGCGCACGGTGTGGCGCTCGCCGAGCGCGCGGCTCGCATCGAGCTGCAGGCCGCTCGCGACGTTGCGCCGCAGCACGTCGGCGGCCACACCGGTGTAGCTCAGATCGCCGACCGGGTCGGGCCGGTAGTGCACGCTGCTACTGCGGTTGAAGAGGGACACCTGGTAGTCGCCCCCGTCGTTCAGGCTGGACTGGAAGCTCAGCACCTGGAAGTTGTTGCGCTCGCGCTGGGTCGCGTCGAGCGCGAGCGAATCGGGCGGGGTCGCGCCGGCGAGGCCGAATGCCGGCGATTCGCCTGCCACGTTCGGGATCTGGAAGCGGCTCTGCGCCGTGCCCAGCATCAGGCTCACGCGGCTTTGCTCGCCCAGCAGGTAGCTCAGGTAGGCGAAGCCCTTGGTCTGGCGCGTGTCGTCGTGGATCGCGTTGTTCGACGCGGTCGGGTTCTCGATGCCGATCTGGTTCTGCAGGTAGGAGCCGGTCACGAAGTACTGCAGGTCGCCGGCGCTGCCGCCGATGTTCGCGCTGGTCTCGCGGTGGCCGCGGCGGCCGAGCACGAGGTCGACGCTGCCGGCGTTCGCGAGGTCGGCGCCCTGCGGCCCCGAAGGGGCCCCTTCGGGGCCCTTGGTGCGGATGTCGACCACGCCGGCGGTGCGGTAGCCGTACTGCGCCGGCAGCGCGCCGGTGAGCACGTTGACGCTGTCGGCGAAGCGCGTGTCCAGCGTCTGCCCGAAACCGCTGATCGATTCGGGGATCACGACGCCGTTGATGCGGTACTGCAGGTTCGCGTGGTCGCCGCGCACATGCAGCTGGCCGTACGAATCGCCGGCGACGCCGGGCGCGCGCAGCAGCACCTGGTTCAGCGGCGTCGCGTCGCCCAGCGGCAGCTTTGCGATGTCGGCGCTGTCGAAGCGGTAGATCGTGCTGCCGGTCTCGGGCGACAGCGAACTGCGCGCCTCGTCGAGGCGCTGGCGCGCGCCCTTGATCTCGACGCGCGTGAGTTGCGCGGTCGGCGCGCTGGCCGCGGCGCCGGGGGCCGCGGGAGCGGCCTGGGCGACGACATCGTCGGCGGCGCGCGCCTGCGCACCGGCGAAGGCCAGCGCGCAGGCGCCGGCCAGGATGGTCAACTTGAACATGGTGGTCCTGATCTGAAAGCGGAACGGGCGAACGCGCGCCGGTCGGCGCCGTCGCGGGCGACGGGGCTCAGATCAGGACGGGTGGCGCGCGGGAACGGAACGCCAGCCGCAGCGCAGCCGGCGCGGGCGTGTCGGGAAGGGGGGCCTGCCGGGCATGCTGCGCAATGCCGGGCGGGAGCGGTGTGGCACTGCTGGTCGCGGCGGCGCCGAGCGCGCCGAGTGCCAGGCATTCGTCGCAGTGGTCGAGCGGCGCGCCGGCCTTGCCGGCCTTCGCCTGCGTCGCCTCGATCGCGTGCGACAGCCAGTGCAGCGCCGCGCTCTGCTGCGCGAACAGGAACGCCAGCGCCAGCAGGCCGCGGGCGGCGAACTGCTTCAGCGATGGCTCGAGGCGGCGCATGGCGCGAGTCTACGATGCGGATCGTGTCAGCCGCCGCCCTTGCCCAGGCGCAGCAGATCGGCCGCGCCGCCGGCCGCGAGCAGGCCGGCGTCGGCATAGATGCCGAGCTTGTCGCGCGTGTCGGCGATGTCGAGGTTGCGCATCGTCAACTGGCCGATGCGGTCCTGCGGCGAGAAGCTGGACTCGCCCTTTTCCATCGTCAGCCGCTCTGGCTTGTAGGTCAGGTTCGGCGACTCGGTGTTCAGCAGCGAGTAGTCGTTGCCGCGGCGCAGCTCGAGCGTGACCTCGCCGGTCACCGCGCTGGCGATCCAGCGCTGCGCGGTCTCGCGCAGCATGATCGCCTGCGGGTCGAACCAGCGGCCCTGGTAGAGCAGGCGGCCCAGGCGCCGGCCGTTGTCGCGATACTGCTCGATCGTGTCCTCGTTGTGGATGCCGGTCACGAGCCGCTCGTAGGCGATGAACAGCAGCGCCAGCCCCGGCGCCTCGTAGATGCCGCGGCTTTTGGCCTCGATGATGCGGTTTTCGATCTGGTCGCTCATGCCCAGGCCGTGGCGGCCGCCGATGCGGTTCGCCTCCAGCAGCAGCTCGACGCTGCTTCCGAAGCGCATGCCGTTCAGCGCGACCGGCTGGCCCTCCTCGAAGCGCACCGAGACTTCCTCGCGCCTGACCTCCACCTCGTCGCGCCAGAACGCCACGCCCATGATCGGCTGCACGATCTTCATGCCGCTGGAGAGGTGCTCGAGGTCTTTCGCCTCGTGGGTCGCGCCGAGCATGTTCGAGTCGGTCGAGTAGGCCTTCTCGGCTGACATCTTGTACTTGAACCCGGCCGCGCTCATGAAGGCCGACATCTCGGCGCGGCCGCCGAGCTCGTCGATGAAGAGCTGATCCAGCCAGGGCTTGTAGATCTTCAGCCCCGGGTTGGCGAGCAGGCCATAGCGGTAGAAGCGCTCGATGTCGTTGCCCTTGTAGGTGCTGCCGTCGCCCCAGATGTTGACGTCGTCGTCCTTCATCGCCGCGACCAGCATCGTGCCGGTGACCGCGCGGCCCAACGGCGTGGTGTTGAAGTAGGTGATGCCGCCGGTCGAGATGTGGAAGGCGCCGCTCTGCAGCGCCGCGATGCCCTCGGCGACGAGCTGCGAGCGGCAGTCGATCAGGCGTGCGGCCTGCGCGCCGTATTCCATCGCCTTGCGCGGAATCTCGTCGTAGTCGGCCTCGTCGGGCTGGCCCAGGTTCGCGGTGTAGGCGTAGGGGATCGCGCCCTTGTTGCGCATCCAGTGCAGCGCGGCACTGGTGTCCAGGCCGCCGGAGAACGCGATGCCGACCTTTTGCCCGACGGGCAGCTGCTGAAGAATGTTTGCCATGGGAAGACGGGTTGAGGTTCGGCCGGGGGAAACCGATAATTTTAGGTGCAAGCCCGAACCTCTCAAGAAACAGTAACGGGGGCTGGGTCTTCATGCCGGCACTGAGGACAGTTTGATCTCGAAGCCGAGCGCGGCGGCGCGGCGTTTCAGTGCGGCGACGCTGCGCTGGTGCTGCTGCTCTTCGTAGTGCTGTTGC
>JANXZN010000070.1 GCA_025355545.1 Rhizobacter sp.
GCGTACTGGCCGTCGACCAGGGTCTCGAACACCTTGCCGGGGCGCGCGCCCTTCCACTGGCTCGACGCGCCCGAGAGCACCCAGCCGGCCGTCATCGAGCTCATCGACAGAAAGCCCATGCCGGTGCCAAGCAGCACCGAGAGCTCGCGCGCGAAGTGGGTCTTGCACGCCGGGCGGGCCGAGCAGCAGCAGCGGCGTGATCTCGAGCGCGTCGCGGCTGTCTTCGCACAGCGCGAGCTGACGCTTGATGTCGTCGAGCACCTCGGTGAAGTTGGGCAACTCGTCGTAGAGGTGGTCCATCACCGGCAGGCCGGAGGGCTTGACCTGAAATCGCTCCGGGCCTTTCTCGAGCATGCGCTCGTAGGTCGAACGCAGGCTCTCGTGTTCCTTCTGTGGCAGCTTGTCGAGCTTGCGGCCCACGTCGTCGACGCGGTAGAGGCTGCGCATGCGGGCGATCGGGATGCCGCTGCGGGGCCTGACGGCCGGGACCGAAACCTTGGATGCGGTCATCGCACGAACCTCCGAATCAACAGGGCGCCGGAACCATTCAACCACAGCCGCGGTCGCCGTGGTTCCCGAACAACCGGGTGAAAACGCCTTAGACGTCGATTCCGTGCAGCAGGTTGCGTGCCAGTGCCTTGCCTACTTGACCCAGGTGTTGAGCTGGATGATCGGCAGCAGCACCGCCAGCACGATCAGCATCACCACGCCGCCCATCGCGACGATCAGCAGCGGCTCGAGGATCGTCGCCATCTGCATGGCGCGGCGTTGCACCTCGGTGCCGAGCTGGCGCGCGGCGCGGTCCAGCATCAGCGGCAGCTGGCCGGTCTGCTCGCCCAGGCGCGAGAACATCGCCAAGAGGCCGGGGAAGCGCTTCTTGCCGGCCAGCGCCGACGCCAGCGGCGCGCCTTCGCGCACCTGCACCAGCGCGTCCATCGCGTCGGCACGCATCGCGCGGTTCGACAGGGTTTCGCTCGCCGCCTGCAGCGCCTTCAGGATCGGCACGCCGGCGCCGGCGAGCATCGCCAGCGTGCCGGCAAAGCGCGCCGCGTTGTAGCCGCGCGCGAGCCGGCCGATCAGTGGCAGTTCGAGCCAGCCGGCGTCGAAACTCTGGCGGAACACTTCGTTGCGCAGCATCGCCATCAGCAGGCCGACGCCGGCGGCGATGACCAGCAGCACGGCCCAGCCCCAGTTGCGCAGGAACGCGCTGATGCCCAGCATCGCGACCGTCAGCGCGGGCAGCGCGCGCTTCGAACTGCTGAAGACCGACGCGACCTGCGGCACGACATAGGTGACGAGAAAGATCACGATCACGATCGCGATCAGCGAGACGATCGCCGGGTACAGGGTCGCGCCGATCAGCTTGCTGCGCAGTTCCTGGCGTTCCTCGAGGTCGTCGGCGAGGCGCTCGAGCACCTTGCCGAGCGCGCCGCTCTGCTCGCCGGCTGCGACCACGCCGCGGTAGACCTCGTCGAACTCGCGCGGTGCGCTCGCCAGCGCGCGCGCGAACGGCGAGCCGCCGTTGACCTCGCTCTTCAGGTGCGCGACGAGCTCGCGCTGGCGCGGGTCTTCGGCCTCCTCGCTGAGCGCGGTCAGCGCGCGTTCGAGCGGCAGCCCGGCGCCGACCAGCCCGGCGAGCTGGCGCGTCCAGACCGTCAGGCTGGTGGTGTTGAAGACGCGCCGCGTGAAGTGCAGCCCTTCGGCCTGCGTGCCGGCCGAGGCGACCAGCGTGACCGCCATCGGCACCAGCGCCTGCGCGCGCAACTGGCTGCGTGCGGCCTTTGCGTTCTCGGCGTCCAGCAAGCCGGTGGTCGATTTGCCGGCGGCGTCGAGCGCCTCGAATTTGTACGCGGGCACTTGGCGCTACTCGCGGGTCACGCGCATCACTTCTTCGGGCGACGTGACGCCTTCGGCGACGAGGCGCTCGCCGTCCTCGCGCATCGAGCGCAGGCCTGCCGCTTCGGCGGCGACGAAGATCTGCGACTCGGCGGCGCGGCCGTGGATCAACGCTCGTATCTGGTCGTCCACCGCCATCAGCTCGTAGACGCCGGTGCGGCCCTTGTAGCCGGTGCTGCCACATTCGGCGCAGCCCACCGGGTGGTAGCGGCCGCGCGCGTCGACCTTCTTGCAGTGCGGGCAGAGCTTGCGCACCAGCCGCTGCGCGAGCACGCCGATCAGGGTCGACGACAACAGGAAGGGCTCGACGCCCAGGTCGATCATCCGCGTCACCATGCTCGGCGCGTCGTTGGTGTGGACCGTGGCGAGCACCAGGTGGCCGGTGAGCGAGGCCTGGATCGCGATCTGCGCGGTCTCGTAATCGCGGATCTCGCCGATCATGATCACGTCGGGGTCTTGCCGCAGGATCGCGCGCAGCGCCTTCGCGTAGGTCAGGTCGATCTTCGGATTCACCTGCGTCTGGCCGATGCCGGCGAGTTCGTACTCGACCGGGTCCTCGACCGTCAGCACGTTCGTGCCGGCAGTGTCGACGCGGCCGAGCGAGGCGTACAGCGTGGTCGTCTTGCCCGAGCCGGTCGGCCCGGTGACGAGCACGATGCCGTGCGGCTGCTTGACGAGCTTGTCGAACTTTTTCAGCACCTCGCCGCTCATGCCCAGGCCTTCGAGCGTGAACTTCGATTCGCTCTTGTCGAGCAGCCGCAGCACCGCGCGTTCGCCGTGCGACGAAGGCAGTGTGGACACGCGCACGTCGACCGCGCGACCGCCGATGCGCAGCGAGATGCGGCCGTCCTGCGGCAGTCGCCGCTCGGCGATGTCGAGCTCGGCCATGATCTTCAGGCGCGAGATCAGCGCGGCGTGCAGTGCCTTGTTCGGCTGCACCACCTCGCGCAAGGTGCCGTCGACGCGGAAGCGCACCGAGCTGCTGCGTTCGTAAGGCTCGATGTGGATGTCGGAGGCGCCGTCCTTCGCGGCCTGCGTCAGCAGCGCGTTGAGCATGCGGATGATCGGCGCGTCGTTCGAGGCCTCGAGCAGGTCCTCGATCGCCGGCAGCTCTTGCATCATCCGGCTCAGGTCGACCGCGCTCTCGACCTCGCCGATCACGGTGGCGGCGCTCGATTCGCTGCCGGCGTAGGCCACCGCGATGCGGTTCGCGAGCGAGGAGGCCGGCTCGCGTTCGAGCACGTCGACCTCGTACAGGCGCAGCACCTCGCCGAGCGCCGGCAGGCCGACCGATTCGGGCGCCCACAGCACCAGCCGCGCGCCGTCGTCCTCGAGCAGCAGCGTGTGCGCTTTCGCGTAGGCGTAGGGCAGGGGGTGGCGGGCGCCCATGTTCGTTGCTCCGTCGGTTCGCGTCAGTTGGTCTTCGGTGCGGTCGGCTCCGGGGCCGAGGCCGGCACCGATGGAGCCATCGCCGGGGCCGGCGGGGCCGTGTCGCCGAGCGGGCGCGGCGCGCCGTTCGGGCCGAGATCGTTCGGCCGGATCTGCGGCAGCACCGGCGACTCGTTGATCCGCAGGATCGTGCTCGGCGGCGGCTGCTCCTGCTGCTGCTGTGCGCGGATGTAGTCGTAGCGATCGAGCGAGATCTTGTTGGAGCTGGCCTGATCGCGCATCACCACCGGGCGCAGGAACACCATCAGATTGGTGCGCTTGCGGGTGCGGTTCTCGCTGCGGAACAGCGCACCCAGGTAGGGGATGTCGCCGAGCAGCGGCACCTTCGAGCGCGTGGTGTTGTAGCTGTCTTCGATCAGCCCGCCGAGCACGATGATCTGGCCATCGTCGACGGTGACGGTCGATTCGATCGAGCGCTTGTTGGTGGTCGGGCCGGCGTTGTCGGTGCCGACCGCGGTGGTCGACGCGACCGACGAGGACTCCTGGTAGATCGTCATGCGCACGGTGCCGTTCTCGCCGATCTGCGGCTTGATCTTCAGCGTGATGCCAACGTCCTTGCGCTCGATGGTCTGGAACGGGCTGGTCGTGCCGGTGCCGGTGCTGGTGAACGAGCCGGTCACGAACGGCACGTTCTGGCCGACGACGATGCGCGCCTCTTCGTTGTCGAGCGTGACCAGGTTCGGCGTCGACAGGATGTTGGTGCCGGTCTGGCTGTCCAGGGCGCGCGCCAGCGCACCCAGCGTGTAGAAGTTGCCGAACTTGCGTGCCAGGCCGATGTTGAAGCCCGCGCTCGGCAAGGCGCCCGCGGCCACCGCGGTCTGCAGCCCGACGCTGCCGCCGGCCACTGCGGCGGTCGCGTGCAGGATGTTGTCCAGACCGCTGTTGAAGTTGGTGCCGCCCGCGACGATGTTGGTGTCGCCCTTGCCGCCCAGAATGCCCTGCCACTGGATCCCGAAGTCCACGCTCTGGCTCGGGTCGACCTCGACGATCAGCGACTCGACATAGACCTGCGCGCGGCGCGAATCGAGCTGGTCGATGACCGCGCGCAATTGCCGGTACATCGGCTCGGGCGCAGTGATGATCAGCGCGTTGTTCGACGGGTCGGCCTGGACGAACCCGCCGGTCGACGGCCCGGCCGAGGACGACAGCGGCGAGGTCGATTGCGACGACGCGCCGCTGCTGCTGGTGGCGCTGGTGTTCAGCGTCGTGGGCGACGCGCTCGAGCTGCCGCTGCCGGCGCCGCCGCCGCTCGAGGACCCGCCGCCACCGCTGCCGCCGTAGGCCGCCCGCAGCACGGCCGCCAGCTTCACCGCGTCGGCGTTCTTCAGGTACACGACCCAGACGTTGCCGGCCGCGCCGGCCGACTGCACCGGCTTGTCGAGCTTGTCGATCAGCGCCCGGATCGACGCCATGCGCGCCGGGTTCGCGGCGCGCACCAGAAGCGAGTTGCTGCGCGCATCGACCTGCACCGAGGCCGCGCTCGTGCCGCCCCCGACGAGGCCCGGCGCCCCCAGGCCGGGGCTGGCGCCGCCGCTGTCGGTCATGCGCTGCACCAGCGCCGCGATGTCGGCGGCAACCGCGTACTTCAGCGTGATCACCTCGACGTCGCCCGCGGCCGGCGTGTCCATCGCCGCGATGATCTTGCCGATGCGCTGCAGGTTGTCGGCGTAGTCGGTGATCACCAGCGTGTTGTTGCCGGGGTTCGCGTTGATGGTGTTGTTCGGGCTGATCAGCGGGCGCAGCACCGGCACCAGGTTGTTGGCGTTCTCGTGCGTCAGGCGGAACACCTGCGTGATCACCTGGTCGCCGCCGCGCAGGGTCTGGCCGCCGATCGAGACCGTGCCGGTCTGCAGCTTCGCGTCGGCCTCGGGCACGATCTTGTAGAGGCCGCCGACCTCGACGACGGTGAAGCCCAGACCGCGCAGCGCCGCGAGGAAGTTCAGGTAAGCCTCGCGCGGCGACAGCGGCGTCTCGCTGTACAGCGTCATCGAGCCCTTGACGCGAGGGTCGACGATGAACTGCTGCTTCAGGATCGCCGACATCGCGCGCGCCACGGCTTCGATCTCCGCGTTGACGAAGTTCAGCGTGACCGCGTCGCCGCGCGCGCGCGCATTCGCGGACTGCGCGAACGCCAGCGGCGACTGCAGCAGCGACGCCATCAGCACGGCCGCGGCCACGGCAGCGGGCAGCACGCGCCCGGCAGGTTTCAGGGGTGCGCTTGGCTTCATGCTCATCCGATCGAAATGACGGAGCGCGCGCCTTCGCGCCGCCCGATGATGTTCAGCAGGTTCGACAATGCCGCTTCCTCGCCGCTGCCGGCGCGCGCCTCGCCGCGAAAGCGCACGCCGGCCGGGCCCCAGGTGCCATTGCCGCTCAGCTTGAGCGCGCCGTCCTGGGTGATCAGCGACAACAGCGAGATGCCCGGGTTGGCGGCGTCACCCGACAGACTCATGCGGTAGCTGCCGAGCGAATCGAGCGTGCTCAGGCGCGACGAGACATCGACCAGGTCGACATCGGCCTTGCCGTCGACGACCCAGCGGCCCTGCACCGATTCGATCTTCAGGCCGCTCGAGGCCAGGCGCAGCGAGCCTCCGAGCTGCATCGTGTTCCAGGGTGTGCCCAGGCCGCCGAGCAGGGCGGTCGGCCATTGCGCGACCCAGCCGGCCGGCGGCAGCAGCGTATAGGTGGTGCGGCCGAAGCCGGGCTGCACCCTGAGCGCGACGCTGCCGTTGAGGCAGCAGGCCTGCTCCATCCGCAGTTCCAGGCCCAGGCCCTTCGGCCGCAGCGCCCAGGCCAGACGGCCCGGCAGCGAGCTGGCGTCGCGGCTGCCTTCGCCGCCGGTCAGCACCACGACGGCGCTGCCCGACCAGACGGTGCCGCGCGCGTCCGACAGCAGCATCCGCTGCTGCGTCGCCGCGGCGATCGCGCTGCACAGCCACGCCGCCGGCGCGAACACGGCGAGCGCCGCGAGCCCGCCCAGCACCGCGCCGCCGATGCCCCAGCGCAGCCCGGCGCCGCGCGACTTGTCCCAGGAGATTTCGGCGAGCGTCGATTCGCCCCAGCCGGTGGCGGCGACGGTCGGCGCGAACAGGCCGCGACCGCGCTTGCGCCGCAGGCGGATCACGGTGCACCTCCGAGCGTCACCGCCAGTGTGCCGCTGTAGCCGGCCGGGCCGCGTTGCAACTGCGCCTCGAGCGGCCGCGCGCGGGCGCCGCTGCGCGCCTCGTTGAGCCACCCGCGCAGCGCCTCGGGCGCGACACCCGTCAAGGTCAGCGTCGCGCGCTCGCCCTGCTGCAGCAGCTTGCCGTGTTCGCCGAGGCGCTCGGACGCGGCGCGCAGCGCCAGTGCGGCCTGGCTCGGTGGAACGCGCGGCGCGGCGCGCAGCGCGCCGCTCTCGGCCGCGATGCGCTGCATCTGCTGATACTGGGCGTCGAGGCGGTCGAGCTCGGCCGGCGCCTCGCGCACGGTGCGCAGCGCCGGCTGCACGAGCAGGCTCCAGGCCGCGAACAGCGCGAGCACCAGCACGACCACGACCACCGCCTGGCGCTCCCGCGAGGTGCGGGCCTGCCACCAGGTGCCGGCCTGCTGGCGCAGGCTCGCGAGTGCCGGCGAGGCGCTGGCCAGGTTGGCCGCGTTCACGAACTCGCCCCCGGCCGCGCGCGGCTCAAGGTCAGGCGCCCTTCGGTGGCATCGACCGACCAGCCATTCGGGCGCAGCAGGCTGCGGAACTGGGCGATCTGGGCGTCGCTCCAGCCGGTGGCCGACAAGGTCAGCCGGCCAGGCTCGAAGCGGATCGACTCGACCGCCGGGCGATCCGCCGGCCAAGCCGACGCGGCGGCCTGCAGCATCGGCTCCAGGTCGGCGTCGCCGGGCTTGCCGGCGAGCGTGCGCAGCGCCTGTGTCTCGCGCTGCATCACGGCGTCTGCGTCGCGCTGGATGTCTTGCGGGTTCGCATTCGGGTAGGTCGTCTTGACGATGGTCTGCATCGCCAGCTGGCGCGCCTCGATCGCGCTGCGCTGGTGCCAGGCCCACAGGTTCAGCCCGGCGATCTGCGCCAGCACCAGCGCCGCAAGGCCCCAGCGCACCGGGCGCCATTCAGGGCTGAAGAACTTGCGCGCCGAGTCGCCCAACGCGCGCATGCCGCGGTTGCGGCGTGCGAGTTCGAACTGGCGCAGGTTCCACAGGCTGCGCGCGGCCTGCAGCAGGCGCTGGCCGGGCGGCATCACGCGCACCGGGCCGCCCAGCCACTGCTCGGCCGCGGCGACGGCGCCGGGTGTGGCGCTCCAGCGCGTCTCGGGCGGCGCGGGCACCGGCACCAGCGCGCGCGCCAGCCCGCCCTGCAGGCGCACGGTTGCGACGCCGTCGGAGTGGGCCCAGTGCAGCGCGATGCCGTGGGTGCTGCTGCCGGGGTCGGCGGCGGTCTCCGAGAAGTGGCCAATCGGCGGGTCGTCGGGCCAGGCCATCGGCACGACCCGGTCGACGAACACCTCGGCCTTTTCGAGTGCCGCGAGCTCGGCGCGCAGCCAGCGCCGCGAGACCGCCGCGACCCAGGTCGGCTGGCCGGGCGTGGCGGCCGGCGCGAGGGCGAGGTGCACGTCCTCCGCGTCTTCGAGCAGCGCTTCTTCGAGCACCCCGCCGAGCGCGGCGCGCAGCCGCGCGGCCGGCGCCTTCGGCAAGGTGATGCGATGCCAGCTGACATCGGTGTCGGCCAGCACCGCGATCACCGTCGTCGCCTTCGGGAACAGGGACGCCGCGCAGCGGCCCTGCGCTTCGAGGGCGAGCCCGTCGGGGCTGGTCACGTAGGCGTACTCGCTGCCCAGGCCGCTGGCTTCGGGCTCGGCGCCGCCGGTGCCGCTTCGCAGGCGCGGACGTGGCGGGATCTGGACAACGAGGGTCGACATGGACGGCGGGCTTCCGGGCTACGCGCGCATTGTAGGCATGCGCGGTTTACAAGTTGAAGCGAATCAATGACTTACGACACGTTGTTGTAGCGTGCTGGCAGCATCGGCCGGCGCATCAGCTGCCAGCCTGATCCAGGCCGGCGATGCGCTCGCGCTGCAGCACCTTGCTCGTGAGATCAGGCAGTCTCTGAACCAACGAACGCTCGACCAGTACCCGGTCCACCAGCCGCAGCCGGCCGCGCACCTCGAAGAAGTCGGAGTGAACGGTTATGTTCGGCGTTGCCGGCGTTGCCGGCGTTGCCGGCGTGTCCAGCGGTGCCGGCGGCACCGGCGCTTTCGGCGACGGGTTCTGGGCGTTGAAGGCCTGCACATCCTTGAACGGTGTGCGCTGTCCGATCTGCACCAGGCGCTCGGCGCTGGCCTGATCGGTGTTGATCACCGCGCCCAGCACTTCCTTCGATGCGGTGTTGACGTTCAGCGGCGTGGGCACGGGCAGCAGCACCACATAGGGCTGCAGCGCCTGGATCGTGGCCGGGTCGATGCCGAGCCAGCTCAGCTGTGCGGTCGTCCGGGGCAGCAGCGGCGCGCCGGCCGGCGCTGTCATCGCGGCGCGCAGACCGGTCGCGATCCGGTCGGCCACGCCGGTCTCGACGCCGACACGTTCGCAGAGTCGCTCCAGCGTCTGCAGCTCGGGCTGGGAGACCTGCGCCGGCACGGTGCCGTTGGCAGGCGTCACCAGGTTGGTCAGGTTGTAGCGCGCCTGGGCGTCGCTGATGTTGCCGGACAGGAACGCTTCGGGCCCGTCGTCGGCGTTGGCCTTGTCGACCGCGAGAAAGGTCGACAGGCGCGACTCGGCCAACGGCGTGGCCCACGGCTCGGTCAGCGCGGTCGGGCGGCGGCTCTTCTGGTCTTCGCGCAGGATCAGTTTCGCCAGTTCGAGCGCGCCCGAGAGAATCCACGCCGCCTGCGCACGGGCGCGCTCGGCCGATTCGACCTGCACCGCGCGCCACTGCTGCCAGACCATCGCGGCGGCCAGTGTCGCGACCAGCGTGACGATGATCATCGCGGTCAGCAGGGCTGCGCCGCGCTGGCGCCGCGGACTGGGCTCGAAGGGGCGGTGGGTAGCCATCTCGTCACGGTCCAAGCCAGGTGTCGCGTGTCAGATCGCCGATGACGCCGCCGCCCGCTGCGAAGCTCAGCACGACCCGAACGCCTGATGGCGGCAGCGTCTTGCCATTGCTCACGTTGCCACTCGTCTGACAGTTCGCCCAGCCGTTGGTCTGATAGAAGTAGACCTGCCAGCCGCTCAAGCCGGTCAGCGTCTTCAGGGAGCCGCGCTCGCTACCCTGCAACTGCTGGCTGCGCAGCCAGCTGTCCTGTAGTTCGCCAACGCTGGTGACGGATGGGCCCGCCCAGCGCACCCAGGCGCCGCCACTGTCGTCGGGGCGGAACGACCACGCAACGATCTGCAGGCCGGCGGGCGTGTGCCGCGTCATGCGCACGGTCGAGCCATCACAAGTCAGGAAAGTCGGTCGCATCACGCCGCCGTCTTGGAGCGATGCCAGGTCCTGGTCCCACTGTGCGATCACGGTGTTCAGGCGCAGCGTCTGTTCGAGCCGCGCCTGGCTGGCGTCGCGGGTGCGCACGATGCCGTCCACGCCCTGCCAGGCCATCACCGCCATGATCGCCATCACGACCATCGCGACCAGCACCTCGACCAGCGTGAAGCCGTCGGGCCGCGCGCAGCGATTCACTTGCGCAGCACCGTCGTCAGGTTCAGGATCGGCTGCCCGGCTTCGTCGGCGATGGCCGCATCGACGTTGACGAACAGCGGGTTCGGCGTCGGCCGCACCGAGAGCCGGCCACGGTAGGTCAGGCCAAGTTCGACGCAGTTGAACTCCGAATCGCCGATCGGCGGCGTCAGGCCGCTCAGGCGCAGCCCGGTGAGCTGGTTGTCGGCACACCACTGCGCGGCGGTCGCGTCGGCGAGCCGCTGAGTGTTGCCGGCCAGCGCTCCGGCGGCCTTGATGCCGGCGCCGAGCGTGATCGCGACGATCGCCAGCGCGACCATCACTTCGATCAGCGTGAAGCCCGGCGCGCGGCGGGTGATCGTCATGATCGGGGCGCCGCGGCCGATTCGCCGTCGATCACCGTGAACGGGCCGAGGCCGTCGGTCGCGAGCGTCAGGCTTTGCGCCTCGAGGTGCAGCACGACGCGCTGCGCGCCGATCAGCGGTTCGGGGCCGAGCACGACTGCGCGTGCCCCCAGCACCTCGGCGGTGACGCCGGCGGCGAGCCATTGCGTCGGCAGTTCGGACGACGGCGGCATGCCGACGAAGCGGAAGCCCTCAGCGCCTTCCTGCGCGGCGCGCGGCTCCCAGCTGGCCGCCAGGCCGGTGGCGCGAGCCTCGCTGCGCGCCGCCTCGAGCAGCGCGACCAGGCGCGCGCCCTCGTGCTCGAGCCGGGTCGATGCCGGGTCGCGCAGCGCCAGGCTGGCGACCGCGCTGGCGATCGCGATCAGCGCGACCACGACCATCAGTTCGATCAGCGTGAAGCCGGCGTGGCGGAACTTCACGGTGGCCACCTCATTGCCAGGAGCCTAGATCGGCGTTCTTGCCTTCGCCGCCGACCACGCCGTCGGCACCGAAGCTGTAGACATCGATCTCGCCCTTCAGGCCCGGGTTCGCATATTGGTACGGATGGCCCCAGGGGTCGTTCGGCAGCTTGTCGAGGTAGGGCTTCCAGTTCTGCGGGATCACGCCGGCGGTCGGCTTCGCGACGAGCGCGCTCAGGCCCTGCTCGGGGCTCGGGTAGCGCTGGTTGTCGAGCTTGTACAGTTTCAGGGCCTGCATCAGGTTGTTGACGTCGGTGCGGGCGGCGGTGACGCGCGCGTCGTCGGCGCGTTCGAGCACGTTCGGCACGATCAGTGCGGCCAGCACGCCGATGATGACCAGCACCACCATCAGCTCGATCAGCGTGAAGCCACGTGCGTTGCGGGCCGGGGCGGTGGCGGCGCGCGCCGCGCCGGGGTCGGGAGCCAGAGTCATGAAATCGTCCTGCCGGCGCGGGAGCCGTGGTTGGAGGTCGCTTGAATCATAATCGTGCATGCTCGCACGACTTTCGGCGTTCGTCATCTGGGCCCTGGTCGCCGCCACGGCGGTCTTCTGGGGATTGCGATTGTTCGTGCGCGCGCCGGCCGCGCCGGCCTACACGGTGCCGGTCGGCGACGTGGCCGCGGTGCGGGGCGAACTGACGCGCCTGCTCGGCACCGCACCGGTGGCGGCGCCCAACGCCGTCGCCACCCCTCAGGCCAACGCGCGTTTCCGCCTGCTCGGCATCGTCGCGCCGAAGTACCCGGGCGACGAGGCGTCGCGTTCCGGGCGCGGCGTGGCGCTGATGGCGATCGACGGCAAGATGCCGAAGGCCTACGCGGTGGGTGCGCGCCTCGACAACGACCTCGTGCTGCAATCGGTCAGCCTGCGCACGGTGGCTATCGGTTCGTCGACGCGGGGCGCACCGACGATCACGCTCGAACTGCCACCACCCGCGGCCGCCGCGACCGGCACCTTGCCGGCGACCAGCTTCGGCGACGTGCCGGCGCTGCCGACCCCGTCGACGCCAGTGCCGCAGTACGCGCCGCCACCGACGCCGCAGGTGATGCCGCAG
The DNA here is from genome assembly GCA_025355545.1 of Rhizobacter sp. Taxonomy (GTDB): domain Bacteria; phylum Pseudomonadota; class Gammaproteobacteria; order Burkholderiales; family Burkholderiaceae_C; genus LMDS01. The sequence continues at coordinate 11,912 of JANXZN010000070.1, forward strand.
CCCGGCACGCTGGCCCCGCTGCGCCCGGAAGCGACCGCTCCGACACAGTAGCCCCGTACCTGGTCAGAGCGGCGTGGCCGGCTCGGCCGTGCTGTTCATCACCCCAGGGTGCGTCGGGCCGGCTTCCTCGCCTTCGGCCACTTCGGTGAGCAGCGCTGCGGCGCTGCGCACCAGCGGCCAGGCGAGCGTGGCGCCGGTGCCGTCGGTGCTCTCCATGCCGAGCTCGAGCAAAGCCGACGCGTGGAACAACGCCAGCGCCTGGTCCAGCCCCTCGTGGCTGTGGCTGCGGCAATAGACGCAGTAGTCGGTCACGGCCGGCGCGATGCGCGCCGCGACCATCAGCGCGGCACAGGCCGGCATGCCGTCGACGACGATCAGGTGGCGCTTGCTGCCGGCCACGAGCATCAGGCCGACCATCATCGCCATCTCGAAGCCGCCGAACGCGGCCAGCACCTCGACCGGATCGGTCGCGTCCTTGTGGCGTGCCTGGGCGGTCTGCAGCACCGCCAGCAAGTGCGCCAGGGTCGACTCGTTCATGTCGGGGCCGGCGATCAGCAGATCGCTGAGGTTCGCACCCGACAGGCGTGCCAGCACCAGCGCCGCGCTCTCGTGCGAGCCGACACCGATGCCGGCGCAGGCCACCGCATTGCCGACCAGCGAATCGGCGATCTCCATGCCGGCGCGGATCGCCGCGTGCGCCTGGTCGACCGACATCGCCGAGGTCACGCGCGCGTTGCGCGTGCCGTGCGCGATCTTGCGTGCGAGCAGCCGCGCGTGCGGGTTCACCGACTCGGCGATGCCGCAGTCGACGACGGAGAGTTCCAGCCCCTGGATGCGCGCGAACACCGCGACCGGCAGCTGCGAGGTCAGCAGCTGGTGCGCGAGCAGCGCGGTCGACTGGTTGCCGGCCACGCTCAGGCCTTCGACCGCCAGGCCGTGGTCGGACGCGAAGATCGCGATCTGCGGCGTGCGAAAACGCGGCTTCAGCGTGTTCTGGATCAGCCCCAGGCGCACCGCGAGCGCTTCGAGTTCGCCTAAACCGCCGGTGGTTTCGCCGCGGCGCGCGAGCTTCTGGCGCAGCGCCTGTTCGAGCAGCGGGTTCGAGGTGGCGGAGATGAGTGAGCGATTGACCGACATGGGTTTCCGTGGATTCGAGGGGACCTCAAACTCGCCGCGATTGTGAGGCCCGAGCCGGCCCGCGCGCAATCGACTTCGAGGCGCGCGACGAGGGCGCGCGCCGACCTGGTCGGTCAGCGCAGGAACAGCCGGTACACCGGGTTGTCGGTCTCGTCCTCGCAGGGGTAGGCCAGGCCCTCGAGGAAGGCCTTGAAGGCCTTCTTGTCGGCGCGCGGCACCTGGATGCCGACGAGGATGCGGCCATGGTCCGCGCCCTGGTTGCGGTAGTGGAACAGGCTGATGTTCCAGCCCGGGTCCATGCTCGACAGGAAGCGCATCAGCGCGCCCGGCCGCTCGGGGAAGACGAAGCGGTACAGCCGCTCGTCGTCCGCCAGGCTGCTGCGGCCGCCGACCATGTGACGCACATGTTCCTTGGCGAGCTCGTCGCCGGTCAGGTCGAGGGTGGCGAAGCCGTGGCGCGCGAAGAGCTTCGCGAGCTGGGTCGATTCGGCGCGGCGGGTCGTGGCCAGGCCGACGAAGATGTGCGCCTGCTTCGCGTCGGAGATGCGGTAGTTGAACTCGGTCACCGCGCGCGGGCCGACCAGTTCGCAAAAGCGCTTGAAGCTGCCGCGCTCCTCGGGAATGGTCACGGCGAACAGCGCTTCGCGCTCCTCGCCGACTTCGGCGCGCTCGGCGACGAAGCGCAGCCGGTCGAAGTTCATGTTGGCGCCGCAAGTGATTGCGACGAAGGTCTTGCCCTTGCAGCGATGCGTGTCCACGTACTGCTTGATCGCCGCGACGCCGAGCGCGCCCGAGGGTTCGAGGATGCTGCGCGTGTCCTGGAACACGTCCTTGATCGCGGCGCAGGCGGCGTCGGTGTCGACCACGATGTAGTCGTCGACCAGCGCGCGTGCGAGGCGGAAGGTCTCTTCGCCCACGAGCTTGACGGCGGTGCCGTCGGCGAACAGGCCGACGTCGTGCAACTGCACGCGCTTGCCGGCCTTCACCGAGCGCAGCATCGCGTCGGAATCGTTCGTCTGCACGCCGATCACCTTGATCTCGGGGCGTACCGATTTGATGTACGCCGCCACGCCCGAGATCAGCCCGCCGCCGCCGATCGCGACGAAGATCGCGTCGATCGGTGCCTGATGCTGACGCAGGATCTCCATTGCGATCGTGCCCTGGCCGGCGATCACGTCCGGGTCGTCGAACGGATGCACGAAGGTCAGGCCATGACGGGCCTCGAGTTCGAGCGCATGCAGGTGGGCGTCGGAATAGCTCTCGCCGAACAGCACCACCTCGCCGCCATGCGAGCGCACCGCGTCGACCTTGACCTGCGGTGTCGTCACCGGCATCACGATCAGCGCCTTGCAGCCCAGCCGTCCGGCGGCCAGCGCGACCCCCTGCGCGTGGTTGCCGGCCGAGGCGCAGATCACGCCGCGCTTCAACTGCGCGGGGCTCAAACGCGCCATCTTGTTGTAGGCGCCACGCAGCTTGAAGCTGAACACCGGCTGGGTGTCCTCGCGCTTGAGCAGCACCTGGTTGCCCAGGCGCTTCGAGAGATTGCGTGCCGGTTCGAGCGGGGTCTCGACGGCCACGTCGTAGACGCGCGCGGTGAGGATCTTCTGCAGATAGTCGGCGAGCAACAGCGGCGCCTTCGGCTTGCCGGCGCGCGGGGCGGTCTTGTGCTTCGGGGCAGCCATGCGCGTGTCTCCAGGGGCCATCGTTTTGCGGCGCCGCATCATAACGTCGGCACCGATCCGCCCGGACGCCGTGCCGACGCGCAGAAAAAAGCCCAAGGCATTGCTGCCTTGGGCTGAATCCACCAATGGAGGAGGTGGAGGAGACAAGCGATCGGGTGAGAAACGAATCGGCCCCCCGGGCCGGGATCGGTCACCGCATGTAAGCCAGTGTAGAGCGTTTTTTGCTGCGCTGCAATAAACCACATCGCGGCCTTTTAGAGGGCCCGCTCCAGCGGCGCGGCAAGGGTGTGCACAATCCGTGCACGGTCGCACGCAAGTGGTGCGCAAGGTAGAGGATCTCCACAATGGAATGCACGATCAACTGGATGCCGGCGAGCGGCATGGCGTTCTCGGCCGAGACCGGCAGCGGCCACCTGCTGACGATGGACGGCGCGCCCGACGGCGGCGGCCGCAATCTCGCCCCTCGACCGATGGAGACGGTGCTCGCGGGAACCGGCGGCTGCACCGCATACGACGTGGTGCTGATCCTGCAGCGCGGCCGGCACGACGTGCGCGGCTGTCAGGTCGTCGTGAGCTCTGAACGCGCGCCCACCGATCCGAAGGTGTTCACGAAAATCCACATGCACTTCGTCGTCACCGGGCCGGCGTTGACCGACGCAGCGGTCGGGCGTGCGGTGAAGATGTCGCACGAGAAATACTGCTCCGCGACCATCATGCTCGGCAAGACCGCCGAGATCACGAGCAGCTTCGAGATCAGGGCCGCGTAGCAGCGGGCCGATCAGAGGCGGTGGGCGGTGGTCGTCATGACGCGCGCGGCGACCCGCATGGCCCAGCGCACGGGGGCGGGCAGCGTTGCCGCCCCGGCGCTTTGCGCCGCCGCTGCGTGGCGGCCTTCATCCACCTTCATCTGCCGCACGATCACCTGTGAGGCGGTGTCGGCGTCGGGCAGCCGGCGCAGATGGCCGTCCAGGTGCTGCTCGACCTGACGCTCGGTCTCGGCCACGAAGCCCAGACTGACCGCGTCGCCGGCGCGCCCCGCGAGCAGCCCGAGCGCAAACGAACCGGCGTACCAGAGCGGATTGAGCAGGCTCGGGTGGGCATTGAGTTCGTGCAGGCGCTGCCGCGTCCAGGCCAGGTGGTCGGTCTCTTCTCGGGCCGCGTGCTCGAACTGGCGCCGCAGAACCGGGTCGCGTGTGCTCAGCGCCTGCGCGTTGTACAGCGCCTGGGCGCAAACCTCGCCGACGTGATTCACCCGCATCAACGCGCCGGAGAGGCGGCGCTGCGCGTCGTCAAGCGCCGGCGGCGCAACCGGCGGGACCGGGCATGGGCGCGACGCCGTGCCGGCACCCGAGAGCGTGCGCAAGGCACTGTCGGCGGCACTCAGAAGCTGATCGGTTGACGGCATGGCAGGCGGGTCCACGGGTACTGGTTATCCAGAATACCGCAGCCCGCGGCGAGGGGTACGCCGATGGGGTTTGTGGTCGTCCGTGCCCCGATCCGAGGGAGTTCGTTTTGGTGCCGGACGCGCGGCTTCGGCCTCGTTGTGCTCAGACAACATAAAGTCCTTTTTTGCCCGCCAAGGCTTTCCAGTACCCGGCCCCTCTGGTGCAATACACACAACTTCCGCTGAGGGGGTTGTGCCTGATCTGCCCAACGAGGGTGATTCTTGATCGGGACCTCTTGTTCAACCTAGGAGATAGTCGCAATGAAAAAATCTCTGCTCGCTCTCGCAGTTCTGGGCGCTTTCGCTGGTGTGGCATCGGCTCAATCCTCCGTGACCCTGTCGGGAACGCTCGATGCGGGCGTTCGCTACACCAAGAACGACGGCCGTGATCGCTTTCTTTCGATGGAAAACAGCGGCCTGAACAGCAGCCAACTGGTGTTCACCGGCAAGGAAGATCTGGGCGGTGGCCTGTATGCGGGCTTCGTGCTCAATTCGCAACTGACGCAGAGCCAGGGCAATGCCGGGCTCGGCGGTAAGTTCTTCAACCGCCGTGAGACCGTCAGCCTGTGGGGCAACTTCGGCGAAATCCGCCTCGGTCGCGACTACACCCCGACGTTCTGGAACAACACGATCTTTGACGTGTACGGTACCGTCGGCGTGGGTGATTCGTCCAACGTGCTGCGCATGGCCACGGGCACGTTCGTGCGTGCCGACAGCGCCGTCAGCTACTTCCTGCCGTCCAACCTCGGCGGCTTCTACGGCCAGATCATGGCTGCCGCGAGCGAGCGCGCGTTGCAGAACCCGGGCCGCTACCTCGGTGGCCGCGTCGGCTTCGCCGCGGGCCCGTTCGATGTCGCAGCCGCCTACGCCACGCAGCGCCTCGACCTGGTGGCGGGTGCTCCCAGCCAGAAGACGATGAACGTCGGTGGCTCGTACGACTTTGGCGTCGTCAAGATCATGGGTTACTACGATCGCGACACGCTGTCCTTCGGCGCCGTCGACCAGAAGGAAAGCCGCTACTCGTTGAGCGGGCAAGTTCCGGTGGGTCAAGGCATGATCACCGCCGGCTACGACCACAGCAAGTTCGACAACTCCGGTGCGTCGAACTCGTTGAAGAAGTTCGCTGTGGGCTATGTGTACAACCTGTCGAAGCGCACCGCGCTGTACACCACTTTTGCCGAGTTGAAGAACGACGGCGCAACCACGGTTGGCATCGGTGGCAACACGGGTGGCAATTCGGCCCTGCCGCCGGTCTCCGGCGGCAAGTCGAAGGCCATCGAAGCTGGCCTGCGTCACTTCTTCTGATTGGCCGCTTGCCTCGCGCAAGCCGACCGGAGATCGAAAAGCCGCCTTCGGGCGGCTTTTTTTCGCCCGGACCGGCCTCGAAGCGCGCAGCTGCAGCTTCGCATGCGGTCCGCATCCGGGCATTCCCCTTTGACGGGTGGCTCGGCTTTTGCTCTGATCGCCCATGCGACGCGAGCATGCCCGTCGCTGGTCTGCCCGCATGCGAGCGACCCTCTCTTGCGCATGCCGCACCTCACTGAGCCCGGACCCGGGGCCGCCCGCGGCCTGCTGGGTGAACGCCAACCCCCAGCCGATGCTTGTATTCGTTCTCCGCCGCCTCGCGCAAGCCGTGATCGTGATGCTCACGGTCGCGTTCATCGCCTTCATGCTGTTCCAGTACGTCGGTGACCCGGTTAACAACATCCTCGGCCAGGATGCGACCCCCGAGCAGCGCACGCAACTGCGCGCCGACCTCGGCCTCGACAAGCCGTTCCCGGTGCAGTTCGTGCGCTTCGTCGGCAATGCCGTGCAGGGCCAGTTCGGCCTGAGCCTGCGGCAGGGGCGCAAGGTGTCGTCGCTGATCGCCGAGCGCCTGCCGGCCACGCTCGAACTGTCGATCTCGGCCGCCGTCATCGCGCTGGTGCTCGGCATCCCGATGGGCGTTTATGCGGCGCTGCGGCGCGGCACGTTCCTGTCGCAGACGCTGATGACGCTGTCGCTGGTGGGCGTGTCGCTGCCGACCTTCCTGATCGGCATCCTGCTGATCCTGGTGTTCGCGGTCACGCTGAAATGGCTGCCCAGCTTCGGCCGCGGCGAGGTCACGATGTTCGGGGCTTGGAGCACCGGCTTCCTGACGGTCGACGGCTGGAAGCACCTGATCCTGCCGTCGATCACGCTGGCGATCTTCCAGCTGACCCTGATCACGCGGCTGGTGCGCTCCGAGATGCTCGAGGTCCTGCGCGCCGACTACATCAAGTTCGCGCGTGCCCGCGGCCTGACGAACCGCACGGTGTATTTTGGCCATGCGCTGAAGAACACGCTGGTGCCGGTGATGACGATCACCGGTCTGCAACTCGGCGGCCTGATCGCCTTCGCGATCATCACCGAGACGGTGTTTCAGTGGCCCGGCATGGGGCTGCTGTTCATCCAGGCCGTCACCTTCGCCGACATCCCGGTGATGGCCGCCTACCTGTGCCTGGTCGCGCTGATCTTCGTCGTCATCAACATGGCGGTCGACATGCTCTACTTCGTCGTCGACCCGCGCCTGCGCGTCGAGAAATCCGCCGCGGGGTACTGAGCTCCTGCCTCCCGAATCCCGTCGTCACCCTCGTTGGAGACATTCATGAAACTCAAGAAGACCCTTCTCACCGCTGCGCTCGTGCTGGCCTGCGGATTGTCGAACGCAGTCACGCTGCGGGTGGCCAACCAGGGCGACGTGCAATCGATGGATCCGCACTCGCTGAACGAGTCGCTGCAACTCAGCTTCGACAGCAGCATCTACGAGTCGCTGGTCGGGCGCGGCAAGGACATGTCGGTGGTGGCGCTGCTCGCCACCAAGTGGAGGCAGACCGCGCCGACGGTGTGGCGCTTCGACCTGCGCAAGGGTGTGAAATTCCACGACGGCACGCCGTTCACGGCCGACGACGTGATCTTCAGCTTCAAGCGCGCGACCGACGCAGGCAGCGACATGAAGGGCTACGTCGCACCGATCAAGGAACTGCGCAAGATCGACGACTACACGGTCGACATCGAGACCCTGACGCCATTCCCGATCCTGCCCGACACGCTGACCGTGTTCGCGATCATGAGCAAGAAATGGTGCGAGGAAAACAAGGCCGAGAAGCCGGTCGATCGCCGCAAGGGCATCGAGAACACCGCCAGCTTCAAGGCCAACGGCACCGGCCCGTTCCGCCTGAAAGAGCGCCAGCCATCGGTCCGAACGGTGCTGGTGCGCAACTTCAACTACTGGGACAAGGTCGAAAGCAACGTCGACGAAGTCGTGTTCACGCCCATCGGCAGCGACGCCACCCGTGTTGCCGCCCTGCTGTCGGGCGAGATCGACGTGATGGAGCCGGTGCCGCTGCAGGACATCGAGCGCATCAAGGCGTCGGCCGGCAATACCGTGCTGCAGGGCCCCGAGCTGCGCACGATCTTTCTCGGCATGGACCAGAAGCGCGACGAGCTGCTGTTCAGCAGCGTCAAGGGCAAGAACCCGTTCAAGGACAAGCGCGTGCGCCAGGCGTTCTACCAGGCGATCGATGTCGAGACGATCAAGTCGCGCGTGATGCGCGGTGCGGCAACGCCGACCGCATTGATGGTCGGCCCGGGCGTGAACGGCTTCCAGGCCGACATGAACAAGCGCCTGCCCTATGACGTCGAGGCCGCGAAGAAGCTGATGGCCGACGCCGGCTACGCGAGCGGCTTCGAGGTCACGATGAACTGCCCCAACGACCGCTACGTCAACGACGCCGCGATCTGCCAGGCGGTCGCCGCGAATCTGGCGCGCATCGGCGTCAAGATCAACCTGCAGGCCGAGACCAAGAACACCTACTTCCCGAAGATCCTGCGCCGCGACACGAGCTTCTACCTGCTCGGCTGGACCCCCAGCACCACCGACGCCCACGACGCGCTCTACAACCTGATGGCCACGCCGACCGACAAGGGCCAGGGCCAGTACAACCTGGGCACGTACAGCAATGCCAAGCTCGACGAGCTCACCGGCAAGATCCAGACCGAAACCGACAAGGCCAAGCGCAACGAGATGATTCGCGAGGCCTTCAAGATCCACGCGGACGACTTCGGTCACATCCCGCTGCACCAGCAGGCGCTGGCCTGGGCCTACGGCAAGAAGGTGACGCTGGCGCAGCTGCCGACCAACTACATGTTCTTCAAATGGGTCTCGCTGAAAGCCAAGCCGGCGCCATGAGCTCCGTGATCGCCCCCATGCCCGAGCCCAAGGCGCCCGGTGCCTGGGCGCGCTTCCTCGACGGCGACGTCTGGCACTCGTTCCGCAGCTCGCCGATGGCGATCGGTGCGGCGGTGATCGCGCTCGCCTGCGTGTTCTGCGCGCTGTTCGCGAATGTGATCTCGCCGCACAACCCGTTCGATCTGGCCACGCTCGAACTCAGCGACTCGATGCTGCCGCCGGCCTGGATGCACGGCGGTCACGCCAAGTACCTGCTCGGCACCGACGAGCAGGGCCGTGATGTGCTCTCGGCGCTGATGTTCGGCGCGCGCATCTCGCTGCTGATCGGTGGCGCCTCGGTGATCGTCTCGGTGCTGATCGGCGTCTCGCTCGGCCTGCTCTCGGGCTACGCCGGCGGGCGTGTCGACGCCTTCATCATGCGCGTCTGCGATGTGATGCTGTCATTCCCGTCGATCCTGATCGCGCTGCTGATCGCCGGCGTCGGTCGCGCGCTGTTTCCGCAGGCGCATGACTCGCTCGCATTCGGCGTACTGATCATCGCCATCGCGCTGCCCGGCTGGGTGCAGTACGCGCGCACCGTGCGCGGCTCGACGATGGTCGAGCGCAGCAAGGAGTATGTGCAGGCCGCGCGCGTTGTCGGCGTGCCGCCGCTGCGCATCATGCTCAGGCACGTGCTGCCCAATGTGCTCGGCCCGGTGCTGGTGCTGGCGACCATCCACCTCGCGCTGGCGATCCAGACCGAAGCGACGCTGTCGTTCCTGGGCGTCGGCGTGTCGCCGACTTCGCCCTCGCTCGGCACCTTCATCAACGAGGGCAACAAGCAGTTGTTCAGCGGCGCCTGGTGGCTCGTGATCTTCCCCGGCGCGATGCTGCTGCTGATTGCGCTGAGCATGAACTTGTTCGGCGATTGGTTGCGCGACGCGCTGAACCCGCGGCTGCGTTGAACCTGCGCGCTGATCGCGAATCGAACCGGGCCCGATCCAACCATGGAGACCACCATGAACGCGTTGTCTTTTGCCAGGTCCGCTTCGATACTGCCGGTCGTCGCGGCGCTGTCGGCCTGCGCGGGCCTGCCCGCGGGCTATGCACAGATCGATGGTCACAAGTACAAGCGGACGCCGATCGACACCTACTCGGTTCAGATCATCCGCGTCGACAGCCGCGACACCACGGACAGCCCGACCTTCGTCGAGCCCGGTCTGCGCAAGATCACTGTCCAGGGCCCGCGCGACGGGGCGCACCGGTTGGGCGAACAGCGCAGCATCGAGCTGCAGGTGGCGCCGTGCACGCGCTACTACCTCGTCGCCGAAAAGGCGAACAGGCTGGCGACCGACTTCGCGGTCAAGGTGGACTATCAGGAATCCATCGGTGGCTGCAACAGCGTCGCCCTGAAGTGAAATCTTCATGACCGGCCCGCTGCTCGAAGTTCGCAACCTGCGGGTGGAATTCCCGACGCGCCGCGGCAAGCTCGTCGCGCTCGACGACATCTCGTTCGAGATCGCGCCGGGCGAGATCCTCGGCGTGGTCGGCGAATCCGGCGCCGGCAAGTCGCTGACGGGCGCGGCCATCATCGGCCTGCTCGACCCGCCGGGGCGGGTGGCGGCGGGCGAGATCCGCTTCGACGGCCGGCGCATCGACAACCTGCCGTACGAAGAGATGCGCAAGGTCCGGGGCCGCCAGATCGGCGCGATCTTCCAGGATCCGTTGACCTCGCTGAACCCGCTCTACACGGTCGGGCGGCAGCTGATCGAGACCATCCGGACCCACCTGCCGGTGAGCGCCGACGAAGCGCGCCGGCGCGCGATCCGGCTGCTTCAGGAAACCGGCATCGCGGCGGCCGAGGCCCGCATCGACCAGTTCCCGCACCAGTTCTCCGGCGGTATGCGTCAGCGCGTGGTGATCGCGCTCGCGCTCGCGGCCGAGCCGAAGCTGATCGTCGCCGACGAGCCGACGACGGCGCTCGACGTCTCGATCCAGGCCCAGATCATTTCGCTGCTGCGGCGGCTGTGCAAGGAGCACGGCGCCGCGGTGATGCTGGTCACGCACGACATGGGCGTGATCGCCGAAACCTGCGATCGCGTGGCCGTGATGTATGCCGGTCGCATCGCCGAGATCGGCCCGGTGCACGACGTGATTCACGCGCCGGCGCACCCTTACACCGTCGGGCTGATGGGCTCGATCCCGGCGATGGATGAAGACCGCGAGCGGCTGCTGCAGATCGACGGCGCAATGCCGCGCCTGACCGCCATTCCCGCCGGCTGCGCGTTCAACCCGCGCTGCCCGCGAGTGTTCGACCGCTGCCGCGTCGAGCGGCCCGACCTGCTGCCCGCCGGCGCAACCCGCGCGGCCTGCTGGCTGCACGCGCCGGCGCTGCGGGAGGTTGCCTGATGAGCGCGAGGGCGGGCGCGGCGGCGCCGCTGGTCGAAGTGCACGATCTGGCGAAAACCTTCGATGTCTCGGCGCCCTGGCTGAACCGCGTGATCGAACGCAAGCCGCGCCAGTTCGTCCATGCGGTCGACGGCGTCAGTTTCTCGATCCAGCGCGGCAAGACGCTGGCGCTGGTCGGTGAATCGGGATGCGGCAAGAGCACGGTCGCGCGCCTGCTGGTCGGCCTGTACGCGCCGACGAAAGGCCGGGTCGAGTTCGACGGCACCGACACCGCGACGACCTTCCGGTCGAAGCAGGCGCTGGCCCTGCGCCGGCGCATGCAGATGATTTTCCAGGATCCGTACGCGAGCCTGAATCCGCGCTGGAAGGTGGCCGACATCGTCGGCGAGCCGCTGAAGGAACATGGCTTGCTGAGCGGCAAGAGCGCGACCCGGGGCGACAAGCGCGAGATGAAGGCGCGGGTCGCGCAGCTGCTGCAGTCGGTCGGTCTCGCGGCGGCGGATGTCGAGAAGTTCCCGCACCAGTTCTCGGGCGGCCAGCGCCAGCGCATCTCGATCGCGCGCGCGCTCGCAACACAGCCCGAGTTCCTGGTCTGCGACGAGCCGACCTCGGCGCTGGACGTCTCGGTGCAGGCGCAGGTGCTCAACATCATGAAGGACCTGCAGCGCAAGCAGGGCCTGACGTATCTGTTCATCTCGCACAACCTGGCGGTCGTGCGGCACGTGTCGGACCAGGTCGGCGTGATGTACCTGGGCCGGGTCGTCGAACTCGCCGACAAGGCCGATCTGTTCGCGCGCCCGCGCCACCCGTACACGCGCATGCTGCTCGATGCGATCCCCGACATCCACATGAGCGGTCGTGCGCGCACGCCGGTGCAGGGCGAGGTGCCGAACCCGCTGATGCCGCCGAGCGGCTGCAGCTTTCACCCGCGCTGCCCGCACGCGAACGAGCGCTGCAAGCAGGAGCGGCCGGCGTTGAAGATGTTCGGCGGCGCGCTGATCGCGTGCCACGCGATCGAGGAAGGGCGGATCTAGCCGGCGTTCGCGGGCAGCAGGTGCTCGCCGCGAAACAGCTCGCTTGGTTGCTCGCGGTCCCGGATCAGCCAGACGCGATCGCCCGAGACCATGACCTCGGCCGCCCGCCCACGCGTGTTGTAGTTGCTTGCCATCGTCATGCTGTACGCGCCGGCCGACAGCACCGCGACGCAGTCGCCGGCGCGTACTGCGAGTGCGCGGTCCTTGCCGAGCCAGTCGCCGGATTCGCAGACCGGGCCGACGACATCGAAGATCATGGTCGGATCGTCGCGCCGCCGGCAGGCGACGATGCGCATCCAGGCCTGGTACATTGCCGGGCGCATCAGGTCGTTCATCGCCGCATCCACGATGCAGAAGTTTCTTTGCTCGCCGGGCTTCACGTACAGCACCTCGCTGACCAGCACGCCGGCGTTGCCGACCAGCGAGCGGCCCGGCTCGAACATGATTCGCCGGTGACCGTGGCCACGTGCGTCGATGCGCGCGAGCAGGCTCGTCACCAGCGCCTCGGCGGACGGCGGCGCCTCGTCGGTGTAGGTGATGCCCAGGCCGCCGCCGAGGTCGAGGTGGTGAATCGGGATGCCGTGGGCCTCGATCGTCTCGATCAGCTCGAGCAGGCGATCGAGCGCGTCCAGGTATGGGCCGGCGTCGGTGATCTGCGAACCGATGTGGCAATCGATGCCCACCACGTGCAGGCCCGGCAACCCCGCGGCGCGTTGGTAGTTCGCCAGCGCGTCTTGATGCGCGATGCCGAACTTGTTGCCCTTCAGGCCGGTCGAGATGTAGGGGTGCGTGCCGGCGTCTACATCCGGATTCACGCGCAGGCTGACGCGGGCGATGCGGCCGGCAGCGCTCGCGACCTGCGACAGCACCTCGAGCTCGGCCTCGCTCTCGACGTTGAAGCACATCACGCCGACCTCGAGCGCGCGCCGCATCTCGGCGCGCGTCTTGCCGACGCCGGAGAACACGACCTTGCTCGCCGGCACGCCGCAGGCGAGCACGCGCTCGAGTTCGCCGCCGGAGACGATGTCGAAGCCGCAGCCGGCCTGCGCGAAGGTCTGCAGCACGGCGAGGCTGGAGTTCGCCTTCATCGCGTAGCAGATCAGGTGGTCGCGGCCGGCGAGCGCGCGCTGGTAGCTCGCCAGCGCCGCCAGCATCGCAGCGCGCGAATATGCGTACAGCGGGGTGCCGTGCGCGCGCGCGAGTTCGGCGACGCGGCGGTCCTCGATGAACAGATCGTCGCCGCGGTAGGCGATGTGCGGGGCGCCGGGCAGCGTCATGGGGCGGAGGCGGCGGCCGGCGCGGACGCGCCTGCGGCGGGCTTTGGCAGCATCAACGGCCCCTTCTGGCCGCAGGCCGCGAGCAGCGCGGCGGCGACGAGACATGCACTTACTGTCGACGCAGCCTTCGAGGCCACCGCTACACTGATCTCGCGCTGCAACATCCCTGGATTCTATCGACCATGTCCGCCGACCTTCACCCCAGCCCGCTGACCGACAGCGACTACGACGCCAAGACGCGCGCGGCGCTGGCCAGCGTCGAGGCGAGCGTCGACGCCTGGCTGCAGGACGACGTGGTCGACATCGACACGCAGCGCACCGGCGGCCTGCTGGAGATGAGTTTCCCGGACGGCAGCAAGATCGTGCTGAACACCCAGCCGCCGCTGCAGGAGCTCTGGCTGGCGGCGCGCTCGGGCGGCTTTCACTACAAATACGTCGAGGGCGCGTGGCGCGACACGCGCGACGGACGCGAACTGTTCGAGGCGCTGTCGGCCTGCGCCAGCCAGCAGGCGGGCCAGTCACTGCGCTTCACGCCGCCGGGCTGAGGCGCACGGGTGTTCAGCGCCGGAACAGGTCGAGGATGCTCTTGCGCTCCTCTTCGTCCGGCGCCGTCGGCAACTTGTCGTCCAGGCCCACGCTCGCGACCCCGGCGCCCTTGGCGTATTCCTCGAAGTACCACTCGTCGCCGATGTTGACGACACCGTCGGGCACCGGGTACTGCTCCACCGGCACGCCGTTCAGCGCGTGCTTCATGTACTCGATCCAGATCGGCAGCGACAGGCCGCCGCCGGTTTCGTTGTCGCCGAGCTTGC